>NZ_JBXASM010000002.1:0-357034 GCF_058809295.1 Schumannella sp. GW821-FHT10F01
CTGCCGCACCCGTCGCGGCAGCGCCCGTCGCCGAGCCGGTCGCCGCGCCCGTCGCGGCGGCGCCCGTCGCCCCGGTAGCCCCGGCCGCCCCGGTGGAGGAGCCGGCGCTCGCCGTGCCCGCCACCGCCGCGCCGGTCGACGAGGAAGACGTCTCCGACCTCAACCCGAGCAGCGGCGAGCCGGACGCAGACCTCATCGCGGCGCTCCAGCAGGTGCTGCTGACCGGCGCCTCCGACCTCCACATCTCCTCGAACGCGCAGCCGATGCTCCGCGTCGACGGCGGCCTCAGCCCGATCGCCGGCGCCGACGTCTGGGATCGCGGCATGGTGAAGAAGGCGCTCTACTCGCTCCTCTCGCCGAAGCTCATCGAGCGCTTCGAGGAGCACCTCGAGCTCGACTACGCGTACACGCTCAACGCCAACGCGCGCTTCCGCGTGAACTACTACCAGGACCGCGGCTCCATGGGCGCCGCCTTCCGCATCATCCCGACGCGCATCAAGACGCTGAAGGAGCTCGGCATCTCGCCCGAGGTCGGCTGGTTCTCCACGCTGCCCCGCGGCCTCGTCCTGGTCACCGGCCCGACCGGCTCCGGCAAGTCGACCACGCTGGCGGCGATGATCGACCTCGTCAACGAGACCCGACGCGACCACGTCGTCACGGTGGAGGACCCGATCGAGTTCCTCCACAACAACAAGAAGTCGCTGATCAACCAGCGCGAGGTCGGCCGCGACACGCACAGCTTCGGCAACGCGCTCAAGCACGTGCTGCGCCAGGACCCCGACGTGATCCTCATCGGCGAGCTCCGCGACCTCGAGACCATCTCGATCGCACTGACCGCCGCCGAGACCGGCCACCTCGTGTTCGCCACGCTGCACACGCAGTCCGCGCCGACCACGATCGACCGCGTCATCGACGTCTTCCCGCCGCACCAGCAGGACCAGGTGCGCACGCAGCTCTCGGCGACGCTCCAGGGCGTCGTCTGCCAGACGCTCGTGAAGAAGGCCGGCGGCCAGGGCCGGGCGGTCGCGACCGAGGTCATGTTCACCACGCCCGCCATCGCGAACCTCGTGCGCGAGGGCAAGACCTACCAGATCACCTCGATGCTCCAGTCCGGCAGCGCGCAGGGCATGCACACGATGGACCAGGCCCTCGCGGATCTCGTCAACGAGGGCGCGATCACCCGCGCCGTCGCGATGGAGAAGGCGCAGGACCCGGAGACGCTCGAGCGCCTCATCACCCGCGTCGACATGAACAGCACCGACGGTCCGTCGTTCTCGAGCTTCGACGCCGAGATGGACGCCCACATGGCCCAGCAGAACGGAGCGCAGTACTGATGGCTGCCGCAACCGCAACCGCCCGCTCGTTCGAGTACAAGGCGCGCAACGCCGACGGCAAGATCGTCAAGGGGCGCCTCGAGGGCTCCAGCGAGGGCGCCGCCGTCGAGAAGCTGCGCCTCATGGGGCTGTCGCCCGTCGAGGTGAAGGAGTCGCTCGGCGGCACCGGCCTCAACCGCGACATCTCGTTCGGCAGCTTCGGCAAGGGCGTCGACCTCAAGTCGCTCGCGATCTTCAGCCGCCAGATGGCGACGATGATCTCGTCCGGCCTCTCGATGCTGAAGACGCTGAGCATCCTCGGCGAGCAGACCGAGAACAAGAAGCTCGCCTCGATCCTGCAGCAGGTCACGCGCGAGGTGGAGTCCGGCTCCGCGCTGTCGGACGCGATGCTCAAGCACCCGACCGACTTCCCGCCGATCATGATCAACATGATCCGCGCCGGCGAGGCCGGCGGCTTCCTCGAGGGGGCGCTCGACTCGATCGCCACGAACTTCGAGAAGGAGTCGAAGCTCAAGGCGACGATCAAGTCGGCGCTGACCTACCCGGTGATGGTGCTGATCCTCGCGCTGCTCGCCGTCGTGATCATGCTCATCTTCATCGTCCCGATCTTCAAGAACATGTTCGAGGGGCTCGGCAAGGAGCTGCCGGCGCCGACGCAGCTGCTCGTGACCCTCTCCGAGAACATGGTCTGGGTCGTGCCGACCGCGGTGGTCCTGATCATCGCGTTCTCGATGTGGTGGCGCGTCAACAAGAACACCGAGGCGGTCCGCTCCAAGGTCGACCCGCTCAAGCTCCGGCTCCCGGTCTTCGGCAGCCTGTTCCAGAAGATCGCGGTGGCGCGCTTCGCCCGCAACCTGGCCAACATGATCGGCGCCGGTGTGCCGATCCTGCAGGCGCTCGTCATCGTCGGCGAGACGTCCGGCAACTGGGTCGTCGAGAAGGCCACCAAGGCCGTCGCCGAGTCGGTTCGCCAGGGCAAGTCGATCGCCGGTCCGCTGTCGGAGGAGAAGGTCTTCCCGCCGATGGTCACGCAGATGGTCGCGGTCGGCGAGGACTCGGGTGCGCTGGAGATCATGCTGACGAAGATCGGCGACTTCTACGACGACGAGGTCGAGGCCGGCACCAAGGCCCTCACGAGCCTCATCGAGCCGCTCATGATCGCCTTCCTGGGCGTCATCATCGGCGGCATGATCGTCGCGCTCTACATGCCGATCTTCAGCATCGCAGGTGCCGTCGGCGGCTGACCACCGCCCCGCGAGGGGCCCGGACTTCCTGGGGAGGAGTTCGCAATGCAGAGAATCATCAAGGCCCGGGTGGGGACCCGGGACGACGGCTTCACGCTCATCGAGCTGCTGGTGGTCGTCATCGTCATCGGCATCCTGGCCGCCATCGCGTTCCCGGTCTACTTCATGGGCCAGCAGGGCTCCAAGGAGGCCGGCGCGAGGACGGATCTCGAGCACGCGAAGACGGCGCTCATCAGCTACTGGACGACGAAGGGCACGAACGGCGCCACGCCGACGTTCGACGCCAATGCGACCACCGGCCTCGCCAAGTACGGCTACACGCTGACGCCGAGCACCACCACGTCGGTGGCCTTCATGGGCGGCACGCCGACCATGACCTCGTTCTGCATCCAGGCCACCGCCGTCACGACGAACTCGTTCCACATCACGCAGTCCGACGGCGTCGTCGCCGGCGGCTGCTGACCCCTCCAAGTGGGGTCAGCCGTACCACCGTTTCACCCCCGGACGCGGGATTCCGCGCCGGGAATGCACTGAATAACTTCATATCTGTCGGGTCGCACCGTTTGGGGGAACGGCTCGGACATCCATCACAACGAAGAAGAAATGGACCCATCATGACCCGCATCATGGAGGCGCTCGCCGCCCGCATGGACAAGATCCGCAAGGGCGACAAGGGCTTCACGCTCATCGAGCTGCTCGTCGTCGTCATCATCATCGGCATCCTCGCCGCCATCGCCATCCCGGTCTACGTGGGTGTGCAGAACAACGCCAAGGACTCGGGCGTCAAGTCCGACCTCGCCAGCCTGAAGACCGCGGTCGTCTCGCTGCAGACCTCGAACGGCTCGCTGCCGACCAAGTTCGCCGGCGCCACCACCCTGCCGACGACCCCGAAGTGGGCCGACGCGGGCGCGACCATGGGCACCGACACCGTGAAGCTCTCCTACGGCCCCGTCACCGCGAACGCGACCTCGGGCGCCTTCTGCATCATCGGCGAGTCCTCGACGAGCAACAAGTTCTACGCGACCGACACCCTCGGCGTCAGCTCCACGCCCTGCACCATCGGCTGATCTAGCCGCCTCTGAGCGGGGCGCCGGTTCCCACCGGCGCCCCGCTCTCCACGGATCCGGACCCGCAGTCCGGGAACACCAGGCAAGCAACCTTCGGGGGGAGGGGACCATGTCGATCCAGCAGCGAATCCGCACCGCGTTCCGCGGCATCCGGACCGGCGACGCCGGCCTGTCGATGGCGGAGATCATCGTCGCACTCATGGTCTTCTCGATCCTCGCCACGTGCGTGGCCTACAGCCTCACCTCCACGCTGGTGCAGACCCAGCACACCCGCGCTCGCGAGACGGCACTGTCCCTCGCCACGCAGGACCTCGACTCGCTCCGCATGCGCGCCCTCAACACGAAGGACGGCATCCTCCAGGTCACGTCGACGTCGACGCCGACCTACCAGAGCGTCGGCGGCACGACCTACGCCCTCGAGCGCGTGGTCAACTGGGCCGACACCAACGGCAAGCTCGGCGCCTGCGGCACCGGCACCGGCACGCTCGCCTACAAGAGCGTCGTCGACACCGTCTCCTGGCGGCTCAACTCGAACTCCGACCTGCAGAAGGTGACGATGGCCACGTCCATCGCGCCGATCAGCAACCTCAACACCGACACGACCGGCACGATCATCGTCTCGATCATCGGCGCCGACGGCTCGCCGCAGCAGGGCGTCACGATCACCATGAGCCCGGTCAGCGGCGGCGCCACCGCGCTGACCACCGCCCCGTCCGCGACCGACAGCGACGGCTGCTCCTTCGGCCTCAAAGCGACGCCGGGCACCTACAAGGTCACCGCGACCCGCGCCGGCGGCATCGACTTCAAGCAGGCCGACCCCTCGGTCAACGGCAACGTCGTCATCAAGGCGGGCCAGAACACGATGGTCAACTTCAGCTACGACACGGCGGCGACGTTCCCGCTCACCTATCCGGCCGCCGTCACGCCGGACATGGCCGTCAGCTTCGTCAACCCCACCTCGGGCGTGTCGACGTTCGCCGGTGCGCCGGCCGGCGTGAACGCCTACCCGTGGCAGGACGGCTACGGCATCGTCGGCGGCGCCTACGTGCCCGGCAGCGGCACGGCGAGCTGCCTCAGCCCGTACCCCGGCGCCTGGCAGACCCCCGACACGGACGGCGCCATCGGCGTCGCGCCGACGCCGGTCGCGGCGCAGGCCGGCACCACCGCGCCGTCGACCTCCGTGCCGATGGGCACCGTCACGATCACCGGGCTCAGCGGCGGTGGCGACTACGTCACCGCGGTGACGTCGACGGCGTCCGGCAAGGGCGACCCCGGATGCCAGGCGAAGCAGACGCTCGCCTTCCCGACGCCGTTCAAGACGACCGCGACCATCGCCCTGCCCTACGGCACCTGGAGCATCTACACGAGCAACAAGAAGGGCGAGCTGAAGAAGAACATCTTCGACCTGGCGAGCCTCGGCACGAACATCACCATCACCGGGCGCGGCCAGGTCAACCCCGGGCTGCTCTACCCGCTGTTCCCGAACACCGTCACCCTCGACCCGCGGACGGTGGTCTCGTGATCCGCCTCGCCCGCCGCGTGCGCCGCAGCGACGCCGGCCTCACGCTCGTCGAGGTCATGGTCGCGGCCGCCCTCGGACTGCTGATCCTCGCGATGCTCGGCGGGATGCTGATCTCGACGACCCGCGGCATGAACACGGCCGCGCTCGCCGATCGCAACACGCGCCCGGCGGCGAACATCATGGCGCAGTTCTCGCGGTACTTCCACGCGGCGACGCCGTACCCGATCTCGACGCAGACGAGCCCGCTGCCCGCCTTCGACACCGCGAAGCCGACCGAGGTCATCTTCTACGCCTACGTGAACCTCAAGGACACGACGGCGGCGCCGCAGAAGGTGCGCTTCTCGCTCGACGCGAACGGCAACCTCGTGCAGGAGGTCTGGGCGGCGAACGCCCCGGTCAACGGCTACTACACGTTCTCGACGGTCAGCACGAAGAACGTGCTCGGCGGCCCCATCGCCTCGCCCACGAGCGACGGCCCGCCGCTGTTCACGTTCCTCAACTCCGGCGGTGACGCCGTGACCGACCCGGCCGCGTTCTCGTCGGTGTCGGTGAACCTGGAGCTCGGCTCCAAGACGGCCGGCGCGTCCGGCAACTCGCACCTGAGCTCGGTGATCGCCCTGCTCAATGTCGGCCAGGCTGGAGCGTACGACGGCTCATGATCACGACCATCCTGCGCCGCATCCGGCGCGACGACCGAGGCGTGGCGCTCGCCGCCGTCATCCTCATGGGCATGGTGCTCACCGTCATGATCGCGACGGGGCTCTCGCTGAGCACCTCCGGCGCGGTGAAGTCCGGCACCGACCGCGACGGCGCGAACGCGTCCGCCGCCGCCTACGCCGGCCTCGCCGATTACCAGAGCCGCATCACCACCGACAACCAGTACTGGAACTACGGGGTCACGACTGCGTTCACCGGCACGAGCGTCTTCTCCGGCACCAAGAGCAACCCGGCCTTCGGCATCACCAAGGGCGGCACCTGGGCCGAGGTGCCGAACAGCGACGGCTCCGAGTTCTTCCGCTACGAGGTCGACAACTCGAACTTCGCCGCGACGGGCACGCTCAAGGTGCGCGTGACCGGCAAGATGAACAACCAGGTCAAGTCGCTCGTCGCCTCGCTGCGCGGCACCGGCTTCATCGACTACCTCTACTTCACGGACTACGAGTCGTCGAATCCGGCCATCACCGGCGAGACCATGGCGAGCAACAGCTCGAAGCTCTGCGTCTCGCAGCACGTCACCGACAGCGACTACGACGCGAACAAGGCCTGCAAGCAGGTGCAGTTCATCGAGAAGGACATCCTGCGCGGACCGGTCCGCACGAACGACTCCTTCTACATCTGCGGTGCGACCTTCCAGCGCCAGGTGCAGTCCACCGCCGCCAACGGCGTGTACAAGAAGCCGAGCACGACCTGCAAGAACGCGAACTTCCAGCAGGCCTCGTCGTCGAACCCGCAGCCGGAGAACGTGCAGACGTTCACGCTGCCCCAGACGAACTCGAAGATGATCCAGGAGACGCGCTACGACGTCGCCGGCACGACCCCGGGCTGCCTCTACACCGGCCCGACGCAGATCCTGTTCACCCAGGAGAGCGGCGTCGGCTACATGACGGTCTGGTCGCCGTGGACGAAGGCGACCCAGGTCGCGATCGCCGCCGACGGCAAGATGACCGGCAAGGACGCGTCGGCCCAGTGCGGCGCCCTGTCCGCGCTCAAGAGCACCACCGGCGCGAAGGTCAAGGTGCCCGCGAACAACCTCGTCTACGTGCAGTCCGTGCCCTCGAGCCTGCTCAACACGAACACCGACCCGAACTGGTGGGCGCCGACCGACCAGCCGACCTCCCCGTCGTCCGCGACGTTCTGCACGAAGACGACCATCGTCAGCGGCAAGACCGTCACCACCTACGGCAACGGACTGACGAACAAGAACGGCATGACGTACCCGGCGACCAACGAGAACACCGGCAGCGACGGCGCCGCCTCGTACTACGGCTGCCGCAACGGCGACGCCTTCGTGCAGGGCACGTTCGACGGCGCGCTGACGGTGGGGGCCCAGAACTTCCTCTACGTGACCGGCGACCTCCTCTACGCGGACGCGACCAGCGACATCCTCGGCCTCGTCGGCCAGACCGCCGTGCAGGTGTGGAACCCGATCAGCTGCTCCTCGGTGCTCAGCGACGGCAGCTGCTCGACGAGCAACGGCAAGAGCACGCTCCTCGCCCGTTCCGGGCTGGCCAACGTGACCATCCAGGCCGCGATCGCCTCCAACGGCGGCACGTTCCAGGTGCAGAACTACGGCTACGGCGCGCAGCTCGGCACCCTCACGGTGAAGGGCTCCATCGCCCAGGAGTGGCGCGGCGCGGTCGGCGTCTCGTACGGCGGCTCGTACCAGACGGGCTTCACGAAGGACTACGGCTACGACGACCGCCTCAAGGCGACCGCCCCGCCGAAGTACCTGCAGCCGGTCCAGACGACCTACGGCATCAACATCCAGGTCGAGGTCGCCGCCGCATTCAAGGCAGACGGGACCCCGGTCTGATGAGCGCCCTGACCTCCATCGCGCTCGGTGTCGCCGTCCTCGGCGGTGCGTTCGGCCTCGCGATCGGCTCGTTCCTCAACGTGGTCGTCTACCGCGTGCCGGCCGGCCTCTCGGTCGTGCGGCCCGCGAGCGCGTGCCCGAAGTGCCACACCGAGATCCGCGGCTACGACAACATCCCGGTGCTCTCGTGGCTGCTGCTGCGCGGACGCTGCCGCGACTGCGCCGAGCCGATCTCGTGGCGCTACCCGGCCGTCGAGCTGCTCACCGCCGTGCTGTTCGTCGGCACCGCCCTCGCCTTCGCGCCGCGCATCTCGGCCGCGACCGGCGGCGCGGCGACGGCCGGCGCCGTCGTCACGCTCGTGGCGTTCCTCTACCTCGCGGCGATCACCGTCGCGCTCGCCCTCATCGACCTCGACGTGCACCGGCTGCCGGATGCGATCGTGCTGCCCGCGTACGCGGTCGCGGCCGTGCTGCTCACCGCCGCCTCCGCGCTGTCGGGGGACTGGGGCGCGCTGCTGCGCGCCGGCATCGGCGCCGTGGCGATGTTCGTCTTCTACTTCATCCTCGCCATCGCCAAGTCCGGCGGCATGGGCGAGGGCGACATCAAGCTCGCCGGCGTGCTGGGGATGTTCCTCGGCTGGCTCGGCTGGCCGCAGCTGCTCGTCGGCGCCTTCGCCGCGTTCCTGCTGGGCGGACTCGTCTCGCTGGCGCTGATCCTCGCGAAGCGGGTCGGCCGTAAGGGCGGCATCCCGTTCGGGCCGTGGATGCTCGCGGGCGCCTGGGTATCGATCTTCGCCGGAGGGCCACTGGCCGCCGGCTATCTCAGACTCGTCGGCCTCGGCTGACGCAGCGAAAACAAGGGGGGAAGCATATGTCGTCCAGTGTCGTCGGTCTCGACATCGGGAACGGCGTGATCCGCGCTGCGGAAGTGATGGACACCGGAAAGGGTCGTCCGACACTCCTGCGGTATCACGCCATGAACGTGGCCACCACGGCCGCGCAGCGGGGTGAGGTGCTCGAGCAGGGCACCTTCGCATCCACGCTGAAGCAGCTGTGGTCCGCCGCGGGGTTCAAGTCCAAGAAGGTGGTGCTCGGCATGGGCAACCACCGCGTCCTGGTCCGCGACGTGACGGTGCCGAAGGCCCCGCTCGCGCAGATCAAGGAGTCGCTGCCGTTCCAGGTGCAGGAGCTCCTGCCCGTGCCGGTCGCCGACGCCCTGCTCGACTTCTACCCGGTCTCGGGCGGACGCGTGGAGAACGGCGAGGTCGTCAACGGCCTGCTGATCGCCGCGGTCAAGGAGCCGGTGCTCAACAACGTGCTGGCCGTGCAGGAGGCGGGACTCGACCCGGTCGAGGTCGACCTGGTCCCCTTCGCCATCGTGCGCGCGCTGCTCGGACCGCAGGAGGCCCGCGGCACCGCCGCGATCGTCCACGTCGGCGCGACCATGACCACGGTCATCGTGGCGCAGGACGGCGTGCCGCAGTTCGTGCGCATCGTGCAGCAGGGCAGCGAGGACGTCACGTCCGCGCTCGTGCAGAAGCTCGGCATCGAGCGCCACCAGGCCGACCAGGTCAAGCGCGGCTTCGGCCTCGCCACCGCCCAGGTCACGCCGGAGTGGCGACCGGCCGTCGAGACGATCGCGGCGGTCACGTCCGACCTGCTCGACAGCGTGCGCAACACCCTGAGCTTCTACGTGAACACCCGCCAGGGCGCCCGCATCGAGCGGCTGCTGCTCTCCGGCGGCGGCGCGCAGCTGCCCGGCCTCCCGCAGGCCATGGCGGAGGCGACCCGCATCCCCGTCGGCGTGCCGGATGTCACCACGCGGCTCACCGTCGCCAAGACCGTCGACCAGGCGCAGCTCAAGGCGGAGGCCGGCGGCCTCCCGGTGGCGGCCGGACTCGCGATCGGGGCGCGCGCATGAGCATCCTGACCCGCCCGCTGGGCAAGCAGAAGGAGAAGGCGCCGAAGAAGGAGGCGGCACCCGCCGCCCCCTCGACCGAGGTCGCCACGACCCGCGGCCACGCCGCGGGCTCGATCTCGCCGATCGCGCCGCGGGCGAACCTGCTCCCGCCGGAGCTCGCGATCGGGCAGAAGCAGAAGAGCGTCCGTCGCGGCCTGCGGCTGATCATCGTCGCCGTCGCGATCATCGCCATCGGCGGGGTGGGCGGCAGCGTCTACCTCTCGATGGCCGCCCAGGCCTCGCTGCTCACCTCGCAGCAGGAGACGGCGAACGAGCAGGCACGCCTCGGCAAGCTCCAGGACATCAAGAACACGAAGACCTGGATCGCCCAGGCCGAGGCCGCGCAGAAGGTGGGCGGCTCGACCGACATCGACTGGGCCGCGTTCTTCGCCGACCTGAAGGCGCACCTGCCGGCGGGCGTGACGCTCACCGGCGTCACCGTCGACTCCGCGGACGCGCTCACGCCGTACCCACAGTCGATCATCCCGCTGGAGGGCGAGCGCATCGGCACCGTGTCGATCACCGCCACGACCAGCACGCTGCCCGAGCTGCCGACCTGGATCACCGGGCTCTCGCAGGTGAAGGGCTTCGCGGACGCGTCGCCGCAGGGCGTCACGCTCTCGGACGGCCTGTACACGGCGTCGCTCACGATGCACATCGACGAGAAGGCGTACTCGCACCGGTTCGCGCCGGAGAAGGAGGGGGACAAGTGAAGATCGACAACCGCATCTGGGTGATCATCACCATCGTCGTCTGCGGCGCGCTGCTCGCGGGCGGATGGTTCCTCGGCGCCGCACCGGCGCTCGCCGCGGCCTCGGCCGCCGACGAGCAGCGGGCCACCGTCGACGCGCAGAACTCGGCGATCGCCGCCGAGGTCGCGCAGCTCGAGAAGGACAAGGCCTCGGAGTCCGACCTCAACGCGCAGCTCGCGGAGCTGAAGAAGTCGGTGCCCCCGGGCGTCGACGGCGACGGGTTCCTGCGCGAGCTCGAGACGGCGGTCTCGGCCAACGGCGTCGAGCTGCAGTCCTGGTCGCTCGGCGACCCGATGCCCTACGTCGCGCCGGTCGACCCGGCCGCTGCCGCAGCCGCTGCGGCCGCCGCCGACCCGAAGGCGAGCGCGTCGGCGTCCCCGTCGGCCTCCGCCTCGGCCGCTCCGGCAGCGACGACGACGGAGACGAATGTCATCACGCCGCTGACCGATCCGCTCGTCAGCTCGTCCAACCTCATCACCATCCCGGTGATCATCACGGTCACGGGCGGCAGCGACCAGACGTCGGCGTTCCTGTCGGCGATCCAGAAGGGCAGCCGGCTCATCCTCGTCGACAACGTCGTGAAGACGGCGGGCGAGGACGGCGTCTACACCCTGACGGCGACGGGCACGCTCTACGTGCTCCGCGACCCGTCGTCCGCCGGTTCCACAGCCGCCTCGGGGAGCACCTCCTCGAACGGCTGACACAGATGTGCGGGGCACTCCCTCCGCCCTTGCACACGAGCGCCCGGCCTGCCCTCCGCAGGCCGGGCGCTCGCGCTTCTCCCCGGAGCAGATGATCGGCCTCCGCCCTGAGCGGACAGCGCCCCGACCGGCCCGCGCCGCCTTGCGAGCGCCAGGTCATCCGGGGTAATCTGGGGCACGTGTGTGCGCGCTTCGTCGTGCGCACGGGACGCAGGTCCTCTCCGAGGACCCACCCCCACGGCATATCCGCTCGATCCGCGCTTCGCGGAGCACGGCGGATCTCGATGGCCGAGACCATTCCATCAATCGCTGTCACCGTGCAGCACAAGGAGAATCAGTAGTGCCCACCATTCAGCAGCTGGTGCGCAAGGGCCGCACGCCGAAGGTCGTCAAGACCAAGGCGCCCGCGCTCAAGGCGAACCCCCAGCAGCGCGGCGTCTGCACCCGCGTATACACCACCACCCCGAAGAAGCCGAACTCCGCGCTGCGGAAGGTCGCTCGCGTGAAGCTGAGCAACGGCGTCGAGGTGACCGCCTACATCCCCGGCGAGGGCCACAACCTGCAGGAGCACTCGATGGTGCTCGTGCGCGGCGGCCGTGTGAAGGACCTGCCCGGCGTCCGCTACAAGATCGTCCGCGGCGCCCTGGACACCCAGGCCGTGAAGAACCGCAAGCAGGCTCGCAGCCGCTACGGCGCGAAGAAGGGCTGAGGAAGATGCCTCGCAAGGGACCCGCTCCGAAGCGCCCCGTCGTCGCCGACCCGGTGTACGGCGCGCAGATCGTGAGCCAGCTCGTCAACAAGATCCTGCTCGACGGCAAGAAGGACCTCGCCCAGCGCATCGTGTACGGCGCGCTCGACGGCGTCGGCACGAAGTCGGGCCAGGACGCCGTCCAGGTGCTCAAGAAGGCGCTCGACAACGTGCGCCCCACCCTCGAGGTCAAGAGCCGCCGCGTCGGCGGCTCGACCTACCAGGTGCCGGTCGAGGTCAAGCCGCACCGCGCGAACACCCTCGCGCTGCGCTGGCTCACCTCGTACGCCAAGTCGCGTCGCGAGAAGACCATGACCGAGCGCCTCCAGAACGAGATCCTGGACGCCTCGAACGGCCTCGGCGCCGCGGTCAAGCGCCGCGAGGACACGCACAAGATGGCCGAGTCGAACAAGGCCTTCGCGCACTACCGCTGGTAGCAGCTCCGCGCTGAGCGGGGCCGCGACCCGGCCCCGCTCATCGCATCCGCATTTCTCCCGAAAGGAACCCCCGTGGCACAGGACGTGCTCACCGACCTCTCGAAGGTCCGCAACTTCGGCATCATGGCCCACATCGATGCCGGCAAGACCACCACGACCGAGCGGATCCTGTTCTACACGGGCATCAACCACAAGATCGGCGAGGTGCACGACGGCGCCGCGACGATGGACTGGATGGCGCAGGAGCAGGAGCGCGGCATCACGATCACGTCCGCCGCGACGACCTGCTTCTGGGAGGGCACCCAGCTCAACATCATCGACACGCCCGGACACGTGGACTTCACCGTCGAGGTGGAGCGCAACCTCCGCGTGCTCGACGGCGCGGTCGCCGTGTTCGACGGCAAGGAGGGCGTGGAGCCCCAGTCGGAGACCGTCTGGCGTCAGGCCGACAAGTACGACGTGCCGCGCATCTGCTTCGTCAACAAGATGGACAAGCTCGGCGCCGACTTCTACTTCACCGTCGACACGATCATCAAGCGCCTCGGCGCGAAGCCGCTCGTGATGCAGCTGCCGATCGGGTCGGAGTCCTCGTTCGAGGGCGTCGTCGACCTGGTCTACATGCGCGCGCTCACGTGGCGCGGCGACGCCAAGGGCGACGTGGAGATGGGCGCGAAGTACGCCATCGAGGAGATCCCGGCCGACCTGGTCGAGAAGGCCAACGAGTACCGGCAGATCCTGCTCGAGACCGTCGCCGAGACCGACGACGCGCTGCTCGAGAAGTTCTTCGGCGGCGAGGAGCTCACGGTCGACGAGATCAAGGGCGCCGTGCGCAAGATGGTCATCGCGAGCGAGATCTACCCCGTGTTCTGCGGCTCCGCGTTCAAGAACCGCGGCGTCCAGCCGATGCTCGACGCGGTCGTCGACTACCTGCCGTCGCCGCTCGACGTGCCGGCCGTCGAGGGCCACGACGTCAAGGACGAGGAGAAGGTCATCGAGCGTCACGCCGACGCCGACGAGCCCTTCTCCGCCCTCGCGTTCAAGATCATGACGCACCCGTTCTTCGGCCGTCTGACCTACATCCGCGTCTACTCGGGCCGTCTCGACTCGGGCGCCGGCATCGTCAACTCGACGAAGGGCAAGAAGGAGCGCATCGGGAAGATCTTCCAGATGCACGCCAACAAGGAGAACCCGGTCGACAGCGTCACCGCCGGTCACATCTACGCGGTCATCGGCCTCAAGGACACGACCACCGGCGACACCCTGTCCGACCCGAGCGCGCAGGTCGTGCTCGAGTCGATGACCTTCCCCGCGCCCGTCATCGAGGTGGCCATCGAGCCGAAGACGAAGGGCGACCAGGAGAAGCTGGGCACCGCGATCCAGAAGCTGGCCGAAGAGGACCCGACGTTCCGCACCGAGCAGAACCAGGAGACCGGCCAGACCATCATCAAGGGCATGGGCGAGCTCCACCTCGACATCCTGGTCGACCGCATGAAGCGGGAGTTCCACGTCGAGGCGAACGTCGGCAAGCCGCAGGTGGCGTACCGCGAGACGATCCGCAAGACCGTCGTGAAGTACGACTACACGCACAAGAAGCAGACGGGCGGCTCCGGCCAGTTCGCGAAGGTCCAGATCACCATCGAGCCCCTCGAGGTGACCCCCGAGACCTCGTACGAGTTCGTGAACGCCGTCACCGGCGGTCGCGTGCCCCGCGAGTACATCGGCTCGGTCGACAGCGGCATCCAGGACGCCATGCAGGTCGGCGTGCTCGCCGGCTACCCGACGGTCGGCGTCAAGGCGTCGCTCGTCGACGGTGCGGCGCACGACGTCGACTCGTCCGAGATGGCGTTCAAGATCGCCGGCTCGATGGCGTACAAGGAGGCCGCTCGTCGTGCCGACCCGGTGCTGCTCGAGCCGCTGATGGCCGTCGAGGTGCGCACGCCCGAGGAGTACATGGGCGACGTCATCGGCGACCTGAACTCGCGTCGTGGCCAGATCCAGTCGATGGAGGACGCCACCGGCGTCAAGGTCGTCACGGCGAAGGTCCCGCTCTCGGAGATGTTCGGCTACGTCGGCGACCTGCGGTCGAAGACCTCGGGCCGTGCCGTCTACTCGATGACGTTCGACAGCTACTCGGAGGTCCCGAAGGCCGTCGCCGAGGAGATCGTCCAGAAGTCCAAGGGGGAGTGAGCTCCCCGCTCACGAAGCCCTGACGGGAGGGGCGGCGACGCCCCTCCCGGATCCACGTAAGATACTCAACGCAGAAAACCGTCCTAGGGAGGACCACAGTGGCTAAGGCCAAGTTCGAGCGGACCAAGCCGCACGTCAACATCGGAACGATCGGTCACGTCGACCACGGCAAGACCACGCTCACCGCGGCGATCTCCAAGGTGCTCGCCGACAAGTACCCGTCGGACGTGAACAAGCCCCGCGACTTCGCGTCGATCGACTCCGCTCCCGAGGAGCGCCAGCGCGGCATCACGATCAACATCTCGCACGTCGAGTACGAGACGCCGAAGCGCCACTACGCGCACGTCGACGCCCCGGGTCACGCCGACTACATCAAGAACATGATCACCGGTGCCGCCCAGATGGACGGCGCGATCCTCGTGGTCGCGGCGACCGACGGTCCGATGGCCCAGACCCGCGAGCACGTGCTGCTCGCGAAGCAGGTCGGCGTGCCGTACCTGCTCGTCGCCCTGAACAAGGCCGACATGGTCGACGACGAGGAGATCCTGGAGCTCGTCGAGCTCGAGGTCCGCGAGCTGCTCTCGAGCCAGGACTTCGACGGCGACAACGCGCCCGTCGTGCGCGTCTCCGGCCTCAAGGCGCTCGAGGGCGACGAGAAGTGGTCGCAGTCCGTCCTGGACCTCATGGAGGCCGTGGACGAGAACATCCCCGACCCGGTGCGCGACAAGGACAAGCCGTTCCTCATGCCGATCGAGGACGTCTTCACGATCACCGGTCGTGGAACCGTCGTCACCGGCCGTGCGGAGCGCGGCACCCTCGCCATCAACTCCGAGGTCGAGATCGTCGGCATCCGCGCGACGCAGAAGACCACCGTCACCGGCATCGAGATGTTCCACAAGCAGCTCGACGAGGCGTGGGCGGGCGAGAACTGCGGTCTGCTCCTCCGCGGCACCAAGCGCGAGGACGTCGAGCGCGGCCAGGTCGTCGTCAAGCCGGGTTCGGTCACGCCGCACACCGACTTCGAGGGCACCGCGTACATCCTGTCGAAGGACGAGGGCGGGCGTCACAACCCGTTCTACGCGAACTACCGTCCGCAGTTCTACTTCCGCACCACCGACGTCACCGGCGTCATCACGCTGCCCGAGGGCACCGAGATGGTCATGCCCGGCGACACCACCGACATGACCGTCGCGCTGATCCAGCCGATCGCCATGGAGGAGGGCCTCGGCTTCGCCATCCGCGAGGGTGGCCGCACCGTGGGCGCCGGCAAGGTCACGAAGATCGTCAAGTAGTCCTTCCGGACTGCTGACCAGGAGGGGTCGGACCGCGAGGTCCGGCCCCTTCGTCGTCCCCGCCCCGTCGGATGGCTGAGCCTGTCGAAGCCGGCCCCTCTCGTGGCTGAGCCTGTGGAAGCCGGCCCCTCTCGGATGGCTGAGCCTGTCGAAGCCCGCTGGGGGCTGACTGCGGGGATCCCGCGCCCCGGGACGCCGCCATTAGCGTGACCGCATGGCCCGCCTCCGCCGCTCGGACTCCTCCGGCCCCGGTCTGCATCGCGTGCGCTCCGGCCGCGGTTTCAGCTACCGCACCGCCGACGGCGAAACGGTGCAGGACGCCGAGCTGCGCGCCCGCATCGAGCACCTCGCCATCCCTCCGGCGTGGACCGAGGTGTGGATCAGCCCGTACGGGAACGGCCACATCCAGGCGACCGGGATCGACGGTGCCGGGCGGCGGCAGTACATCTACCACCCGACCTGGCGCGAGCAGAAGGACCGCATCAAGCACGACCGCGCGCTCGCTCTCGCCGAGACCCTGCCGGCGGCGCGCCGGGCCGTCACGATCGACCTCCGCCGCGACGGGATGCCGCGGGAGCGCGCCCTCGCCGCGGCCTTCCGGATGCTCGACACCGGCAGCCTGCGGGTCGGTTCGGAGCGCTACGCGGCCGAGCACGGCAGCTTCGGGCTGTCGACGCTGCTCGGCGCCCACGCCTCCGTCACGGGCGGTGACACCGTCGAGCTGCGGTTCCCGGCCAAGAGCGGCCAGGAATGGGAGTCCGACATCCGCGATCCGGACCTGGCGGCCGCGGTGGCCGCGCTGAAGCGGCGCGGCGGCCGCGCCCGTCTGCTGGCGTGGAAGGACGAGCGCGGCTGGCATCCGCTCGCCGCCGCGGAGATCAACGCCGACGTGCGGGAGCGCACCGGCGGGGAGTTCTCGGCGAAGGACTTCCGCACGCTCCACGGCTCGGTCGCCGCCGCGGTCAGCCTCGCGCGGCACGGGACGGAGCCGACGCCGACGCGACGCAAGCGCGCCGTGGCGCAGGCCATGCGCGACGCCTCCGACGTGCTCGGCAACACGCCGGCGATCGCGAGATCGAGCTACGTCGACCCCCGCATCATCGATCTGTACGACGCCGGCACCACCATCGACGCCGCTCGGCTCGCGTCGGCCGAGTCGGAGCTCCGCGCGCTGCTCTTCGACTGATCGCATCCCGCGCGCGGCGCCTCCTTCGCCCGTGGTTCCAACGATGCAACCGGTTGCATAGTTACCGATCCGTGACCGCGGTCGGTTGCGCGACCTGCCGCGCTGTTCCAGAGTTGACCAGACGCGATCCCGACGCGCGGACCTGGTCCGTGCCGGCGGTTGGAGCGAACTCGATGAGGAGGACACCATGCGCAACTCGACCCGACGCGGCCGACTGCTGGTCCCGCTGGCGCTCGCCGGCGTGGCGGCGATCGTGCTGGCCGGATGTGCCGAGACCGGATCCGGCGGAGGCGGCGGTACCAACGAGACCGTCCAGATCTCCGGCGGCATCACCGGAACCGAGGCCGACGCCCTGAACAAGACCTTCGACAAGTTCACGAAGGACACCGGCATCAAGGTCAAGTACACCGGCGACAAGAGCTTCGAGGGCAACATCGTCACGAAGGTGACCGGCGGCTCCGCCCCGGACATCGCCATCGTGCCGCAGCCCGGACTGCTGAAGAGCCTGATCGGCACCGGCGAGGTGAAGACGGCGACCGCGACGGTCGACAAGAACGTCGACAAGTACTGGGGCGCCGACTGGAAGAAGTACGGCACCGACGGCGGCAAGTTCTACGCCGCTCCGATGCTCGCCAACCTCAAGGGCTACGTCTGGTACTCGCCGGCGCAGTTCAAGGAGTGGGGCGTCGAGGTGCCGCAGACCTGGGACGACCTGATCGCGCTCACCAAGACGATCCGCGAGAAGACGGGCGCCGCGCCCTGGTGCGCCGGCTTCGCCTCCGACGCGGCCTCCGGCTGGCCGGGCACCGACTGGGTCGAGGACCTCGTCCTCCGTCAGTCCGGCACCGACGTCTACGACAACTGGGTCGCCGGCAAGGTGAAGTTCACCGACCCGGAGATCAAGAAGGCCTTCGACTCGGTCGGCGAGATCCTGCTGAACCCGGACTACGTGAACGCCGGCTTCGGCGACGTCAAGAGCATCAACTCGACCGCCTTCGCCGACGTGGCGAACAAGGTGGCCGACGGCAGCTGCCCGATGACGCACCAGGCCTCGTTCCTCTCGGCGAACTTCCTCACCGCGAAGACCAAGTCCGGTGAGACGCCGAAGATCGGCGCCGACGGCGACGTCAACGCGTTCGTGCTGCCGGGCGACAAGGCCGGTCAGCTCTCGGTCGAGGCCGGCGGCGAGTTCGTCACCCGCTTCTCCGACACCGACGCGGTGAAGAAGGTCGTGGAGTACATGTCGACCCCGGAGTGGGCCGACGCCCGCGTGAAGCTGGGCGGCGTGGTCTCGGCCAACAAGGGCGCCGACCCGACGCTCGCCTCGAGCGAGTTCCTGCAGGAGACGATGAAGACGCTGCAGAGCGACGACACCACCGTCCGCTTCGACGCGTCCGACCTGATGCCGGCCACGGTCGGATCGGGCTCCTTCTGGAAGGGCATGGTCAACTGGATCGACGGCGAGCCCACCGACAAGGTGCTCAGCGACATCCAGGCGGGCTACGAGAACTAGCACGGCATGACAGCGGCCGGGGAGGGATGCCGAACCCTCCCCGGCCGCTTCACCACCTCCCCCTGAAAACCGGCATCCCCGATCGAACCCGCGCAACGGCGCGCGAGGAAGGCAGATCCCCATGGCCGTCGTCAGTCCCGGCGTCACCCGTCGCCGCAGGATCCCGCGCACCGCGACGGGAGTGATCGTCGCGATCGCCGCCGTCGCGATCGTCATCCTCTTCGTCGTGATGATCAGCAGGGGCCCTGCCGAGAGCGTCGTCCCGACCTCGCTGGGCTTCTCGCTCAACAGCTTCTTCGTCTGGCTCGGCGGCCTCCAGCCGCTCGTGCAGATCCCGATCGTCGTCGTCGCGTTCGCGGCGGTCGTCGCGCTGATCCTCGTGCTCATCGAGTTCGCGCCGCGACCCGGCACCCGCTACACGGTGCTCCGCATCGCGGCCTGCTTCGTCATCCCGTTCCTCGCCTTCATGGTGCTGCGGCCGTACCAGAACTCGGTGATCTACGTCGTCGGCATCGCGCTGCTCGCCGGCGCGCTGCTGTTCTTCGCCGACTACCGGGCGCGCGAGGGCTCGGGCTACCTGTTCCAGCTCGTGATCTTCCTGGCGCCGGCCGTGCTGCTGCTGCTGCTCGGCCTGGTCTACCCGGCGCTCTCGACGATCTACCAGTCCTTCTTCGACAAGACCGGCAAGTCGTTCGTCGGCCTCGAGAACTACGCCTGGACCTTCACGAACCCTGACGGCTTCTGGTCGGTCATCAACACCCTGATCTGGGCGCTCATCGCGCCGATCGTGTCGACCGTGATCGGGCTGATCTATGCGGTCTTCATCGACAAGGCCCGCGGCGAGAAGTTCCTCAAGGTGCTCGTGTTCATGCCGGTCGCGATCTCGTTCGTCGGCGCGGGCATCATCTGGAAGTTCGTGTACGACTACCGCGAGGGCCAGCAGATCGGCCTGCTCAACGCGGTCGTCACGGCGTTCGGCGGCCAGCCGGTCTCGTGGCTCGCCGCGCAGCCGCTGATCAACACGTTCTGCCTGCTCGCGGTGTTCGTCTGGACCCAGACCGGCTTCGCGATGGTCATCCTGTCCGCGGCCATCAAGGGCGTGCCGACCGAGCAGATCGAGGCCGCGCGCCTCGACGGCGCGAACGCGTGGGAGATCTTCCGCAACGTGACCGTGCCGGGCATCCGCTCGTCGGTGGTCGTGGTGCTCACGACGATCACCATCGCCTCGCTGAAGGTCTACGACATCGTCGCCGTCATGACGGGCGGCCGCTCGAACTCGACCGTGCTGGGCTTCGAGATGGTCAACCAGCAGCAGCGGTTCCAGAGCTACGGGCACTCGTCGGCGCTGGCCGTCGTGCTGTTCCTGTTCGTGCTGCCGCTGATCATCTACAACGTCCGGCAGATGCGCATGCAGAAGGAGATCCGCTGATGACCGCCATCGACCAGCCCGGCATCCGCGCCGTCGTCGCGCCCTCCGAGCGCGAGCTGAAGCGCCAGGAGCGCGACGCGCAGAAGAAGCTCACCTCGCGCGGGGCGACCATCGCCGCGATCGCGATCGCGGTGCTCTGGACCATCCCCACCTTCGGCCTGTTCGTCACGTCGTTCCGCCCCGGCGCCGACTCGGCGACGAGCGGATGGTGGACCGTCTTCACGAACCCGTCGTTCACCCTGCAGAACTACTCCGACGCGCTCACCTCGGGCGGCACCGCCCTGACGCTCGGGCAGTCGTTCATCAACTCGCTGGCGATCGCGATCCCGGCGACGCTGATCCCGATCGCCATCGCGGCGCTCGCGGCCTACGCGTTCGCCTGGATCCCGTTCCCGGGTCGCAACATCGTGTTCGTCGCGGTGTTCGCGCTGCAGATCGTGCCCATCCAGATGGCGCTCGTGCCGCTGCTGAGCCTGTTCTCCCGTGGTCTCACGATCAACGGCACGCAGGTCTTCCCGGGCTTCGTGCTCCGCGACGTCGACCACAGCTTCGCGACCGTGTGGATCGCCCACGCGATCTTCGCGATGCCGCTGGCGATCTTCCTGCTGCACAACTTCATCTCGGAGATCCCGCACGACATCATCGAGGCCGCGCGGGTGGACGGCGCCGGCCACGGGCAGATCTTCTTCCGGATGATCATCCCGCTCGCGATGCCGGCGATCGCGTCGTTCGCGATCTTCCAGTTCCTCTGGGTGTGGAACGACCTGCTGGTGGCGACGATCTTCGCGCCGTCGTCATCGCTGCCGCTCACCCAGACGCTGAACTCGCTCTCCGGCTCGTGGGGCGACCGCTGGTTCCTGCAGTCCGCCGGCGCGTTCATCTCGATCATCGTGCCGCTGGTCGTGTTCTTCTCGCTCCAGCGCTTCTTCGTCCGCGGCCTGCTCGCGGGCGCGACGAAGGGCTGAGGCCGGACGGCGCTCACCGTCCCGCTAGCGTGGGACGGTGAGCGCCGCCATCCACCCGCGGCTCTCGGTCGCGGGCCTGCTGCTGCTCACCGTCTCGACGGGCGCGGTGGACGCCGCGAGCTACCTCGGGCTCGATCGCGTGTTCACCGGCAACATGACCGGCAACGTGCTCTTCATCGGCTTCGCCGTCGTCGGGGTCGGCGGCATCCCGCTGCTCAACAACGTGGTGGCGCTCCTCGCCTTCGCCGCCGGCTCGGTGCTGGGCGGCCGCCTGGTCGCCCGCGGTCACCGCGACCGGAGCCTCCCGCGACGGAGCGCGATCGTGCTCGGCGCCGGCACGGCGGTGCTGCTCGGGCTCGCCGTGCTCTGGCTGATCTCGGGGCGGCTCGCGACGCCGGTGCAGCTCGTCGTCACGGCGCTGCTCGCCATCGTGATGGGCTGCCAGGTCGCTGCCGTGAAGCCGGTGGGCAACAGCGACGTCACGACCATCGTCGTGACGAACACGATCGCGAACCTCGCGCGCGAGAGCCGGGCGGGCGGCGGCGCGGGGGAGCGCTGGATCCCGAGGCTGCTGGCGGTCGTCGCCATGGCCGCCGGCGCCGCGGCGGGCGCGCTCGCGGTGGCCGTCGCGGGCGGCTGGCTGGCGCTGCTCGCCGCCGCCGTCGCCTCCGGCGCCGGGCTCCTCGTGCTCGGAGCGGCGGAGCGGCGCGCCCGCTGACCCCTCCGCGACACGCCCGGGTTGCAGGAGGCGCGATGTCATGGCAGAATCAACGGGTTCAACATTCTGCGCGTTCGCGCGCGGATCACTGCCGTGATACGTGAACAGCCCCCGGGCAGGCTTCGGTCCCCGGGACGGATGGGCCACCGGCAGCAGAGCAAGGCTTCGCAAGAGACCTTCGCCTCCATCGCAGGAGACCCGTGTGCCGCGCACTGCTCGTCAGGGTGCGGCGCGAGCACGGGTCGAGCGCGTGCAGCGCGGGTTTGACAGAAGAACAGTGGTGCGCCAGCAGAAGTGCTGCGCGCGTGCGGGAGTCCGCTCCCGCACGAGCAGATAGAGAGAGTTGAGTATGGCCGGACAGAAGATCCGCATCCGACTGAAGTCGTACGACCACGCAGGTCTCGACGCGTCGGCTCGCAAGATCGTCGACACCGTCACCCGTGCCGGAGCCACCGTTGTGGGTCCCGTGCCGCTGCCGACGGAGAAGAACATCGTCGTGGTGATCCGTTCGCCTCACAAGTACAAGGACTCGCGAGAGCACTTCGAGAAGCGCACCCACAAGCGCCTCATCGACATCATCGATCCGACGCCGAAGGCTGTCGACTCGCTCATGCGCCTCGACCTGCCCGCCGACGTCAACATCGAGATCAAGCTCTGAGCTTGCCAACCACTCACGCGAGAGATCAAAGGTAGATAAATGTCTGCTCTCACGACGACCAAGGGTCTGCTGGGCACGAAGCTCGGCATGACCCAGGTGTGGGACGAGAACAACAAGCTCATCCCCGTCACCGTTGTCCAGATCACCCCGAACGTGGTGACCCAGATCCGCTCGGAGGAGATCGACGGCTACACGGCCGTGCAGATCGCCTACGGCCAGATCGACCCCCGCAAGGCGAACAAGCCCGCCACCGGCCACTTCGAGAAGGCCGGCGTCACGCCGCGCCGTCACCTCACCGAGGTGCGCACCGCCGACGCCGCCGAGTACGCACTCGGCCAGGAGCTCGCGGTCGACGTCTTCGAGGCCGGCCAGCTCGTCGACGTCGTCGGCACCAGCAAGGGCAAGGGCTTCGCGGGCGTCATGAAGCGCCACAACTTCAAGGGCGTGTCCGCTTCGCACGGTTCGCACCGCAACCACCGCAAGCCGGGCTCGATCGGCGCCTCCTCCACCCCCAGCCGCGTCTTCAAGGGCATGCGCATGGCGGGCCGGATGGGCGGCGAGCGCGTCACCGTGCAGGGCCTCAAGGTCCACTCGGTCGACCTCGAGAAGGGCCTGCTGCTCGTCAAGGGCGCCGTCCCCGGCGCCCGCGGCCGCATCGTCTTCGTCCGCAACGCCGTGAAGGGAGCCTGACCATGGCTGACCTGACCATCGACGTCGTCGACGCCAAGGGCAAGAAGTCCGGCTCGGTCGAGCTGCCCGGCGCGATCTTCGACGTGCAGACCAATGTGCCGCTGATCCACCAGGTGGTGACCGCGCAGCTCGCGGCCGCCCGCCAGGGCACGCACAAGACCAAGAACCGCGGCGAGGTGTCCGGTGCCGGTCGCAAGCCGTTCAAGCAGAAGGGAACCGGTCGCAGCCGTCAGGGCTCGATCCGCGCCCCTGAGCACACCGGCGGCGGCGTCGTGCACGGCCCGGTGCCGCGCGACTACTCGCAGCGCACCCCCAAGAAGATGATCGCCGCAGCGCTGCTCGGCGTCCTCTCCGACCGCGCCCGCGGTGAGCGGCTCCACGTCGTCTCCGACTTCGGCGTCGACGCGCCCTCGACGAAGGACGCCGTCGCGGCCCTCGCCGGCCTCGGTGCGGCGCGCAACGTGCTCGTCGTGCTCGAGCGCGGCGACGAGACCGGCCTGAAGAGCGTGCGCAACGTGCCGTCGGTGCACGTGCTGTTCGCCGACCAGCTCAACGCCTACGACGTCGTCGTCAGCGACGACATCGTCTTCACGAAGGCCGCCTTCGAGGGCTTCGTGTCCGGCAAGTCCGGCGCCACCAAGAACGAGTCCGAGGAGGCCGGCGAGTGAGCGGCTACAACAAGGACCCGCGCGACGTCATCCTCGCGCCGGTCGTGAGCGAGAAGAGCTACGGCCTGATCGACGAGGGCAAGTACACCTTCCTCGTCGACCCCCGCTCGAACAAGACCGAGATCAAGCTGGCGATCGAGAAGATCTTCAACGTCAAGGTCGCCTCCGTGAACACGCTGAACCGCGAGGGCAAGACCCGTCGCACCAAGTTCGGCGCCGGCAAGCGCAAGGACACCAAGCGCGCCATCGTCACGCTCAAGTCCGGTTCGATCGACATCTTCACGGCTGTCGGCTAGGACCACAGGAGACCTCACCATGGCTATTCGCAAGTACAAGCCCACGACCCCCGGTCGTCGCGGCTCCTCGGTCGCCGACTTCGCCGAGATCACCCGGTCCACGCCGGAGAAGTCGCTGCTGAAGCCGCTGCCGAAGACGGGCGGCCGCAACAACGCCGGCCGCATCACCACCCGCCACATCGGCGGCGGCCACAAGCGCCAGTACCGCGTCATCGACTTCCGTCGCAACGACAAGGACGGCGTCGACGCCAAGGTCGCTCACATCGAGTACGACCCGAACCGCACCGCGCGCATCGCGCTGCTGCACTTCGTCGACGGCACCAAGCGCTACATCATCGCTCCCGACAAGCTCAAGCAGGGCGACGTCGTCGAGTCCGGTGCGGGCGCCGACATCAAGCCGGGCAACAACCTGCCGCTGAAGAACATCCCGGTCGGCACGGTCATCCACGCGATCGAGCTCAAGCCGGGCGGCGGCGCCAAGATGGCCCGCTCCGCCGGCGCGAGCGTGCGTCTCGTGGCGAAGGACGGCCCCTACGCGCAGCTGCGACTGCCCTCGGGCGAGATCCGCAACGTCGACGCGCGCTGCCGCGCGACGATCGGCGAGGTCGGCAACGCCGAGCAGTCGAACATCAACTGGGGCAAGGCCGGCCGTCTGCGCTGGAAGGGCGTCCGCCCGACCGTCCGCGGTGTCGCGATGAACCCGATCGACCACCCGCACGGTGGTGGTGAGGGCAAGACCTCCGGTGGCCGCCACCCGGTCACCCCCTGGGGCAAGAAGGAGGGGCGCACCCGCCACCCCAACAAGGAGAGCGACAAGCTCATCGTCCGCCGCCGGAACGTCGGCAAGAAGCGCTAAGGGAAGTTCAGAAGATGCCTCGCAGTCTCAAGAAGGGCCCCTTCGTCGACGACCACCTGTTCCGCAAGGTCCAGGTCGCGAACGAGTCGGGCAGCAAGAACGTCATCAAGACGTGGTCGCGCCGCTCCATGATCGTGCCGGCGATGCTCGGTCACACGATCGCGGTGCACGACGGCCGCAAGCACATCCCGGTCTTCGTGACCGAGACCATGGTCGGGCACAAGCTCGGCGAGTTCGCGCCCACCCGGACGTTCCGCGGGCACGAGAAGGACGACAAGAAGGGTCGCCGCCGCTAAGGCGGCGGAAGGAGGAAGAGAGATGGTGGAGTCCATCGCCCGGGTGCGCAGCATCCGCGTCACGCCTCAGAAGGCCCGTCGCGTCATCGCCCTGATCAAGGGCAAGCAGGCGCAGGAGGCCCTGGCGATCCTGAAGTTCGCGCCGCAGGGTGCGAGCGAGCCCGTGTACAAGCTGGTCGCGTCGGCCATCGCCAACGCCCGCGTCAAGGCGGATGCCAGCAACACCTACCTCGACGAGCAGGACCTGTTCGTGGCGAACGCGTACGTCGACGAGGGCACCACCCTGAAGCGGTTCCAGCCGCGCGCCCAGGGCCGTGCCTTCCGGATCAACAAGCGCACCAGCCACATCACGGTCGTGCTGTCCACCCCCGACGAGCTCGCGGGCGCCCAGCGCGCCGGCAGCAAGAAGGCGAGCAAGTAATGGGCCAGAAGGTCAACCCGTACGGCTTCCGTCTCGGCATCACCACCGACCACACGTCGCGATGGTTCGCCGACTCGACCAAGCCGGGTCAGCGCTACGCCGACTACGTCGCCGAGGACGTCAAGATCCGCCGGATGCTCACCACGAGCCTCGACCGGGCCGGCGTCGCGAAGATCGAGATCGAGCGCACCCGCGACCGCGTGCGCGTCGACATCCACACCGCGCGTCCGGGCATCGTCATCGGCCGCCGCGGTGCGGAGGCCGAGCGCATCCGCGCCGACCTGGAGAAGCTCACCAAGAAGCAGATCCAGCTCAACATCCTCGAGGTGAAGAACCCCGAGGCCGAGGCCCAGCTCGTCGCGCAGGGCATCGCCGAGCAGCTCTCCGCCCGCGTGGCCTTCCGCCGCGCGATGCGCAAGGGCCTGCAGGGCGCGCAGCGCGCCGGTGCCAAGGGCATCCGCATCCAGGTCTCCGGCCGCCTCGGCGGCGCGGAGATGTCCCGCTCCGAGTTCTACCGCGAGGGCCGCGTGCCCCTGCACACGCTCCGCGCGAACATCGACTACGGCTTCTACGAGGCCCGCACGACGTTCGGCCGCATCGGCGTGAAGGTCTGGATCTACAAGGGCGACATCACCAACAAGGAACTCGCTCGCGAGCAGGCGGCCCAGAAGTCGTCGCGCCCCGAGCGTCGTGACGGCGGCCGTGGCCGCGGCCCCCGTGCCGAGCAGCCCGCCACCGCAGGAGCCGAGGCCTAATCATGCTCATTCCCCGCAGAGTCAAGCACCGCAAGCAGCACCACCCCGGCCGTACCGGCCAGGCGACGGGCGGCACGAAGGTCAGCTTCGGCGAGTTCGGCATCCAGGCGCTCACGCCCGCGTATGTCACCAACCGCCAGATCGAGGCCGCGCGTATCGCGATGACCCGCCACATCAAGCGAGGCGGAAAGGTGTGGATCAACGTCTACCCCGACCGTCCGCTGACCAAGAAGCCCGCCGAGACCCGCATGGGCTCGGGCAAGGGCTCGCCGGAGTGGTGGGTCGCGAACGTCAAGCCGGGCCGCGTCCTCTTCGAGGTCGCCGGCGTCGAGGAGACCCTGGCGCGCGAGGCACTCCTCCGCGCCATCCACAAGCTGCCCCTCAAGGCACGCATCATCAAGCGCGAGGAGGGCGACGCGTAATGGCCGTCGGATCCAAGGAGCTCGCCCCGTCCGAGCTCGACACGTTCGAGAACGACCGCCTGGTCGACGAGCTGAAGAAGGCCAAGGAGGAGCTGTTCAACCTGCGCTTCCAGTCGGCCACCGGTCAGCTCGAGAGCCACGGTCGTCTGCGCGCCGTCAAGCGCGACATCGCCCGCATCTACACCGTGATCCGCGAGCGCGAGCTCGGGATCCGCGCCACCCCGGCGCCGGTCGAGAAGACCGAGAAGAAGGCTGCGGCGAAGAAGACCAACAAGAAGGCCGAGGCCGCTGAGGCCGAGACCACCGAGACCGCCGAGGAGGCGAGCAAGTAATGGCGAAGGTCACCGAGAAGACCGAGAAGACGGCCCCCGAGGCCGAGTCCGGTCACGAGCACGCCGCCCACGACGTCCGCGACGAGGCCGCGCGCGGCTACCGCAAGGTGCGCCGCGGCTACGTGACCAGCGACAAGATGGAGAAGACCATCACCGTCGAGGTCGAGGACCGCGTGAAGCACCCCCTCTACGGCAAGGTCCTGCGCCGCACCAGCAAGGTCAAGGTCCACGACGAGACGAACAGCGCCGGCATCGGCGACCTGGTCGTCATCGCCGAGACCCGCCCGCTGTCGGCGACGAAGCGCTGGCGTCTCGTCGAGATCGCAGAGAAGGCGAAGTAACCCATGCTGCAGCAGGAATCTCGAGTCAAGGTCGCCGACAACACCGGCGCCAAGGAGCTGCTCACCATCCGCGTGCTCGGCGGCTCCGGCCGTCGCTACGCCGGGCTGGGCGACGTCATCGTCGCGACCGTCAAGGACGCGATCCCGGGCGGCAACGTGAAGAAGGGCGATGTGGTCAAGGCCGTCATCGTCCGCACCCGCAAGGAGACCCGTCGTGCCGACGGCTCCTACATCAAGTTCGACGAGAACGCCGCCGTGATCCTGAAGGCCGATGGTGACCCCCGTGGCACCCGCATCTTCGGGCCGGTCGGCCGTGAGCTGCGCGACAAGCGGTTCATGAAGATCATCTCGCTGGCCCCGGAGGTCATCTAGTCATGGCGAAGATCAAGAAGGGCGACCTCGTCCAGGTCATCAGCGGCCCCTCGCAGGCCCGCGGCGGAGACCGCGGCAAGCAGGGCAAGGTCGTCGAGGTGCTGGTCGAGCAGGACCGCGTCGTGGTGGAGGGCGTGAACTACGTCACCAAGCACGTCAAGGTCGGCCAGACCCAGCGCGGCACGAAGACCGGCGGCATCGAGACCCACGAGGCCCCGATCCACATCTCGAACGTCGCGCTCGTCGACCCGAAGACCAAGAAGCCGACCCGCGTCGGCCACAAGGTCGAGACGGTCACCAAGGACGGCGTGGCCAAGAAGGTCCGCGTCCGCTACGCGAAGAAGTCCGGAGAGAACCTCTGATGTCCACCACCACTGCTGCGCCGGCTGGCACCATCCAGCCGCGCCTGAAGCAGAAGTACCACTCCGAGATCGTCAAGAACCTCACGGAGCAGTTCGGCTACACCAACCCGCACCAGGTGCCGGGTCTGGTCAAGATCGTCGTCAACACCGGCGTCGGCGAGGCTGCTCGCGACTCCAAGGTGATCGACGGCGCCGTCGCGGATCTCACCGCGATCACCGGCCAGAAGCCGCAGGTCACCAAGGCCCGCAAGTCGATCGCGCAGTTCAAGCTGCGCGACGGCATGCCGATCGGCGCCCACGTGACGCTGCGCGGCAACCGCTCGTGGGAGTTCCTCGACCGTCTGCTCTCGCTGGCCCTGCCCCGCATCCGCGACTTCCGCGGGCTCAGCCCGAAGCAGTTCGACGGCCACGGCAACTACACGTTCGGCGTCTCGGAGCAGTCGATCTTCCACGAGATCGACCAGGACCGCATCGACCGCGTCCGCGGCTTCGACATCACGATCGTCACGACCGCGAAGACGGACGACGAGGGACGCGCCCTGCTGCGCCAGCTCGGCTTCCCCTTCACGGCCGACGCCCCGGCGGCCTGACCGCCACTCCAAGAGAGGTCGGCAGCGGGTGGACCCGCTGTCGAAACCGATTGAGTAAGGAAACCAACCCATGACCATGACGGACCCTGTCGCCGACATGCTGACCCGGCTGCGGAACGCCAACTCGGCGTTCCACGACACCGTGGCGCTGCCGTCGTCGAAGCTCAAGACCCACATCGCCGAGATCCTCAAGCGCGAGGGCTACATCTCGGACTGGAAGGTCGAGGCGGCCCGCGTCGGCTCGACGCTCACGATCGACCTGAAGTACGGGCCGAACCGCGAGCGCTCCATCGCCGGCATCAAGCGCGTCTCGAAGCCCGGCCTCCGCGTCTACGCGAAGTCGACCGAGATCCCCCACGTGCTGGGCGGACTCGGCGTCGCCATCCTGTCCACCTCCTCGGGGCTCCTCACGGACCGCGAGGCGACGAAGAAGGGCGTCGGCGGGGAAGTCCTCGCCTACGTGTGGTGATCTGAGATGTCTCGAATCGGACGACTCCCCATCGACGTCCCGAGCGGCGTGACCGTCACCATCGACGGCCGCGACGTGTCGGTCAAGGGCCCCAAGGGCGAGCTCGCGCTCACCGTGGCCCAGCCCATCGAGGTCGCGCTCGAGGACGGCCAGGTGCTCGTCACCCGTCCCGACGACGAGCGCGAGTCGCGCTCGCTGCACGGGCTGACGCGCACCCTGATCGCGAACAACATCATCGGCGTGACCGAGGGCTACTCCAAGGGCCTCGAGGTCGTCGGCACCGGCTACCGCGTGCAGGCCGCCGGATCCGCCGTGACGTTCGCGCTCGGCTACTCGCACCCGATCACCGTGGAGCCGCCCGCCGGCATCACGTTCGAGGTCGAGGGCAACAACAAGCTGACCGTCCGCGGCATCTCCAAGCAGGCCGTGGGCGAGGTGGCTGCCAACATCCGCAAGCTGCGCAAGCCGGAGCCCTACAAGGGCAAGGGCGTCCGCTACGCGGGCGAGGTCGTGCGCCGCAAGGCCGGAAAGAGCGGTAAGTAACCATGTCCATCAAGAGCAAGAGCGCGCAGCGCGACCGCCGGCACACCCGGCTCCGCAAGCGCATCGCCGGATCGGCCGAGCGTCCGCGCCTGGTCGTGAACCGCTCGGCGCGGCACGTCTTCGTGCAGATCGTCGACGACAGCAAGGGCCACACGCTGGTCTCGGCCTCGACCCTCGAGGCGGACCTGCGCTCGTTCGACGGCGACAAGACCGCCAAGGCCCGCAAGGTCGGCGAGCTGCTCGCCGAGCGTGCGAAGCAGGCCGGCATCGATGCGGTCGTCTTCGACCGCGGAGGCAACAGATACGCCGGTCGCGTCGCCGCGATCGCCGACGGAGCGCGAGAGGGAGGGCTGAGCCTGTGAGCGACGCAACCAACGCAGAGACCCCGGCCGAGGAGACCCCGGCCACCGAGGCCACGGCCACCGAGACCCCGGCCGGCGAGACCGCGGCTGAGGACACCACCGCCAAGACCCCGGTCAACAGCACGGATGTCGCCACGGTCAACGAGGCGCCGGTCGAGACCGCCGCCTCGAGCGCGCCGTCGACGAACGAGCGCGAGGGCCGTCGCGGAGGCCGCGACCGCGGTCAGCGCAACGACCGCAACTCGCGGGATCGCGGCGACAGCCAGTTCCTCGAGCGCGTCGTCACCATCAACCGCGTGTCCAAGGTCGTCAAGGGCGGCCGTCGCTTCAGCTTCACCGCGCTCGTCGTGGTGGGCGATGGCAACGGCCTCGTCGGCGTCGGCTACGGCAAGGCGCGCGAGGTGCCGCTGGCGATCTCGAAGGGCGTCGAGGAGGCGAAGAAGAACTTCTTCCGCGTCCCGCGCGTCGACAAGTCGATCCCGCACCCCGTGCAGGGCGAGGCCGCTGCCGGCGTCGTGCTGCTGCGTCCGGCTGCCGCCGGTACCGGCGTCATCGCGGGCGGTCCCGTCCGCGCGGTGCTCGAGTGCGCCGGCATCCACGACGTCCTGTCGAAGTCGCTCGGCTCGTCGAACACGATCAACATCGTGCACGCGACCGTCGCGGCGCTGAAGCAGCTCGAGGAGCCCCGTGCCGTGGCCGCCCGCCGCGGTCTGGCCTTCGAGGACGTGGCCCCGGAGCGCCTCGTGCGCGCCGAGAAGGCCGCCGCAGAGCAGAAGGCGAGCGCCTGATGGCCGCCCAGATCAAGGTGACCCAGATCAAGTCCGTCATCAGCGAGAAGCAGAACCAGCGCGACACGCTGCGCAGCCTGGGGCTCAAGCGGATCGGCGACATCGTCGTCCGCGAGGACACCCCGGCCAACCGCGGCTACGTCCGCACGGTCGCCCACCTCGTGAAGGTCGAGGAGATTGACTAATGGCTGAAGAGAAGGCGGAGACCACGGCTGCGGCCGCGGCTCCGAAGAAGTCCACGGCGAAGCCCAAGACGGACGCGGCTGCCAAGCCCGCCGCCAAGGCCCCCGCCAAGAAGCCGGCTGCCGCCAAGGCCGCCGCCGACGCCCCGGCGGAGAAGGCCGCGGCCAAGCCCGCTGCCAAGAAGCCGGCCGCGAAGGCGACCGCCGCCAAGTCGGAGACCGCCGCCGCCTCGTCGAAGGACGAGACCACGGCGTCGAAGCCCGCCGCCAAGAAGGCCGCGCCGAAGAAGGACGTGGTGGCCTCGCGCCCCCAGATCCTCAAGGCGCACCACCTGCGTCCCGCCGCGGGCTCCAAGAAGGAGCGCACCCGCGTCGGCCGTGGTGAGGGCTCGAAGGGCAAGACCGCCGGCCGCGGCACCAAGGGCACGAAGGCCCGCTACCAGGTGCGCGCCGGCCTCGAGGGCGGCAACCTGAACTCCATCATGCGCGCGCCCAAGCTGCGCGGCTTCAAGAACCCGTTCCGGGTGGAGTACCAGGTCGTCAACCTCGACAAGCTGGCCGAGCTGTACCCGTCGGGCGGCGATGTCACCATCGTCGATCTGGTCGCCAAGGGCGCGGTCCGCAAGAACGAGAAGGTCAAGGTGCTCGGCACCGGCGACATCGCGGTTAAGCTGAACGTCGCGGTCGACAAGGTCTCGAGCTCCGCCGAGCAGAAGATCGTCGCCGCGGGCGGCTCCGTCAAGTAGCACCCTCGGGCGGGATCCCGGCAGCACTGCCGGGATCCCGCCCCGGGTGAGCGGGCCCGCGTTCCACCACCTTCCCGGGAAAGGGACCACCAGTGTTTCGAGCCGTCGCGCGGATCTTCCGCACGCCCGACCTGCGTCGCAAGATCCTCTTCACCCTGGCCGTCGTCGCGCTGTTCCGCCTCGGATCGTTCATCCCGGCGCCGTTCGTCGACTTCCAGAACGTGCAGGCCTGTCTCGCCGGCAACGCCCAGTCGACGGGTCTCTACACGCTCGTCAACCTGTTCTCGGGCGGCGCGCTCCTCAAGCTCTCGATCTTCGCGCTGGGCATCATGCCCTACATCACGGCGTCGATCATCGTGCAGCTGCTCCGTGTGGTCATCCCCCACTTCGACACCCTCTACAAGGAGGGGCAGTCGGGCCAGGCCAAGCTGACGCAGTACACGCGCTACCTCACCATCGCGCTCGGCGTGCTGCAGTCCACGACGCTCATCACGGTCGCCCGCTCGGGCCAGCTGTTCGCCGGATCCGGTAACACCACCGCGCAGTGCTCGCAGCTCATCACCTCCGACGGCTCGGAGTGGTACGGCATCGTGCTCATGGTCATCACCATGACGGCCGGCACCGGCCTCATCATGTGGCTCGGCGAGCTCATCACCGAGCGCGGCATCGGCAACGGCATGTCGCTCCTCATCTTCACCTCGATCGCGGCGCAGTTCCCGGCCTCGCTCGTGGGCATCTACCAGCAGGCCGGCGACCAGGGCGGCGTCGAGCGACTCGCCGCGGTCATCGCCATCGGCGTCGTGATCGTCGCCGCGGTCATCTTCGTCGAGCAGTCGCAGCGCCGCATCCCGGTGCAGTACGCGAAGCGGATGGTCGGACGCCGCACCTACGGCGGCAACAACACCTACATCCCGATCAAGGTGAACATGGCGGGCGTCGTGCCGGTCATCTTCGCCTCGTCGCTGCTGTACCTGCCGGCGCTCATCGCCCAGTTCAACCAGCCGCCGGCCGGCCAGGCCCCGCAGCCGTGGGTGCAGTGGATCACCGACTACCTGACCCGAGGCGACCACCCGCTGTACATGGCGGTGTACTTCATCCTCATCGTCGGGTTCACGTACTTCTACGTCGCGATCACCTTCAACCCGGAGGAGGTCGCGGACAACATGAAGAAGTACGGCGGCTTCATCCCGGGCATCCGCGCCGGCCGCCCGACGGCCGAGTACCTCGACTACGTGCTCACCCGCGTCACGCTGCCGGGCTCGATCTACCTCGGCCTCATCGCCCTCGTGCCGCTCATCGCCCTCGTGCTGATCAACGCCAACCAGAACTTCCCGTTCGGCGGCACCAGCATCCTGATCATGGTCGGCGTCGGCCTCGAGACGGTGAAGCAGATCGACTCGCAGCTCCAGCAGCGCCACTACGAGGGCCTGCTGCGATGACGGGGACCGGCGTGCGCATGCTCATCGTCGGCCCTCCTGGAGTCGGCAAGGGCACGCAGGCGGCGCTGATCGCGGAGCGCTACGGCATCCCGGCGATCTCGACGGGCGACATCTTCCGCGCGAACATCGCCAACGGCACCGAGCTCGGCCTCCAGGTGAAGGCGATCGTCGACGCGGGCGACTACGTGCCCGACGAGCTGACGAACGCGCTGATCACGGACCGCCTGAACGAGGCGGACGCGGACGGCGGGTTCCTGCTCGACGGGTACCCGCGCACCACCGACCAGGTCGCGTTCCTGAACCGGCTGCTGGCCTCGCACGGCCACGAGCTCGACGTCGTGGTCCGGCTGCTCGCCGACCAGGACGAGATCGTGCGCCGGCTGCGCAAGCGGGCGCTCGAGCAGGGGAGGACGGACGACTCCGAGGAGGCGATCCGCCACCGCCAGGAGGTCTACGCCCGCGAGACCGGCCCGCTCATCGACGCGTACCGGGAGTCCGGCCTGCTCGTCGAGATCGACGGCCTCGGCTCGGTCGACGAGGTCACCGGCCGCGTCTTCGGCGCGCTCGACGAGCGCGGCCTCGAGCGCGACTCCGCCTGAGCCCGCGACGGCGAGGGACCCCGCGGCGCTCTACCGCCGATTCCCGGCGCGGGCGATACGACTCGCCGACATGGTGTAAGCTCGACCCTTGGTGCTCCGTGCCCGCCATCCGGCGTGCGCGCATCCGGTCCCGTCCGACGGGCCCGGTGGACGGCATCGGAACCCACCCCGCAGACCAGCAGTCCTACACGTAACGAAGAGGGTATGGCCAAGAAAGACGGCGTCATCGAGATCGAGGGATCGGTTGTCGAAGCTCTGCCCAACGCGATGTTCCGCGTCGAGCTCAGCAACGGCCACAAGGTTCTCGCCCACATCTCGGGCAAGATGCGACAGCACTACATCCGGATCCTCCCCGAGGATCGCGTGATCGTGGAGCTGAGCCCCTACGACCTGACTCGCGGCCGCATCGTCTACCGCTACAAGTAAGGCAGCTGGAAAGTAACGGCCGCGCCGGCCCGCCGGCGCGCGCACGATGACAGCGAGAGAAGAACACCCATGAAGGTCAAGCCCAGCGTCAAGCCGATCTGCGATCACTGCAAGGTGATCCGCCGCAACGGCCGCGTCATGATCATCTGCAAGTCGAACCCGCGCCACAAGCAGCGCCAGGGCTGAGACGTCCGCGGCAGCCCGCGCCGTCCACCGGCACGGGCCGCCGCGTCCCACAACTGAACATCACGAACTGCTCCCTCAGATCCCGCAGCCGGCCGCACGGCCGCCGCGGGGGACACCCCGGGTCGGAGGCCCGGGAACCGGCGGAGCTCCACACCTCCGACACGACACCCAGGAGCAGCCGACATGGCACGTCTCGCCGGCGTCGACATCCCGCGCGACAAGCGCGTGGAGGTCGCACTCACGTACATCTACGGGGTGGGGCGCACTCGCGCTCTCACCACCCTGAAGGACACCGGGATCTCCGGTGACATCCGCGTCAAGGACCTGACCGACGACCAGCTCGTCCTGCTCCGCGACTACATCGAGGGCAACTACAAGGTGGAGGGCGACCTCCGCCGCGAGGTGCAGGCCGACATCCGCCGCAAGGTCGAGATCGGCTCGTACGAGGGTCTCCGCCACCGTCGCGGCCTGCCCGTCCGCGGCCAGCGCACCAAGACCAACGCCCGCACCCGCAAGGGCCCGAAGCGCACCGTCGCCGGCAAGAAGAAGGCAGGCAAGAAGTAATGGCCACCCCGAAGACCGCCGCGCGCAAGCCGCGCCGCAAGGAGAAGAAGAACATCGCCGTGGGCCAGGCCCACATCAAGTCGACGTTCAACAACACCATCGTCTCGATCACGGACCCCCAGGGCGCCGTCATCAGCTGGGCCTCCTCGGGCGGCGTCGGCTTCAAGGGCTCGCGCAAGTCCACCCCCTACGCCGCGCAGATGGCCGCCGAGTCGGCCGCCCGCCAGGCGCAGGAGCACGGCATGAAGAAGGTCGACGTCTTCGTGAAGGGTCCCGGCTCGGGCCGCGAGACCGCCATCCGCTCCCTCCAGGCCGCGGGCCTCGAGGTCGGCAGCATCAACGACGTGACGCCGCAGGCGCACAACGGCTGCCGCCCGCCCAAGCGCCGCCGCGTCTGACGTCGCGACGGCGAGGGGGTCCCCGGATCCCCTCGCCGTCCGCGCGCGTCCTCCAGCCTTTCCACAACTCCATATCCCGGCGGCCCAGCCACCCGCCGTTCTCCCGTGAACGTCATATGGCGGACGTTCTCGCCGAAAGGACAACCACGTGCTCATTGCACAGCGACCCACTCTCTCCGAGGAGACGATCTCGGAGTTCCGCTCCCGCTTCGTGATCGAGCCCCTCGAGCCCGGCTTCGGCTACACGCTCGGCAACTCGCTGCGGCGCACCCTGCTCTCCTCGATCCCGGGTGCCGCGGTCACCAGCATCCGCGTCGACGGCATCCAGCACGAGTTCGACACCGTCCCCGGCGTGAAGGAGGACCTGGTCGAGGTCGTCCTCAACATCAAGGGCCTCGTCGTCTCGAGCGAGCACGACGAGCCGATCACGGCGTACCTGCGCAAGACCGGCGCCGGCGTGGTCACCGCGGCGGACATCTCCGCCCCGGCCGGTGTGGAGATCCACAACCCGGACCTCGTCATCGCGACGCTGAACGACAAGGCGAAGTTCGACCTCGAGCTCACCATCGAGCGCGGCCGCGGCTACGTGTCGGCGACCCAGAACCGCAGCGAGTTCAGCGAGGCGGGCCAGATCCCGATCGATTCGATCTACTCGCCGGTGCTCAAGGTCACCTACCGCGTCGAGGCCACCCGTGCCGGCGAGCGCACCGACTTCGACCGCCTCGTGGTCGACGTCGAGTCGAAGCCGGCCATCACGCCGCGCGACGCGATCGCCTCGGCCGGCCGCACCCTGGTCGAGCTCTTCGGCCTCGCCCGCGAGCTCAACACCGCGGCCGAGGGCATCGAGATCGGCCCGGCGCCGGTCGACGCGATCGTCAGCTCCGAGCTGTCGATGCCGATCGAGGACCTGGACCTGTCGGTCCGCTCCTACAACTGCCTCAAGCGCGAGGGCATCAACACCGTCAGCGAGCTCGTCGCGCTGTCGGAGACGCAGCTGATGAACATCCGCAACTTCGGCCAGAAGTCGGTCGACGAGGTGAAGGACAAGCTGGTCGAGATGGGCCTGTCGCTCAAGGACAGCGTTCCCGGCTTCGACGGCGCCCACTTCTACGGCGGCTACGACGACGAGACCGTCTGACGGCCGCTCGACTGACACTGGAGATCTAGAACAATGCCCAAGCCCACCAAGGGTCCCCGTCTCGGCGGCGGTCCGGCGCACGAGCGCCTCATGCTCGCGAACCTCGCCGCGGCCCTCTTCACCCACAAGCGCATCCAGACCACCGAGACGAAGGCCAAGCGCCTCCGGCCGGTGGCCGAGCGCCTGATCACCTTCGCGAAGCGCGGCGACCTGCACGCGCGTCGCCGCGTGCTCGGCATCATCGGCGACAAGAGCGTCGTGCACGAGCTCTTCACCGAGATCGCGCCGCTGGTCGCCGACCGCGAGGGCGGCTACACCCGCATCGTGAAGACCGGCTACCGCAAGGGCGACAACGCGCCGATGGCCGTCATCGAGCTCGTGCTCGAGCCCGTCTCGAAGAAGCCCGCCTCGTCGACGAAGTCCGCCGCCCGCGCGGACGTCGGCGTGACGAAGCCGGTCGAGACCGCCGAGGACGTCGTTGAGGAGAACGTGGCCGACGAGGCCGCCGACGAGTCGAGCAGCGACGAGTCGAGCACCGGCGAGTCGGCTGTCGAGGAGACCGCGACCGAGGAGTCCGTCGAGGAGTCCGAGGCCCCCGAGGCCGACGCCGACAAGAAGTAGTCCTCGCACATCGAGTGCATCGCGAAGGCCCCGCTCCGGCGGGGCCTTCGTCGTACCCGGGTCGCTCCGCTACCGTGAGGCCATGGCCTCCGAGGCGACGACGATCGAGGTTCCCGGTCCGCACGGCGCGCGCGAGCTGCGCATCTCGAGCCCGAGCCGCGAGATCTGGCCCGCCGACGGCATCACGAAGCTCGAGCTGGCCGAGTACCTCGTCGCGGTCGGCGACGCGTTCGTCGCCGCGAACGGCGACCGCCCGATCTCGCTCGAGCGGTATCCGGGCGGCATCGACGGCGAGATGTTCTTCTCCAAGAACCCGCCGAAGGGCAAGCCGGAGTTCATCAGGGAGGTGGGCGTCACCTACCCGAGCGCGCGCTCGCATCCGCAGCTCGTCGTCGACGAGATCGCATCGGCCGTCTGGATGGCGCAGATGAACACGGTCGTGTTCCACCCCTGGGCATCGCGGGCCGGCGACAGCGACCACCCCGACCAGCTCCGCATCGACCTGGATCCGCAGCCCGGCCGCGACTTCCGCGACGCCGCCCGGATCGCCCCGGTGCTCCGCGACGTGCTCGCGGAGGCGGGGCTGACGGCGTTCGTGAAGACATCGGGCAACCGCGGCCTCCACGTCTTCGCCCCGATCGCGCCCGAGCGCGACTTCATCGACGTGCGCCACGCGGTCATCGCCGCCGCACGCGAGCTGGAGCGGCGCCTGCCCGACGAGGTCACGACGGCGTGGTGGAAGGAGGAGCGCGGAGAGAAGACGTTCGTCGACTTCAACCAGGCCGCCCGCGACCGCACGATCGCGGGCGCGTACAGCCCGCGCGCCCGGCCCGGCGCGACGGTCTCGACGCCGCTGGAGTGGGACGAGGTGCCGGATGCGGACCCGCGTGAGCTCACCATCCGGACGGTCCCGGCGCGGCTGGCGGACGTCGGCGACCCGTGGGCGCGGATGCACGAGCAGCCGGGATCGATCGCGACGCTGCTCGAGTGGTGGGAGCGGGACCTCGGCGACGGGCTCGGCGAGCTGCCGTACCCGCCCGACTACCCGAAGATGCCGGGGGAGCCGCCGCGGGTTCAGCCGTCCCGCGCGCGCAAGCCGGCGGAGTAGCTCCCCGGGGCATCGACAGGGGCTTCGACAGGCTCAGCCAGCCGAATGGGGCGACGCGGCCCTCCGGCGGGCGGGTCAGCCATCCGGCGGAGCGGGTCAGCCGTCCGCGCCGAGCAGCCGTGCCAGGTCGTACGCGCCCGGCACCTCGAGCTGCTCGAAGGTGCACGATCCGGGCTCGCGGTCGGGGCGCCAGCGCACGAACTGCGCGGTGTGCCGGAAGCGCATGCCCTCCATCTGGTCGTAGCGCACCTCGAGCACGCGCTCGGGGCGCAGCGGCACGAACGACGTGTCCCGATTGGAGGAGAACCGGTTGCGCTCGCCCTCGGCGGTCACGATGCCGCCGTCGTCGTCCCGGGTCACGAGCGGCTCCAGCTCGTCGATCAGCTCGAGCCGGCGGGTGTTCGTGAAGGCGGAGACGCCGCCGACCCCGAGCAGGCGGCCGTCGGAGAACAGCCCGAGCAGCAGCGAGCCGACGCCGGCGCCGGACTTGTGCACCCGGTAGCCCGTGAGCACCACGTCGGCCGTGCGCGCGTGCTTGACCTTCAGCATCCGCCGGGCGCCCGGCTCGTACGGGGCGGCCAGCGGCTTCGCGACGACCCCGTCGAGCCCCGCCCCCTCGAACTCCTCGAGCCAGCGGCGGGCGGTGTCCGCCTCCGTCGTCGTCTGCGTGAGGTGAAGGGGCGGCCGCGCGCCCGCGAGCAGCGACTCCAACGCGGCACGGCGCTCGCCGAACGGCGTGGCGAGCAGTGAGCCGCCGTCGGCCGCGAGCAGATCGAACGCGACGAAGGAGGCCGGGGTCTCCTCCGCCAGGCGCGCCACCCGGCTGGCCGCTGGGTGGATCCGCTGCGACAGGGCCTCCCAGCCCAGATGCTCCCCGCCGTCGGCGCTCACCCGCACGACGATCTCGCCGTCGACGACGGCGCCGACCGGCAGCTGGGCGCCGAGCTCCTCGACCAGCTCGGGGAAGTAGCGCGTGAGCGGCTTGCCGCCGCGACCGCCGATCTCGACGCCGTCGGCGGTGCGCTCCACGATGGCTCGGAAGCCGTCCCACTTCGGCTCGTAGAGGAGGCCGCCCTCGATCGAGTCCGACTCGGGGACCGTCGCGGCCGCCTTCGCCAGCATCGGCTCGGTGGAGGACGTCGGGCGCGCGGTCATGCGCCCGAGGCTAGCCCGATCATCCCGGGCGCGGCACCCCGGCCCAGTCGTGGGCGACGCGCGCCGGCGGCAGCTCGGCGAGGCGCTGCACGGCGTCCTTGACCGCGCCCGTCCAGACGCGCGCGCCGAAGCCGCCGAAGTGGATCTGGTCGCGGTTGAGCTGCCCGAGGTCGGGCTGGATGGCGTCGTGCCAGTTCGCCAGCTCGACGTTGCGGTACTGCCGGGCGTAGTCGCTCAGCGTCTCGTTCACGTCGGGCTCCCAGCCGCGCGGCGCCTGGGTGTTCACGAGCACGAGCTGCCGCGACGGCCCGATGATCGCCCGCACCTGATCGAGCACCGCGCGCGGGAACGGCCCGTTCGTGCCGAGTGCGAGCACGATCACCGGGCGGAGCGACCCCGAGTCGCGCAGGCCGGACAGGATGCCCGGCGCCTGGTTCATCTGGCGCGAGACGGCGGCGTCGACCTCGACGCCGGGGAACTCCGTCTGCAGCTCCGTCGCGGCGGCGAGCGTCACCGAGTCGCCGACGACGAGCAGCTGATCGCCGGTGACGGCGCGCGCCGAGGCGGAGGGCGTCGGGCCGGGACGGTCGACGGCCTCCGATCCGGCGCTCACCTGGCGCTCGGTCAGGCCGCGTCCCGGGTCGGCCGCGACCCCGACCGCCGTCGCGGCCGCCGCCCCGAGCGCGAGCACGACGGCGAGGCTCGCCGCGATCGCGGAGCCGGCGCCCCACCGCCACCAGCCGAGCGCGAGCCGGGCCGAGCGGCGGACGCCGTCGCGGCGGATCGGCTGCTCGACCACCGCGTACGACAGCGTCGCCGCGACGACCGTGAGCGCCAGGGCCATGCCGCCGAGCGCCCAGCCGCCGAGGCCGTCGCGCGGCCACGCCGGGAGCGCCGCCGACAGCAGGAGCAGCACCGGCCAGTGCCAGAGGTAGAGGCCGTAGCTGCGGACGCCGATCCAGCGGACGGGCGCCCATTCGAGCACGGCGGCGAGCGGCGTGCCGGGCACGAGCAGCGCCGCGATGGCGAGGGCGGAGAGCACGGCCACGAGGCCGAGCCCGCCCGTGAACGGCAGCGCGGAGTGCTCGGGCAGCAGCACGGCGACCGCGCCGAGACCGGCGAGCGCGAGGAGGCCGAGCACGGAGGCGACCGCGCGGCCGCCGCGCCGGGCGGCCTCCGGCATCCGCCCGTCCGCGAGCACGGCGACGAGCGCGCCGAGGGCCAGCCCGAAGCTGTGCGTGTCGGTGCCGTAGTAGACGCGGGTGGCGCCGTCGGCGCCCCAGAGCAGGGCCATCGCGGCGAGCGAGCCGGCGGCCAGCAGCCCGACGGCTCCCGCGCGCACGGCACGGGGCAGGAGCGCGAGCACGAGCACGACGGCGGGCCAGACGAGGTAGAACTGCTCCTCGACGGCGAGCGACCACAGGTTGCGGAAGAGCTCGGGGTCCGCGGCGCCGAAGTAGTCGGAGCCCTGGGCGATGAGCACCCAGTTGCTCGAGAAGGTGACGGCGCCGAGCAGCTGCGATCCCAGGCGGAGCGTCAGGTCGCCGCCGAGCAGCGCGGCCGCCGCGCCGCAGACGAGGAGCAGCAGCACCAGCGCCGGCAGCAGCCGTCGCGCGCGCCGGAGCCAGAAGGCGCCGAGCCGCACGCCGCCGGTCGCCTCCTGCTCGCGCAGGAGCAGCGAGGTGATGAGGAAGCCGCTGATCACGAAGAAGACGTCGACGCCGACGAACCCGCCCGGCAGCGCGCCGGGGGAGAGGTGGAAGACGAGCACCCCGGCAACGGCGAGGGCACGGAGGCCGTCGATGCCGGGCACGCGGAAGCCGGCCGTGGACAGCGTCGTCGGGCGGCTCCGGGAGTCCGTGCGGGGCGAGGGCATGGCGTGCGCAAGCCTAGACTCGGCGCATGGACGGCGGCCGGACGGATGCCGCGCGCGTGCGCCTCGACGTCGCGTACGACGGCACCGCGTTCTCCGGGTGGGGGCGCCAGCCCGGCCTCCGCACGGTGCAGGGCGTGCTCGAGGAGGCGCTCGACACCGTGTTCCGCCGCCACGGCGAGCCGCCGCGGCTGACCGTCGCCGGCCGCACCGACGCCGGGGTCCACGCCCTCGGCCAGGTGGCGCACCTCGACCTCGACGCGGCGCAGCTGGCGAGTCTCGACCGGCCGCACCGCGGCGCGCGCCCGGGATCCGCCGTGCCGACCGGGCCCACTGCGCCGACAGCACCGAGCGCGCCGACCGGGCCGGAGGGGCTCGTGCGCCGGCTCAACGGGATCGCCGGGCCCACGTTCGACGTCCGGGTGCTCGGCGCCCGGCTCGCCCCGGAGGGCTTCGACGCGCGCTTCTCCGCGGTGTGGCGGCGCTACGAGTACCGGATCGCCGACGCCGAGGCCCTGCACGATCCGCTGCGCCGCGTCTCGACGCTCTGGCACGCGGCCGCGCTCGATGCGGCGGCCATGGACGCGGCCGCGCGCGCACTTCCGGGACTCCACGACTGGGCGGCGTTCTGCAAGCCGCGCGAGGGCGCGACGACGGTGCGGACGCTGCTCGACTTCTCGTGGCGCCGCGACGAGGACGGCGTGCTCGTGGCCGAGGTGCGGGCCGACGCGTTCTGCCACAGCATGGTGCGCGCCCTCGTCGGCGCGTGCGTCGCCGCGGGGGAGGGGCGGCTGGCCCCGGACGACGTGGTCGCGCTCCGCGACGCGGCCGAGCGCGGCGCCGGCTTCATCGTCGTGCCCGCGCGCGGCCTGACGCTGCTGGAGGTCGGCTACCCGGACGACGGCGAGCTGGCCGCCCGCGCCGAGCAGACTCGCGCGCGACGCGCCGCGATCGATCGCAGCGGTTTGACCGCCACGGGCCCGATCACGTAGTCTTCTGAGGTTGTCCGCGGTCACCCGCGGGCGCCGAGCCCTCCACCGTCGGGTTCCCTGCCGCAGCTGCGGCGGATGGAACGCACACCGGAGCGGGATCCACGACCACCTCGACAGGAAGCAGTGCATCATGACGCGCACTTTCAGCCCCACTCCCGCTGACGTCCAGCGGAACTGGGTCGTCATCGACGCGACGGACATCGTGCTGGGCCGCCTGGCCAGCCACGCCGCCGCCATCCTCCGCGGCAAGCACAAGCCGACCTTCGCCCCCCACATGGACATGGGCGACTTCGTCATCATCGTCAACGCCGAGAAGGTCGCCCTCACCGGCGCCAAGCTCGAGAAGAAGATGGCGTACCGCCACTCCGGCTACCCGGGCGGCCTCACGGCCACCTCGTACTCCGAGCTCCTCGAGAAGCACCCGACGCGCGCGGTCGAGAAGGCCATCCGCGGCATGCTCCCGAAGAACTCGCTGGGCCGCGCCCAGATCAAGAAGCTGAAGGTCTACGCCGGCGCCGAGCACCCGCACGCCGCGCAGCAGCCCACGCCGTACACCCTCACCCAGGTCGCCCAGTAGCGCCCGCCGAGACCAAGGACTTCAACACCATGGCGAAGATCGAAGACGCCGTCTCCGGCGACGTGCTCCAGAACTACTCCACCGAGACCCCGGCCGGCGAGACCGCCGCCGTCGCGGCCCCTCGTCCCGTCCTCAGCGTGCCCGGCTCGGCCGTCGGCCGCCGCAAGGAGGCCATCGCCCGCGCGCGACTGACCCCGGGCGCCGGCACCTTCACGGTGAACGGCCGCACCCTCGAGGAGTACTTCCCGAACAAGCTGCACCAGCAGCTCATCACGGACCCCTTCACGGTGCTCGAGCTCACCGGCAGCTACGACGTGATCGCGAAGATCACCGGCGGCGGCCCCTCCGGCCAGGCCGGCGCGCTGCGCCTCGCCATCGCCCGGGCGCTCAACGAGATCGACCGCGAGAACAACCGCCCGAACCTCAAGAAGGCCGGCTTCCTGACGCGCGACGCGCGCGTCATCGAGCGCAAGAAGGCCGGTCTGAAGAAGGCCCGCAAGGCCTCGCAGTTCTCGAAGCGCTGATCGGCGGGGCTCTCATGCCTCGACTCTTCGGCACGGACGGGGTCCGCGGTCTCGCCAACGGCGAGATCATCACCGCGGACCTCGCCCTCGGCCTGGCGCAGGCCGCCGCCGTCGTGCTCACCAAGGGCCGGCACGCGGAGGAGAACCGCGCGCTCGGACGTCGTCCGCGCGCGGTCGTTGCGCGCGATCCGCGCGTCTCGGGCGAGTTCATCTCCGCGGCCGTGGCCTCCGGGCTCGCGAGCTCCGGCATCGACGTGCTCGACGCCGGCGTCATCCCGACCCCGGCGGCGGCGTTCCTCGTCGGCGACATCGACGCGGACTTCGGCGTGATGGTCTCCGCCTCGCACAACCCGATGCCCGACAACGGCATCAAGTTCTTCTCCTACGGCGGCACGAAGCTGCCGGACGAGGTGGAGGACCGCATCCAGGAGGCCCTGGGCGCGCCGCACCTGCTGCCGACCGGCGCGGGCGTCGGGCGCATCCGCCGCTTCGCGGACGCCGAGGACCGCTACCTGCTGCACCTGCTGTCGACCCGCGACATCGACCTCAAGGGCATGCGCATCGTCATCGACGCCGCCCACGGCGCCGCCGCCGGCATCTCGCCGCAGGTGTTCAAGGACGCCGGCGCCCGGGTCAGCCTCATCGGCGGCGACCCCGACGGCGTCAACATCAACGACGGCGTCGGCTCGACGCACCTCGCGCCGCTCCAGGCCGCCGTGGTGGCGCAGGGCGCCGACCTCGGCATCGCGCACGACGGGGACGCCGACCGCTGCCTCGCCGTGGACGCGGACGGCCGCATCGTCGACGGCGACCAGCTCATGGCGATCCTCGCCCTCTCGCTGAAGTCGCGCGGGCTGCTGGCGAAGGACACGCTCGTCGCCACGGTGATGTCGAACCTCGGGCTCCGCCGCGCGATGTCGGAGCACGGCGTCCGCCTGCTCGAGACCAAGGTCGGCGACCGCTATGTGCTCGAGGCGCTCGCGGCCGAGGACCTCAGCCTCGGCGGCGAGCAGAGCGGCCACGTCATCTTCAGCGAGCACGCCACGACCGGCGACGGCATCCTCACCGGGCTCCAGATCGCCACCGAGATGGCGCGCACCGGCCGCAGTCTCGCGGAGCTCGCCTCGGTGATGACGGTGTACCCGCAGGTGCTCGTCAACGTGGCCGGCGTGGATCGCGAGCGCCTGGCCGGCGACCAGGTCGTGGCCGCCGCGGTCGCCGCCGTCGAGGACGAGCTCGGCGACGACGGCCGGGTGCTCCTGCGCCCCTCCGGCACCGAGCCCGTCATCCGCGTGATGGTGGAGGCGTCGGAGTCGTCCGTCGCCGAGGACGTCGCCGCGCGCCTCGCCGCGATCGTCCGTCGTGAGCTCGCGCTGAGCTGAGCCGGTCGGCGCCCGCACCTGCCCTGGTTCGACCTGAGCGGCGCGTCCGGTCTCAGACCTTCCGGAGCAGCACGCTCGAGACGGCGTGGCCGGAGTCCTTCCGCAGCACGGCGGAGGCCCGGGCGCGCGTCGGCAGGATGTTCTGCTCGAGGTTCGGCTCGTTGATGGAGCGCCAGATCTCGCGCGCGCGCTCGATCGCCTCCGGCTCGCTGAGCGACGCGTAGCGGTGGAAGTACGAGTCCGGGTCGGCGAACGCGCCGCGCTGCAGCCGGAGGAAGCGGCCCACGTACCACTCCTCGATGTCGGCGGTGCGCGCATCCACGTAGATCGAGAAGTCGAACAGGTCGCTGACGGCGAGCCGCGCGGCGGACACCGGCGGCTGCAGCACGTTGAGGCCCTCGACGATGAGGATGTCGGGCCGGTGCACGACGTTCACCTCGTCGGGCAGGATGTCGTAGCTCAGGTGCGAGTACACGGGCGCGGCGACCTCGGCGACGCCGCTCTTCACCTGGCTCACGAAGCGGAGCAGCGCCCGGCGGTCGTAGCTCTCCGGGAAGCCCTTGCGCTGCAGCAGCCCGCGGCGCTCGAGCTCCGCGTTCGGCAGCAGGAAGCCGTCGGTCGTGACGAGCTCGACGCGCGGCGTCTCCGCCCAGCGGCCGAGCAGCTCGCGCAGCAGGCGCGCGATCGTCGACTTGCCGACCGCGACCGAGCCGGCGACGCCGATCACGAACGGCGTGCGCGGGCCGTCCTGCCGGAGGAAGCCGCTCGTCGCCGTGTGGAGCGACTGCGCGCTCGCCGCGTACAGGCTCAGCAGCCGGCTCAGCGGCAGGTACACCTGGGCCACCTCGGTGATGTCGAGCGCGTCGCCGAGGCCCCTGAGCTGCTCGACGTCGGCCGACGTGAGCGGGTTCGGCGTCGCCCCCGCGAGGGCCGCCCAGTCGGCACGGGGGATCTCGAGGAACGGGGTCGACCCGCGCTGGTCGCCGGTGCCGTGGCTGTCGGACATCCCGACGAGCCTAGCGACGGCGGGCGCACGGCTCCGCTCTCGTAGACTCGGCGCCATGTGCGGCATCGTGGGCTACGTCGGATCGGGCAGCAGCCTCGAGGTTCTCGTCGGCGGTCTCCGTCGACAGGAGTACCGGGGCTACGACTCGGCGGGCGTCGCCGTGCTCGGAGCTGACGGCGCGCTCGGCGTGCGGAAGAAGGCCGGCAAGCTCGGCGTGCTCATCGACGAGCTCGCCGCCGCGCCGCTCCCCGACGGCGGCACGGGCATCGGCCACACCCGCTGGGCGACGCACGGCGGCCCCTCGGACGCGAACGCGCACCCGCACCTCGGCGACGACGGGCGCCTCGCCCTCATCCACAACGGCATCATCGAGAACTTCGCCGAGCTCCGGGCCGAGCTCGCCGCCGCGGCGGAGACCTTCACGAGCGAGACGGACTCGGAGGCCGCCGCGCTGCTCGTCGGGCGTGCCTACCGCGAGACGGGCGACCTCGCCGAGGCGCTCCGCACGGTCGCCGCGCGGCTGGAGGGCGCGTTCACGCTCCTCGTCGTGCACACCGACCAGCCCGGCGTCGTCGTCGGCGCCCGCCGCAACTCGCCCCTCGTGATCGGCCTCGGCGACGGCGAGAACTTCCTGGGATCGGATGTCGCCGCGTTCGTCGAGCACACCCGCCGCGCGATGGAGATCGGGCAGGACCAGATCGTCACCATCCGCCCCGACGCGGTGGAGGTCACCGACTTCGCCGGCGCCCCGGTCGAGACCCGCGAGTTCGAGATCGCCTGGGACGCCTCCGCCGCCGAGAAGGGCGGCTGGTCGAGCTTCATGAAGAAGGAGATCTCGGAGGAGCCGGAGGCGATCCGCAACACGGTGCGCGGCCGGGTTCACGAGGGCCGCGTCGTCATCCCCGAGCTCGAGGCCCACGACGACCTGCTCCGCGGCATCGACCGCGTCGTCGTCATCGCCTGCGGCACGGCGCTCTACGCCGGCCTGCTCGGCAAGTACGCGATCGAGGCGTGGGCGCGCGTGCCCGTGGATGTGGAGCTCTCGCACGAGTTCCGCTACTCCGACCCGGTGCTGACGCCCTCGACGCTCGTGGTGTCGGTGAGCCAGTCGGGCGAGACCATGGACACGCTCATGGCCGTGAAGTACGCCCGCGAGCACGGCGCGACGACCCTGTCGATCTGCAACGCGCAGGGCGCGACGATCCCGCGCGAGTCGGACGCGGTCGTCTACACGCACGCGGGGCCGGAGGTCGCGGTCGCCTCGACGAAGGCGTTCGTGGCGCAGGCGACGGCGCTCTACCTGTTCGGCCTCCACCTCGCCCGACTGCGCGGCACGCTCGACGCCGCGACGGAGGCGGACGCGATCGAGGAGCTGACGGCGCTGCCCGACAAGTCCGCCGCGGTCATCGCGAGCGCGTCCGAGCGGATCGAGGAGCTGGCGCACTGGATGGGCGACACGCAGTCGGTGCTCTTCCTCGGCCGCAACGTCGGCTACCCGATCGCGCTGGAGGGGGCGCTGAAGCTCAAGGAGCTCGCGTACATCCACGCCGAGGGCTTCGCCGCCGGCGAGCTGAAGCACGGCCCGATCGCGCTGATCGAGCCCGGCCAGGTCGTGTTCGTCGTCGTGCCGAGCCCGCGCCACCCCGGCTCGCTGCACAAGAAGGTGGTCTCGAACATCCAGGAGATCCGCGCCCGCGGCGCCCGCGTCATCGCCGTGGCCGAGCTCGGCGACGTCGAGGTCGTGCCGTACGCGGACGAGGTCATCCGGGTGCCGCTCGCCGGCCGCCTGTTCGAGCCGCTGCTCGCGGTCGCGCCGCTGCACATCTTCGGCATGGAGCTCGCCGCGGCCAAGGGGCTCGACGTCGACCAGCCGCGCAACCTCGCCAAGTCGGTGACGGTCGAGTAGGCCATGATCGCCGGCATCGGCGTCGACCTCGTCGACCTCGCGCGCTTCGAGCGCGCGCTGACGCGGACGCCGGTGCTCCGCGACCGCCTGTTCGCCGAGAGCGAACGCGGCCTGCCCCTGCGCTCCCTTGCCGGGCGGTTCGCCGCGAAGGAGGCCATCATCAAGGCCCTCGGCGAGTCGACCGGCGTGCGCTGGCTCGACATGGAGATCGTGCCCGACGAGCACGGCTCGCCCGGCGTGCGCGTCTCGGGCGGCGCCGCCGTGCTCGCGGCGGCGCGCGGCATCAGCTCGTGGCACGTGTCGATCACGCACGACAGCGGCGTCGCCGTCGCGATGGTGGTGGCAGAACGGTGAGCGGAGCCCCGCTGCGCGAGCTCCGCGTCGACCTCGACGCGGTCGCCGCGAACGTCGTCGCGGTCCGCCGCGCGGTCGGGCCGGTGCAGACGATGATCGTGGTGAAGGCCGACGCCTACGGACACGGTGCGGTGCCGGTGGCGCGGACGGCGGTGGAGGCCGGCGCCGAGTGGCTCGGCACGGCCGACCTCGACGAGGCCCTCGCCCTCCGAGCCGGCGGGATCACCGCGCCGGTGCTCTGCTGGCTGCACGGGCCGGCGACCGACTTCGCGCTCGCCGCCGAGGCGGGCATCGACGTCGGCATCAGCTCCCTCGACCAGCTCGAGCGTGCCGCGGCGGCGGGCGCGGTCGTGCAGCTCAAGGCCGATACCGGGCTGAGCCGGAACGGCATCCCGCCGGCCGACCTGCCCCGCGTGCTCGCGCGCGCCGCCGAGCTGCGCCGCACGGCGGGGCTGCACGTGCGGGGGCTGTTCAGCCACCTCGCGAACGCGGGCGCCGACGACACGACCCGTCAGAACGAGCGCTTCCGCTCGGCCCTCGAGGCCGCGACGGCCGCCGGTGTCGAGGTCGAACTCGCGCACCTCGCCGCGTCGGAGGCCGCGCTCACCCGCCCGGAGACCCGCTACGACCTCGTGCGCATCGGCATCGCGGCGTACGGCGTCGCGCCCGACCGCGCCGTCGACCCGCGCGCGCTGGGCCTCCGCGCCGCGATGGAGCTCTCCGCCGAGGTCGTCGCGGTGCGGCGGGTGCCGGCCGGCGAGGGCGTCTCGTACGGCTTCACCTACCGCGCCCCGCGCGAGACGACGCTGGCGCTCGTGCCGCTCGGCTACGCGGAGGGCGTGCCGCGCTCGGCGTCCGGGCGCGCGGAGGCCGCGATCGCCGGCGTCCGCCATCCGGTGGCCGGCCGGATCGCGATGGACCAGCTCGTGCTCGACGTGGGCGACGCGCCGGTGCGCGTCGGCGACCGCGCCGTGCTCTGGGGCGACGCGTCGACCGGGGCGCCGACCGCCGACGACTGGGCCGATGCGGCCGGGACGATCGGCTACGAGATCGTCACCCGGGCCGGTGGCCGCGCGGTGCGCACGCACGTCGGCGGCACCGCGTGACCGACCGCCGCGAGCTGACGGTGCCCGACACGGCGGCGATGGAGGCGCTCGGCGCGCGGCTGGCGGCCGTGCTCCGGGCCGGCGACCTCGTGCAGCTCGACGGGGAGCTCGGCGCCGGCAAGACCACGCTCACCCGCGGGATCGGCGCCGCGCTCGGCGTGCGCGGCGCCGTGACGAGCCCGACGTTCGTGCTCGCGCGCACGCACCCGACCGCGTCCGGTGCGCCGCTCGTGCACGTCGACGCCTACCGGCTGCGCAGCGCGGCGGAGCTCGACGACCTCGACATCGACTGGGACGGGTCCATCACGGTCGTGGAATGGGGCGCCGGCAAGCTCGACGGCGTCGCGGACTCGCTGCTGCGGATCGGGATCGAGCGGCGCACGGGTGCGAGCGCCGCGGTCGAGGACGACGGCGACGGCGACGGGCTCGAGGAGCCGCGCCGCGTCGTGATCGAGGGGTCCGGCCCGCGCTGGGACCCGCTGCCGGAGCTCGCCGGCTGACCGGCCTCGGCCGATCGGCTTCGGCGAGGCGCCTCAGTGCACGTGGTGCGCGGCGTGCGGGTCGTCGTAGCGGTCGCGGTGCCGCAGCCAGCCGAGCGCGTCCTGCCGCCCGAACGGCGTCATGTCGAGCACGACGTCGTAGTTCTGGGTCAGCTCGGTGCCGCGCGCGTAGGCCGAGTACTTGTGCAGCACGCGGTCGCCGTCGAGCAGGAAGGTCGAGTGCGCCGGCATGTCGTAGGCGACGTCGCCGGGGTCCGGCACCTCGCGGTAGTTGTACTCGGTGAGCCCTCGTGACGGGTCGATCCGGGTGCGGAAGCCGTCGGCGAAGTCCGTGCCGACCGCGGCGTAGATCGGGCGCTCCCAGCCCATCCGCTCGCGCATCCGCTCGATGGAGGCGAACGGGGCAGAGGCGACGAACTGCACGCTCGTGCGGGCCGCCGCGAAGTGCTCCATGCGGCCGAGGCTGTCGTAGAAGGCCGAGCAGCCGGGGCACGCCTCGTCGGAGTCGAGCCACATCATGTGGTGCACGAACAGCTGGGGCTGCCCGGCGAACAGCTCGCGCAGGCCGACCTCGCCCTCCGGCCCGACGAAGCGGTAGTCGCGGTCGACCTCGACGTACGGCAGCTCCCGCAGGACGCGGAGGGCGGCGTCGCGGGCGCGCGTGGCCGCCTTCTCCTGGGCGAGCAGCGCGATGCGCGCGGCGCGCCACTCGTCCGGCGACACGACGCGGGGCGGTCCGGGCGGGGCGTCGAACGGTGAGACGGCGTCGGTCATCGCGGTCCTCCTGGGGGTCGTCGACGCGCCGATCCGCGCGCCGTCGCAATGTGGACGCTGTTCACATTAGACGGCCGGCGACGGGTCGTCAACGCTACGATCGTCCCCGTGCTCCTGCTCGCGATCGACACCTCGGCGGGCACGAGCGTCGCGGTCGTCGACGGCGGCGACCGCGTGCTCGCGCAGCTCGACGAGACCGGCACCCGCTCCCACGCAGAGCGGATCGGCCCGCTGCTGCTCGGGGCGCTCGCCGACGCCGGCGTCGAGCCCGCCGCGCTCGGCGGCGTCGTCGCCGGCATGGGGCCGGGTCCGTTCACCGGGCTCCGCGTCGGCATCGCGGCCGCCCGCACGTTCGCGCGCGGCATCGGCGTGCCGGTGATCCCGGTCGCCTCCCACGACGCGGTCGCGCTCGACCGGTCCGCCTCCGCGCTCGTCGTGACGGATGCGCGCCGCCGCGAGGTCGCCTGGTCGGCGTACGCGGCGCCGGACGGCAGCGGCATCCCCGTGCGCCTCCGCGGGCCCGAGCTCGCCCGCGCGGACGCGCTCGACGCGGCGGTCGCCGGAATCGACGCGCGCGAGCGGGTCGCCGCCGCGGTCATCCCGGCCGGCGCGCTCGGGATGCTCGCCGCCCGGCTGCTGGCGGCGGGCCGCCCGACCGGGCCGGCGGAGCCGCTGTACCTGCGGGCGCCCGACGTCACGCCGTCCGACGGCCCGAAGCGGGTGACCGCGTGATCTGGACCCGACGGCGCGCCACCCTCGACGACCTGGAGCGGATCATGGCGATCGAGACCGTCACGTTCCCGGACGACGCGTGGTCGACGGCGTCCATGGCGGCCGAGCTCGCCTCGCCGCACGGCTACTACCTCGTCGCCGAGGACGCGCAGGGCGCGCTGATCGGCTACGCCGGGCTGCTCGCCCCGGATGCCGCCGGGCAGGGCGACGTGCAGACGCTGGCGGTGGTCGAGGCGGCCCGTCGGACCGGGATCGGCCGAGCGCTGCTGCGCGAGCTCCTGGCCGAGGCGGCGGCGCGGCGCGCCGACGAGGTCTTCCTCGAGGTGCGCGCCGACAACCCGGACGCGCAGGCCCTCTACGAGTCCGAGGGCTTCGAGCGGATCGCGACCCGTCCGCGCTACTACCGCGGCGGCATCGACGCCGTGATCATGCGCCGGCAGGCCGAGGGGAGCGCGTCGTGACCCGCGAGCCCCTCGTGCTCGGCATCGAGACGAGCTGCGACGAGACCGGCGTCGGGATCGTGCGCGGCCGTCGCCTGCTCGCCAACGTGATCGCCTCGTCGATGGACGAGCACGCGCGCTACGGCGGCGTCGTGCCGGAGGTCGCGGCCCGCGCCCACCTCGAGGCGATGACGCCGACCCTCGACGCGGCGCTGGCGGAGGCCGGGGTCGGCCTCGAGGACCTCGACGCGATCGCGGTCACCGCCGGGCCGGGGCTGGCGGGCGCGCTCATGGTCGGCGTCGGGGCCGCGAAGGGCCTCGCCGCCGCGACAGGACTGCCGCTGTACGGCGTGAACCACCTCGTCGGCCACGTCGGTGCCGACCTGCTCCACGGCGGCGAGGCGTCCGGCGACGGCGGCGAACTCGAACTGCCGACGATCGCGCTGCTCGTCAGCGGCGGCCACACCAGCCTCCTCGCCGTGCGCGACCTGCTCGACGACGTGGAGCTGCTCGGCGAGACCATCGACGACGCGGCGGGGGAGGCCTTCGACAAGGTCGCGCGGCTGCTCGGGCTGCCGTATCCCGGCGGACCGCAGATCGATCGCGCCGCCGCCGACGGCGATCCGCGCGCGATCCGGTTCCCCCGCGGCCTGACCGCTGCGAAGGACCGCGAGCGGCACCGCTTCGACTTCTCGTTCTCCGGTCTCAAGACCGCCGTCGCGCGACACGTCGAGGCGGCGCGCGACCGCGGCGAGGAGCCGGACGTCGGGGACGTGGCCGCGTCGTTCCGCGAGTCGGTCGTCGACGTGCTCACCGCGAAGGCCGTCGACGCCTGCCGGGAGCTCGGCATCCCGCGCCTGCTGCTCGGCGGCGGCGTCGTCGCCAACGCGCGGCTGCGGGAGGTGGCGGCGGAGCGGTGCGCGGAGGCCGGCATCGCCCTGCGCATCCCGCCGCTCTCGCTGTGCACGGACAACGGCGCCATGATCGCGGGGGTCGGCGCGCTGCTCGTCGCGGCCGGTCGTGCGCCCTCGGATCCGGCCTTCGGCGCCGATTCCACGCTGCCGGTCGAGTCGGTACAGGTCTGAGCACGCGGCGGGAATCCCCTCCGAAAGCGACGGGAATTCCGCTATCGTCGTTCGCATGACTGATGCACCCCCTCCCGGCCAGCCGCAGCAGCCGAGCCAGCCCGTCCAGCCCGGACAGCCGAGCTACCCGCCGGCCGGCGGCGCCACCCCGCCGCCGTACACCGGCGCCCCGAGCTACGCCGCCGGTCCCGCCGGCGGAGCCGGCTACGGCGGAGCCCCGGTCAAGAAGACCCCGCTGCTCAGCATCCTGTCGCTCGTCTTCGGCGGCGTCGGCTTCCTGTTCGGCTGGCTCGTGATCATCCCGTTCATCGGGTCGGTCCTGCAGCTCTTCTTCCCCGCCGCGGGCATCATCCTCGGCTTCCTCGCTCGCTCGCGCGAGCCCCAGGCGCCCAAGGGACTCTGGATCGCCGGCATCATCCTCGGCGCCATCGCACTGCTGGTCGCCATCGGCGCGGCCATCGCGTGGGGCGTCGCGGTCGCGAACTGCAGCGACCCGAGCGCCTGCACCTCCAGCTGACCCGGAACCGGATCTGAGGGCCGCGACCTGCGTCGCGGCCCTCTGCCGTCTCCGGACCACCCCGCACCGACCAGGAGCAGCCCGTGACCGAAACCCCGCAGCAGCCCGCCCAGCCGCCGCAGCCCGCCGGACCCGTCTACGGTCAGCCCGGCGCGCAGCCGCAGTACGGCCAGCCCGCATACGGGCAGCCGCAGTACCTCCAGTACCAGGCCGGTCCCGGCGGCGTGTACGCGCCGGTGGCGACCCCGCCGACGAACGGCCTCGCGATCGCGTCGCTCATCCTGTCGATCGTCGGGGTGCACCTCGGCGGCATCATCTGCGGGCACATCGCGCTCGGTCAGATCCGCCAGACCGGGCAGGGCGGTCGTGGTCTCGCGCTCGCCGGCATGATCATCGGCTACGTGTTCGCGGCGATCGTGGTGCTGACCCTGATCGGCACCCTGGTGATCTCGCTCGTCACCGGCGTGTTCATCTTCGGGGCGGCCGCCGCCGGCTCGAGCTGAGTCCTACGCGCGCTCGGCGAGGATCGCCACCCGGCGTCCGGCGACTCGCGTGAGCACGAGCGTGGCCGACGCGTCGCCGCGCGGGGCGAGTCGCCGGCGCAGCTCGGCCGGGTCGATGTCCACGCCGCGCTTCTTGATCTCCACCGTGCCGATGCCGCGGGACTCGAGCTCGCGCTTCAGCGTCCGCACGTCGAGCGGCAGCTCCGCGATCACCTGGAAGCGCTGCGCGAACGGCGTCCGGATCGCCGCGTCCGAGGTGATCCACGCGATCGTCGGATCGAGCATCCGGCCCGCCAGCCGCCGCGCGAGGTCGCCCACGAGGCGGGCGCGGATGACGGCGCCGTCCGGCTCGTACAGCCAGCCGCCCAGCGGACCGGGCTCCTCGTCCTCGGAGTCCGCCGGGGCGGTGAGCTCGTCCGCCGCGCCCTCGGACAGCACGAGCGCCGAGCGGCCGATGCCCGGGCGGGCGAGCGCGCCCGACCAGATCGCGAGCTCGACCACCTCGCGCCCCTCCGACACCCACTGCGCCTCCATGCCCTCCGGCAGCAGGTCGCGGTCGAGCCCCGGGCCGAGCTTGATGCCGGCCGGCAGTCGGCGGGCGAGGTCGAACGCGAAGTCGAGCGACGGCGACCAGTCGGCCGGGTCCGCGAGCCGGCGCGCGCCGCTGCGGCGTGCCGGGTCGAGCCAGACGGCATCCACGGCGGAGAGGTCCGCGTCCTCCGCGGAGCCCGCCAGCACGCGGGCGGCAGGGAACGGCGCGAGGTTGTAGGTCGCGACCGCGGCCGTCACCTCGTCCCGCTCCACCGCGGTCACGTCGAGGTCGAGCCCCGCGAGCGCGAGCGCGTCCGCCCCGATGCCGCAGCCGAGATCCGCGACGCGGCGCAGGCCGGCCTCGGCGAAGCGTCCCGCGTGCAGGGCCGCCACCCGCAGCCGCGTCGCCTGCTCGAGCCCGTCGGCGGTGAACAGCATCCGCGCGGCGAACGGCCCGAGCTTCGCGGCCGCGCGCTCGCGGAGGCGGGCCTGCGACAGCACCGCGGCGACGAGCTCGGGGGAGTGCCCGGCGGCCCGGAGAGCGGACACGGCGCCCACCACGTCGTGCCGGTCGGCGGACGCGCCCACCTCGTCGAGCAGCCGGAGCCCCTCGGGGGTGAGCAGCTCGCGCAGCGTGCCGGCATCCACGCGGCCACGATACGCGGGAGCGGATCTGGCACTCGCATTGAACGACTGCTAACGACGCGCTAGAGTCGTCCCTGGCACTCTCGCACGGAGAGCGCCAACGGACTTTGAGGAAAGAAGAGGTCTCCGCAGTGTCGGTCTCCATCAAGCCGCTCGAGGATCGCATCGTCATCCGCCAGGTCGACGCCGAGCAGGTCACCGCCTCCGGTCTCGTCATCCCGGACACCGCCAAGGAGAAGCCGCAGGAGGGCGAGGTCGTGGCCGTCGGCCCCGGTCGCGTCGACGACAACGGCAACCGCGTGCCCGTCGACGTCGCCGTGGGCGACATCGTGCTCTACTCCAAGTACGGCGGCACCGAGGTCAAGGTCGGCGGCGAGGACCTCCTCGTGCTGTCGGCCCGCGACGTGCTCGCCGTCGTCGAGCGCTGATCCGCTTCAGCAGCACCGCTCGTCACGAGCTCCGCGCCCCGCGCGCACCGAGAACGGCCCCGCCGGCATCCGCCGGCGGGGCCGTTCCGCGTCCGGGGGCCGCGCGATCCGGGGCCGCTTCCCCCGGCGCTAGCCTGAGCCGGTGAGCGCGCCCCGAACCGACCGCGCCGCACCCGGGGGCCTCGCGCTCGCCGTCGGCTCGTATCTCATCTGGGGCTTCCTCCCCGCCTTCTTCCTGCTCCTCGCGCCCGCGGGCCCGTTCGAGGTCGTCGGCTTCCGCATCCTGTTCGCGCTCGCGTTCTGCGCGCTGCTGCTCACCGTGCTCCGCGGCTGGGGTCCGCTCCTCGCGCTCCGCCGACGCCCGCGGGTGCTGCTGGCGCTCGGCGCGGCCGGCGTGCTCATCTACATCAACTGGACGGTGTTCGTCCTGGCCTCGCTCACCGGCCACGTCGTGGAGGGCTCGCTCGGCTACTTCATCAATCCGCTCGTCACCGTGCTGCTCGGCGTGATCGTGCTGCGGGAGCGCCTGCGGCCGGCCCAGTGGGCGGCGGTCGGCCTCTCCGCCGCGGCGGTGATCGTGATCTCGGTCGGCTACGGCCAGGTGCCGTGGATCTCGTTGGCGCTGGCCGGCTCGTTCGGCCTCTACGGCTTCGTCAAGAAGCAGCTCGGCGGCGGCGTCGACGCGCTGAGCGGCCTCGCCGTGGAGACCGCCTGGCTCACGCCGGTCGCGATCGCCCAGCTCGTCGTCGTGCAGGTGGTCGACGGGCTGACGTTCGGCGCGGACGGCCCGGTGCACGTGCTCCTGCTCGTGCTGGCCGGGCCGGTGACGGCCGTGCCGCTCCTGCTCTTCGCCGGCGCCGCGCGACGCCTCCCGCTCGTGCTCCTCGGGCTCACGCAGTACCTCACGCCGGTGATGCAGCTGCTCTTCGGCGTGCTGATCCTGCACGAGCGGATGACGGCCGAGCGGTGGGTCGGCTTCGCGATGGTGTGGCTCGCGCTCGCGGTGTTCACGTTCGACCAGCTGCGTGCCGCACGGGCCGCTCAGGTCACGGCCCGTTAACGATTGCGCCGCAAGACGGGAACGGACGCGTTTCGAAAAGAATCGGTCACATCCCGGAAACAAGGTCAGGGCTAAGGTGCATGCACGGCCGTCGGCGTGGACACGCCCTCAGCCCCTCCCCTGCATCACCTGCACAGAAAGGGTCCCACGTGACCGAACGAAACTGGCGCGCACGGCTCGTCGCCGGCGCAGCCGGAGCGGCGGCCATCGCCCTCCTCGTCGCTGGCTGTTCGACCGGCTCGGACACCGCCTCCGGCGACAAGTCGGGCGACACCGGGTCGGCGAAGGCGCTGACCGCGGCGAAGGAGTGCGCGTCGTCCGACGACTACTCGACGACGTTCAAGCTCGGCACCTTCCTGCCGCTCACCGGAAGCCTGGCCTACCTCGGCCCCGCGGCGATCTCCGGCAGCGGCGAGGCCCTGAGCGAGATCAACGAGGCCGGCGGCGTCAACGGCGCCCCTGCCTGCGTGATCGCGACGGACTCGAGCGACACCGACAACCCGACCATCGGCGACGCGTCGATCAAGAAGCTGCTCCAGGCGAAGGTCTCCGCCGTCCTGGGCGCCGAGTCCTCCAGCGTCACCAAGAACGTGATGGACCAGGTCTTCGCGGCCGAGACCGTCATGCTCTCGCCGGCCAACACGGCCGACGATCTGTCGGGCGTCTCCCCCTGGTACTTCCGCACCGCCCCGGCCAACTCGGTCGAGGCGAACGCGCTGGGCAACCAGATCCTCAGCGACGGCCGCACCAACGTGGCCTTCCTCACCTTCAACGACGCCTACGGCATCAACCTCCGCGACGGGATCCAGAAGACCGTCGAGGGCGGCGGCGGCAAGGTCGTCTACGGCGCATCGGGAGCCGGTCAGGACTTCCCGAGCACGGAGACGAACTTCGGCTCGATCGCCAGCGCGGTCCTCGCGACCTCGCCGGACGCCATCGTCATCGTCGCGTTCGACCAGACGAAGGCGATCATCCCCGCCCTCGTGCAGGCCGGCTGGGACATGAAGGACAGCTACCTCGTGGACGGCAACTTCGCCGACTTCTCGAAGGACTTCGACTCAGGCACCATGACCGGCGCCCAGGTGACGTCGCAGGGCGTCTACCCGAACAAGGACTTCCGCGAGACGCTGAACGCCTGGTACCAGAAGAACTCCAAGAAGTCGGTCGACGACTTCGGGTACGGCGCCGAGTCGTACGACGGCGTGATGCTGATGGCCCTGGCGGCGCAGAAGGGCGGCGCGTCCGACCCGGCGACCATCAAGGACAACCTGCACGCGGTGTCCGGTGCGAGCGGCGGCGAGGAGTGCAAGACCTACAAGGACTGCCTCGCCCTGCTGAAGGACGGCAAGGACATCCACTACGTGGGCGTCTCCGGCGTGGGGCCGTTCAACGACCTCAACGACCCGTCCACCGGCTACATCTCGGTCTACAAGTACAAGGCCGACGGCTCCTACGAGTGGGTGAGCTCGGTCAAGGGCTGATCTGTCATCGACCTGCGGGGCCCGGAGCGATCCGGGCCCCGTGGGCCGCCCAGCCGATCCGACCCTGACCAGACCCCACGGGAGGTCCCCCCGTGCGCATCCGACGCACCGTGCGGCTCGCCGCACTCCTGATCGTCGGCGGAGTCCTCGCCGGAGCACTGTCGCTCCTCGGCGCCGACACCGCCACCGCGGCCCCGGTGCCGCGACCCGTCACCGCCGCCGAGGTCGATCTGACCTGTCTGCCCGGCCCGACCAACGGCTGCATCAAGGGCACGCTGCGCGACGCGGACGGCGACGCCATCGCCAAGGCGAAGATCGCCGTCACCGGCCCCGAGGGCGATGACGTCACCGCCACCACGAACAAGGCGGGCCAGTTCGGCTTCACCGTCGACGCCGAGGGCTCGTACACGATCGCGCTCGACACGAAGACCCTCCCGAAGGGCCTCAAGGTCGCGGAGCCGGAGCTCACCCGCGACGTGAAGTTCCAGTTCCTCGCCGCAGCGGTGTTCGCCATCGAGGGCACGCAGAGCGGCGACACCGCGCCGACCGCGGCGAGCAGCGCCTTCGCGAACCGGCTCTGGCAGCAGGCGGCCTCCGGCCTCCGGCTCGGCCTGCTGCTCGCCCTGGCGTCCATCGGCCTCTCGCTGGTCTACGGCACCACCGGCCTGGCGAACTTCGCGCACGCCGAGCAGGTGACCCTCGGCGGCGTGCTCGCCTACGGCTTCGCCCGCGGGCTCGGGCTCAACCTGATCCTCGCGATCGCGCTCTCCGTCGTGATCTGCGCGATCACCGGCTATCTCCAGGACAAGTTCATCTGGGCCCCCCTGCGCCGCAAGGGCCTCGGGATCAGCCAGCTCATGATCGTCACGATCGGCCTCTCGCTCGCGCTGGAGTACGTGTTCCAGTACTTCATCGGCGGCGGCACCGTGGCCATCACGACCGCGATCGAGAAGAACGTGGGCCCGCTGACCCCGTCGTCGTACGTGTCGATGGCCATCGCGGCGGTCGTCCTCGTGGCGGTGGGGCTGTTCCTCATGTTCACCCGCATCGGCAAGGCCACCCGCGCCGTGTCCGACAACCGGGCGCTCGCGGCAGCCTCCGGCATCGACGTCGACCGCATCATCCGGCTGGTCTGGATCATCGGCACCGGCCTCGCCGGCCTCGGCGGCGTGCTCTACACGATCGTCATGCACGGCGTCCGCTGGGACACCGGACTGCAGATCCTGCTGATGATGTTCGCCGCGGTGACCCTCGGCGGGCTCGGGACGGCGTTCGGCGCCCTCATCGGCTCGCTCATCATCGGCATGGTCGTCGAGCTGTCCAACATCGTGCTGCCGAGCGACCTGAAGTACGCCACGGCACTGTTCATCCTCATCGTCATCCTCGTCTTCCGGCCCCAGGGCATCCTGGGGCGGCGGGCGCGGGTGGGCTGAGCGGAAAGGGACCCCCATGGACTTCCTGGGAGATCTGCTCGTCGATTTCGGGCAGTCGGCGTTCTCGCCGATCACGGCGGCGTTCATCATCGCCGCCATCGGCCTCAACGTGCACTTCGGCTTCACCGGACTGCTGAACTTCGGGCAGGCGGCCTTCATGCTGGTCGGCGCCTACGGCTTCTCGATCAGCCAGAAGTTCGGTGCGCCGCTGTGGCTCGCGGTGATCATCGCGGTCGTCGCGACCGCCCTGTTCGCCCTGCTGCTCGGCCTGCCGACGCTGCGGCTGCGCGGCGACTACCTCGCGATCGTGATGATCGCGGCGGCGGAGATCGTGCGAATCGTCGGGGCGAACTCGGTGCTGCAGCCCCTCACCGGCGGCGTGCTCGGCGTGCCGCGCGCCAGCTACGCGAAGGAGTTCGAGTCGCTCTCGCCCTTCGCCGGCGGGGTGGCGCATATCGGGCCCTACAGCAAGCCGTGGACGGCGGGCGGCGACAGCATCTGGCTGCGCCTCGTCGCGTTCGGCCTGGTGATCCTGCTGGCGCTGCTCGTCTGGCTCGTGACGCGCGGGCCGTGGGGCCGGGTGCTCAAGGCGATCCGCGAGGACGAGGATGCCGCGCGCAGCCTCGGCAAGGACGTCTACGCCCGCAAGCTGCAGGCGCTCGTGGTCGGCGGCGTGATCGGCGGCTTCGGCGGCATGGTCTACGCGCTGTCCGCCTCGGTGCAGCCGGACTCGCTCGGCCGGACGACGACCTACCTGGTCTGGACCTGTCTGCTCCTCGGCGGCGCGGCCACCGTGTTCGGCCCGATCCTCGGCAGCGTGATCTACTTCGTCGGCCGCATCGCGATCCAGGACATCGCGGCCGAGTTCATCCCGCCGTCGATCATGAACTCCCAGCAGGTTCCGCAGTTCACGTGGATCCTGGTGGGTGTCGGCCTCATGCTGCTGGTCATCTTCCGGCCGCAGGGCATCCTCGGGAACCGGAAGGAGATGGCGTTCGAATGACGGACACCACGGAGCGCATGGCGCACGGATTCCCGTACCCGTTCGACCGGCCGGCGCTGCGCGCGGAGCTGGCGCAGATCGAGCGGGTGCCGGGGGTCGCCAAGCCGGACCCGATCCTCCGCGTCGACAACATGGAGCGCCACTTCGGCGGGCTCAAGGCCGTCGACGTGGGCCACCTCGAGGTGCAGCGCGGCGCGATCACGGCCCTCATCGGCCCGAACGGCGCCGGCAAGACCACGTTCTTCAACCTCATCACCGGCTTCGACAAGCCGAGCCCGTCGAGCACGGGCGCGACCGGGTGGGAGTTCAACGGCAAGTCGCTGCGGCACACGGGCGCGGCGTCGGCCGCACGACTCGGCATGGTTCGCACGTTCCAGCTCACCAAGGTGCTCTCGCGCATGACGGTGCTCGACAACATGATGCTCGGCGCCCAGGACCAGCGCGGCGAGAGCTTCTTCCTGTCGTTCCTCAAGCCCCTCTGGGGTGCGAAGGACCGCGAGATCCGCGAGCGCGCGCTCGAGCTGCTGCAGCGCTTCAAGCTCTACGAGAAGCGGGACGACTACGCCGGGAGCCTGTCCGGCGGCCAGCGCAAGCTGCTCGAGATGGCGCGGGCGCTCATGTCCGATCCGTCGCTCGTCATGCTCGACGAGCCGATGGCCGGCGTGAACCCGGCGCTGACGCAGTCGCTGCTCGACCACATCCAGGAGCTTCGGAACGACGGCACCACCGTGCTGTTCGTGGAGCACGACATGCACATGGTGCGCTTCATCTCCGACTGGGTGGTGGTCATGGCCGAGGGCAAGGTGGTCGCCGAGGCGCCGCCTGCCGAGGTCATGAAGGACCCGGCCGTGGTCGACGCCTACCTCGGCGCGCACCACGACACCGATCTCGGCGACGACGCGCTGCTGGCGGAGGGCGAGTCGATGGACGCGCTCGTCGCCGAGGGCAAGGGATCGACGCCGCGGCGCGGCCGCGGCGCGACAGGGAAGGACTGACCATGGCCGACACCGGCACCCCGGTCATCGAGGCGAAGGACCTCGTCGCCGGCTACCTCCCCGGCATCAACATCCTCAACGGCTGCAACATCACCGCGAACGCCGGCGAGCTCATCGGCATCATCGGCCCGAACGGCGCCGGCAAGTCGACGCTGCTCAAGGCGCTGTTCGGCCTCGTGCCGGTGCGCGGCGGGCACGTGAAGCTCAAGGGCGAGGACATCACCAACCTCAAGGCGAACAAGCTCGTGCAGCAGGGCGTGGCGTTCGTTCCGCAGACGAACAACGTGTTCCCGTCGCTGACCATCCAGGAGAACCTGGAGATGGGCATGTTCCTCCGGCCGAGGGAGGTCAAGGACCGCCTCGAGGTCGTCTTCGACCTGTTCCCGGTGCTCGAGTCGCGCCGCTCGGTGCGCGCCGGCGGCCTGTCCGGCGGCGAGCGGCAGTCCGTCGCGATGGCGCGGGCGCTCATGATGAACCCGTCGGTGCTCCTGCTCGACGAGCCGTCCGCCGGCCTCTCGCCGGTGCGCCAGGACGAGACCTTCATCCGCACCCGCAAGATCAACAAGACCGGCGTGACCGTGATCATGGTCGAGCAGAACGCCCGCCGCTGCCTGCAGATCTGCGACCGCGGCTACGTGCTCGACCTCGGCAAGAACTCGCACTCCGGCACCGGCCGCGAGCTGGCGAACGATCCGAAGGTCATCGAGCTGTACCTCGGCACGCTGGCCGAGGACGTCAGCCACACCTGATCCGAACAGCCCGCCGCGCCGCCGCGTCCGGCGGCGCGGCGCGCGCGGATGTAGCATTCCGTATCCGGTTCCACCGCCGCAGCCGGGCCCCTCGCCACCCTGCTCTCGAAGGACTCCACGGACGCATGGATCAGCCGGACCCGTTCGGTTTCATCGGACTCACCTACGACGACGTGATGCTCCTGCCCGGGCACACGGACGTCATCCCCAGCGAGGCGGACACCTCGACCCGCCTCACCCGCCGCATCCGGCTCGCCTCGCCGCTCGTCTCGAGCGCGATGGACACCGTCACGGAGTCGCGGATGGCGATCGCCATGGCCCGCCAGGGCGGCCTCGGCGTGCTGCACCGCAACCTCTCCATCGACGACCAGGCGACGCACGTCGACAAGGTGAAGCGCTCGGAGTCGGGGATGATCTCGAACCCCGTCACGACGACGCCGGACGCGTCCGTGGCCGAGGTCGACGCGATCTGCGGCCAGTTCCGCGTCTCCGGCCTGCCGGTCGTCGAGGCCGACGGCACGCTCGTCGGCATCATCACCAACCGCGACATGCGCTTCGTCTCGCCGTTCGAGAAGGAGTCGACGCTCGTCCGCGACGTCATGACGAAGACCCCGCTCATCACCGCGCCCGTCGGGATCGACCCGGACGACGCGATCGCGATCTTCGCCCAGCACCGCATCGAGAAGCTGCCGCTCGTCGACCCCGCCGGCCGCCTCGGCGGGCTCATCACGGTCAAGGACTTCGAGAAGACGGAGAAGTACCCGAACGCGACGAAGGACGACGCCGGTCGCCTCCGCGTCGGCGCCGCGATCGGCTTCTTCGGCGACGCCTGGGACCGTGCCGGCGCGCTGCTCGACGCCGGGGTGGACGTGATCGTCGTCGACACCGCGAACGGCGACTCGGCCGGCGTGCTCGACATCATCCGCCGTCTCAAGGCCGACCCCGCGTTCGCCGGGGTCGATGTGATCGGCGGCAACGTGGCCACCCGCTCCGGCGCGCAGGCGCTCGTCGACGCGGGCGCCGACGCCATCAAGGTCGGCGTCGGACCGGGCTCGATCTGCACCACCCGCGTCGTCGCCGGCGTCGGCGTGCCGCAGGTGACCGCGGTCTACGAGGCCTCCCTCGCCGCGCGCGAGACCGGCATCCCGGTCATCGCCGACGGCGGCCTGCAGTACTCGGGCGACATCGCGAAGGCGCTCGTCGCCGGCGCCGACTCCGTCATGCTCGGCTCGCTGCTCGCCGGCACGGACGAGAGCCCGGGCGAGCTGGTCTACGCGAACGGCAAGCAGTTCAAGAACTACCGGGGCATGGGCTCGCTCGGCGCGCTGCAGACCCGCGGCAAGAAGACCTCGTACTCGCGCGACCGCTACTTCCAGGCTGACGTGCCGAGCGACGCGCAGCTCATCCCCGAGGGCATCGAGGGCCGCGTGCCCTACCGCGGCGCCCTCGCCGCGACCGTCTACCAGCTCGTCGGCGGCCTCCGCCAGTCGATGTTCTACGTCGGCGCGCGCACCATCGACGACCTGAAGATGAACGGCCGCTTCGTGCGCATCACGCCGGCGGGGCTCAAGGAGTCGCACCCGCACGACATCCAGATGACCGTCGAGGCGCCGAACTACACGCGCTGACCCGGCCGCTCTCGGCTAGTCTGGTCGGCTCGCCGTCCGGCGGGCGTCCCTCCCTCGCGGGAGCGGGCCTCCGATCGGGACGGGAGCCGGCCATGCCGCACATCGATGTCGCGGGCGTCTCGCTCGCCCTCGACGACGGACGGCCGCTGCTCGACGACGTCTCGTTCCGGGTCGGCGAGGGCAGCACGTCGGCGCTGATCGGCGCGAACGGCGCCGGCAAGTCCACGCTGCTCCGGCTCATCCGAGGGGCCGCGCGTCCGGACTCCGGGGTGATCTCGCTCGACGGCTCCCTCGGCGTGATGCGCCAGTTCATCGGGCAGGTACGCGACGACTCCACGGTCGAGGACCTGCTCGTCTCCGTCGCGCCGCCCGCCGTCCGCACCGCCGCGCGGACCCTCGCCCGCGCGGAGGAGGCGATCATGGAGCGCGACGAGACGGACACCCAGCTCGCCTACGCCTCGGCGCTCGCCGACTACGCGGACGCCGGCGGCTACGAGGCGGAGACGCACTGGGACACCTGCACCATCGCGGCGCTCGGCGTGCCGTGGGAGCGGGCGCGCTACCGGAAGGTCACGACGCTGAGCGGCGGCGAGCAGAAGCGGCTCGTGCTCGAGGCGCTGCTGCGCGGGCCGGACGACCTGCTGCTGCTCGACGAGCCCGACAACTACCTCGACGTGCCCGGCAAGCGGTGGCTGGAGGAGTCGCTCCGCTCGACCCCGAAGACCGTGCTGCTCGTCAGCCACGACCGCGAGCTGCTCGCCCGCGCCGCCGACCGGATCGTCACGCTCGAGCTCGGGCCCGCCGGCAGCACGGCCTGGACCCACGGCGGCGGCTTCGGCAGCTACCACGCCGCCCGCGACGAGCGGATGGCGCGGCTCGAGGAGCTGCTGCGGCGCTGGGACGAGCAGCACGCGAAGCTGCGCGCGTTCGTCGCGGCGATGAAAGTCAAGGCCACCGCGAACGACGCGTTCGCCCCGAAGTACCAGGCGGCGAAGACCCGGCTCAAGCGCTTCGAGGACGCCGGGCCGCCGCAGGCGCGGGCGGTCGAGCAGCACGTGCGGATGCGCCTCGCCGGCGCGCGGACGGGCCGACGGGTCGTCGTCGCCGAGTCGCTCGAGCTGACCGGGCTGATGGCGCCGTTCGACCTCGAGGTCTGGTTCGGCGAGCGGGTCGCGGTGCTCGGCTCGAACGGCTCGGGCAAGTCGCACTTCCTGCGGCTGCTCGCGAAGGGCGGCACCGACCCGGAGCCGCGCGAGGGCCACCTCACCGAGATCGGGGCGGCGCTCGACCCGGTCGGGCACTCCGGCGTCGCGCGCCTCGGCGCCCGCGTCGTGCCCGGCTGGTTCGCCCAGGCGCACGAGCACCCGGCCATGGTCGGGCGGACGCTGCTCGACATCCTGTTCCGCGGCGACGACCACCGCGACGGCATGGGGCGGGAGGCCGCGAGCCGGGCGCTCGACCGCTACGGCCTCGCCGGCGCGGCGGAGCAGACGTTCGAGTCGCTCAGCGGCGGCCAGCAGGCCAGGCTGCAGATCCTGCTGCTCGAGCTCAGCGGCACGACGCTCCTGCTGCTCGACGAGCCGACCGACAACCTCGACCTCGTGTCGGCGGAGGCGCTGCAGGACGCGCTCGAGCGCTTCGAGGGCACCGTGCTCTGCGTGACGCACGACCGCTGGTTCGCCCGCGGCTTCGATCGCTTCCTGGTGTTCGGCCAGGACGGGCGGGTGTTCGAGTCGGCCGAGCCGGTGTGGGACGAGGGCCGCGTCGCGCGCGCCCGCTGAGCTGCCGGGGGAGACATCCGGCGACCGTCGGCCTACGCTGTGCGGGTGAGGAGACAGCGCGTTCTACCGGTCGCGGGGGCGGCGCTCCTCGCGGGCGCCTTCCTGCTCTCCGCGGCCGCGCCGGCATCGGCGGCACCCGGCGCGCGCGGGGGTGCGTACAGCACGACCTCGAGCGCGGCGGCGACCATCACCACCGCGTCCGGGTTCCCGAGCGCGACCTTCACCACGACCGACCCGTCGCCCGGCGACCCGGCGAGCCAGACCCTCAGCGCGAGCACCCCGCCCGGTGTGATCTACGGCACCTCCGCCGGCTCGTCGCCGCTGGCGTTCCACTCCACCGCCACCACGACGACGACGGTCGTGACGTTCGCGTCGGCGACCCCGGCCACGCGCTGGTCGTTCGTGCTCGGCGACGTCGACGCCGAGACGCTGCTCGTCTCGGCGTCCGGGCCCGGCGGACCGCTCACGCCCGCGCAGCTCGGCTTCGAGGCCGCCTTCAACGCGTTCGGTGCGGCGCCGCCCGCCGACGCTCCGACCTGGAACGCCACGACGGGCGAGCTCCGTGGCAACACGAGCGACACCACGGGCGCGGATGCCTGGTTCAGCCCGACCGTGCCGGTCACCTCGATCACCCTCGTCTCCACGCGCATCAGCGCGACGGGCAACCCGGTTGCGTACCTCTGGATCGCGGCGCAGACCGCCAGCCTGGCCGGCCGCGTCGTCGACACGGCCGGAGCGCCGGTGCCGGCCGCGACCGTGACGGTCACCGCCGCCGACGGGTCGCCGCTGCCCGGACCGCCGGTCACCGCGACGACGGATGCCTCGGGCGCGTTCGACATCCCCGCGATCGCGCCGGTGCCGGTCGCGGTGAGCGCCCTGGCCGCGGGCCGCCCGGCCGGGCCCGTCGTCGTGGTGCAGCCGGCGCCGGACGCGGCCGCCCCCGCCCTGCTCGTGTATCCGACCGCGGTCGACCTCGTCGTCGCGGACCCGGTCGTCGCTCCGCCCGTGACGCCGGTCGCCCCCGCGGCGCCGGCCGCACCGCAGCTCGCGGAGTCGGGCGTCGACGTCGGCGTGCCGACCGCCATCGGCGGCATCGTGCTCGGCGCCGGCGTCGTGCTGCTGGCTGTCTCGGCGGTGCGCCGCCGCGGTTCCCGCCGGGGCTGAGTCCCGGGCTGAGTCCCGGGCTGACCCCGGCGACTCGGCTGGGGATCCGCCCGGCCGGCGCCGTGACCCCACCCTCTAGGCTGGGGCGGTGAGCGACATCATCGAGGTCGGACGTTCGAAGCGGGCCCGGCGGGCGTACGCGTTCGACGACATCGCGATCGTGCCGTCGCGGCGCACCCGCGACCCGCAGGACGTCAGCGTGAGCTGGACCATCGACGCCTTCACGTTCGAGATCCCGGTGATCGCCGCGCCGATGGACTCCGTGGTGAGCCCGGAGACGGCGATCGCGATCGGCCGTCACGGCGGACTCGGCGTGCTCGACCTCGAGGGCGTCTGGACCCGCTACGAGGACCCGCAGCCGCTGCTCGACGAGATCCGCGCGCTGCCGGCCGACGAGGCCATCGCCGGGATGCAGCGGATCTACTCCGAGCCGATCAAGCCGGAGCTCATCACCGCGCGTCTCGCCGAGATCCGCGCCGCCGGCGTGCCCGTGGCCGGCGCGCTCACCCCGCAGCGCACCGCCGAGCTGTCGCGCACCGTCGTCGATGCAGGCGTCGACCTCTTCGTCATCCGCGGCACCACGGTCAGCGCCGAGCACGTGTCGAAGACGACCGAGCCGCTGAACCTCAAGGAGTTCATCTACGAGCTCGACGTGCCGGTGATCGTGGGCGGCGCCGCGACGTACACCGCCGCGCTGCACCTCATGCGCACGGGCGCGGCGGGCGTGCTCGTCGGCTTCGGCGGCGGCGCGGCGTCGACGACGCGGGCCAGCCTCGGCATCCACGCGCCGATGGCCACCGCGGTCGCGGACGTCGCGGCGGCGCGCCGCGACTACCTCGACGAGTCGGGCGGCCGCTACGTGCACGTCATCGCCGACGGCGGACTCGGCACCTCGGGCGACATCGTCAAGGCGGTCTCCATGGGCGCCGACGCCGTCATGCTCGGCTCGACCCTGGCCCGCGCCGCGGAGGCTCCCGGCCGCGGCTGGCACTGGGGCGCCGAGTCGTGGCACGCCGAGCTGCCGCGCGGCAACCGGGTCGAGGTCGGCACCTCCGCTCCGCTCGAGCAGCTGCTGTTCGGCCCCTCGTCGCTCGCCGACGGCCGCCTCAACCTCATCGGCGCCCTGCGCCGGGCGATGGCCACCACCGGCTACTCGGACCTCAAGGAGTTCCAGCGCGTCGAGGTCGTCGTCGCGCCGTACCAGCAGTCCTGACGGCCGCCGCGGCTGGACGCCTCCTGCACGTTCGTGCGGGTTCGCCTCCGGGCTGGCCGCCGCGACCGCGCGCCGTCCTAGCCTGGTGCCGACTCGGATGGATGAGGAGGTCCCCGTGGCCAGCAGCGGCAATTCCGTCTCGCGATCGAACCGTCTCGGCCCGGAGGAGCGCACCGCCGCCCTCGCGAGCATGCGGGATCGCGAGCTCGACATCCTCGTCGTCGGCGGCGGCATCGTCGGCTCCGGTGCCGCGCTCGACGCGGTCACCCGCGGCCTGCGCACCGGCCTGGTGGAGGCGCGCGACTTCGCCTCCGGTACCTCGAGCCGCTCGTCGAAGCTGGTGCACGGCGGCATCCGCTACCTCGAGCAGCTCGACTTCAAGCTCGTGCGCGAGGCGCTCATCGAGCGCGGGCTGCTGCTGCAGCGGATCGCGCCGCATCTCGTCAAGCCGGTGCGGTTCCTCTACCCGCTGACGAAGCCGGTCTGGGAGCGGTTCTACATCGGCACAGGCATGCTCATGTACGACGCGTTCTCCTGGTCGGGCGGGCGCCCGCCGGGGGTGCCGCACCACCGGCACCTGTCGAAGTCGCAGATGCTGCGGGCCATGCCCGGCCTGCACAAGGACGCGTTCGTCGGCGGCCTGACCTACTACGACGCCCAGGTCGACGACGCGCGCTACGTCGCCGAGCTCGCCCGCACCTCGAGCTTCTACGGCGCCCACGTCGCCAGCCGCGTGCGCGTGGAGGGCTTCCTCAAGGTGGGGGAGCGCGTCGTCGGCGTGCAGGCCCACGACCTGGAGACCGGCGAGCGCTTCGAGATCCACGCGAAGCAGGTCGTCAACGCGACCGGCGTCTGGACCGACGACACGCAGGCCATGGTCGGCACGCGCGGCCAGTTCCGTGTCCGCGCCTCGAAGGGCATCCACCTCGTCGTGCCGCGCGACCGCTTCCAGTCGAAGATCGGCATGATCCTCCGCACCGAGAAGAGCGTGCTGTTCGTCATCCCGTGGGGCCGGCACTGGCTCATCGGCACGACGGACACCGACTGGGACCTCGACAAGGCGCACCCGGCCGCGACGGCGGCCGACATCGACTACCTGCTCGAGCACATCAACAAGGTGCTCGCCGTGAAGCTGACGCGTGAGGACGTCGAAGGCGTCTACGCGGGACTCCGGCCGCTGCTCGCCGGCGAGAGCGAGCAGACCAGCAAGCTCAGCCGCGAGCACATCGTGGCGCACACCGCGCCCGGCCTCGTCGTCGTCGCGGGGGGCAAGTGGACCACCTACCGCGTCATGGCGAAGGATGCCGTCGACGAGGCCGTCGCCGCGCTCGACGGGCGCTGGTCGGATTCCGTCACCGAGAACATCGGCCTGCTCGGCGCCGAGGGGTACCAGGCCGCGTGGAACAAGCGGCGCAAGATCGCCCGGCGCTTCGGCGTGCACACGGTGCGGATCGAGCACCTGCTCAACCGCTACGGCGTGCTCGCGGACGAGGTGCTCGACCTGCTCGTCGAGCGCCCCGAGCTCGCGGAGCCGGTGCCGGGCGCCGACGACTACATCCAGGCGGAGGTCGTCTACGCGGCGACCCACGAGGCGGCCCTCCACCTCGAGGACGTGCTCGCCCGCCGCACCCGCATCTCGATCGAGGCCTGGGACCGCGGCGTGTCCGCCGCGCCGGTGGCGGCCGCGCTGATGGGACGGGAGCTGGGCTGGAGCGGCGAGCGCATCCAGGAGGAGGTCGACAACTACCTCCGCCGGGTGGCCGCCGAGCGCGCGAGCCAGTTGGAGCCGGACGACGCGTCCGCCGACCGGGTCCGCCTCGAGGCCCCGGACATCTCCACGATCGCGGCGCTGCCGAGCGCCGCGGACGGGCCCGTGCTCTCGACCGCGCCGGATGCGCCGGTCGCGCGGAAGCCGCGCGCGAGCCGCGCGAAGCCCTCCGCCTCCTGATCGGGGCCGTGGTTCCGAATCCGGACGGTTCCGGCGGTCGCGGATAGACCGAGCCGCCTCCGGCGCCCTGCTGGTCCGTCCGCCTCCGGCGCCCTGCTGGTCCGTCCGCCTCCGGCGGAACGTCCAGCCCGTGGTCGAGCCCCTGCCTAGACTGAGTGCATCCCCTCAGCTAAGGAGCATCCCCCATGGTCGACGTCCGACGGGTCAAGCTCCCGGGCGTGGGTGTTCTGCACACCTTCGTCACCGACGACGGCGGCAAGGTGGGCGTGATCACGCATCGCTCGGGGCATTCCGACCTCATCACCTTCTCCGACTCCGACGACGGCGGCGACGCCACGAAGGTGTCCCTCCGACTCGACGAGGACGAGGCGCACACCCTCGCCGAGCTGCTCGGCGGCACCCGCATCACCGAGTCGCTCAGCGCGCTCGACTCGCTGCCCGGCCTCAGCATCGACTGGTTCACGGTCGACTACGAGGACCACATCGCCGGCCAGGAGCTCGGCAGCCTCGCCACGCGCGGGCTGGTCGGGCTCACCGTCGTCGCGATCGTGCGCGGCGAGTCCGCGAACCCCGCGCCGGCCGACGACTTCCGCGTCTTCCCGGGCGACACGCTCGTCGTCGCGGGCAGCCCGGAGAAGGTCGCGAAGGCGTTCACCTTCTACCGCACCGGTGAGCTCAAGCCGAAGACGCCCGTCGACAGCGCGGCCGCCGGCTCCGCCTCCGGGGGCTGAGGGTGGAGCACGCCGGTGGCGAGCTGCTGACCCTCGGGGTCCTGTTCGTCATCGCCTACGTGCTCGGGCGACTCGGCAAGCTCGTCGGCCTGCCGGCGATCCCGATCTACATGCTGGTCGGGCTGCTCGCCAGTCCGCACTCGCACTTCTTCCCGCTGAGCTTCGAGGCCGCCGACGTCGAGCTCGTCGCCGTGTTCGGCCTCATCCTGCTGCTGTTCAACCTCGGGCTCGAGTTCGATCAGGACGAGTTCTTCGGCAACGCCGGACGGCTGCTCATCTCGGGCGGCTCGCGCCTGGTCGTGAACATGGGCGTGGGCTTCGGCTTCGGCCTCTGGGTCGGCTGGGGCACGCGCGAGGCGCTGATCATCGCCGGGATGACGGCGACCTCCTCCAGCGCGATCATCACGAAGCTGCTCATCGAGCTGCGCCGCCTCGCCAACCGCGAGACGCCGATGATCCTGGGCATCGCCGTGCTCGAGGACATCTTCGTCGCGGTCTACCTGGCGATCGTCTCGGTCGTGCTCAGCGGCAAGACCGACCCCGGTCCGATCGTGCTGCAGCTCGGGCTCTCGTTCGGCTTCCTCGTCGTCATGTTCGCGATCGCGAGGTGGGGCGGCAGATTCGTCTCCCGGCTCGTGAACACCCGCGACGACGAGCTCTTCACGATCCTGTTCTTCGGGCTCGCGGTCGCGTTCGGCGGCATCGGCGAGCTCATCGGCGTCTCGGATGCGATCGGCGCGTTCCTCATCGGCCTCGTGCTCGGCGCCACCCGCTTCCGGGAGCGGATCGTGCAGTTCGCGCTGCCGCTGCGCGACGTGTTCGGCGCGTTCTTCTTCCTCAACTTCGGGCTCGCGCTCGACGTGCGCGACTTCGGCGGCGTCGCGATCCCGGTGGTCGTGGCCGTGGTGCTCACGCTCGTCGTCAACACGGCGATGGGGCAGTTCGTCGGCTGGCTCAACAAGCTCACGCCCGCCGAGGGCTTCAACGCGAGCGCGATGCTGCAGAACCGCGGCGAGTTCGCGCTGATCCTCGCGACCCTGGCGACCGGCGCGGGACTGGACTCCCGGCTCACGCCGTTCGCGGGACTCTACGTGCTCGTCATGGCCATCGTCGGACCGGTGCTGTCCGTCAACTCGGAGAAGATCGGCGCCCTCGTCTTCCGGCGCCCGCAGCGGCCCACCCGGGTCGCCGATCCGGCGCGCGACGTCGAGCTCGCGCTCGCCGAGGCGGCGATGCGCGGCCAGCAGCCGAGCGAGCCCGTCGATGAGGGGCAGGACGTGCTCGAGGAGCGGCTGGAGGATGACGCCGAGGATGCGCGGGGCTCCCGCGTCGCGCAGAGCCGCGCCGAGCTGATGCCGCGGAGCGCCTCCGTGCCGGTCGACGACATCGAGGAGCTCGAGCTCGACGACGCCGACGCCCTCCGGATCGCCGAGCAGGCCATGGAGCAGAGCGACGCCGATCCGGAGCGGAGGATCGTGCGTGAGCGCGACCCCGAGTACTGACGCGCGCGGCGCGCTCGTCGAGCCCCCGTCGTTCTGGCGCACCGCCGTCCGGCCCCGCTGGATCGCGGCGCTGCTGCTCGCGCTCGCCGTGGCGGCCGGCTTCGCCGCGCTCGGCCAGTGGCAGATCGGCCGCGCGGCCGAGACCGCCGTGGTGCACGAGACGGACGACGGCCCGGTGCGGCCGCTCGCCGACGTCGACCGCCCGCAGACCGGCGTGACCGGCGAGGAGGGCGGCTCGCTCGTCTCGATCAGCGGCCGCCTGGTGCCGGGCGACACCGTGCTGCTGCCGGACCGCCTCCGCGTCGGCTCGGCCGATCCGCTCGGCGGGAGCCACGGCTGGTGGGTGGTCGGGCACGTCGTCGACGGCGACGGCGACTCGCTCGCCGTCGCGCTCGGCTGGGCGGCGACGCGCGCTGAGGCCGTCACGGCCCGCGACGCGATCACCGGCGCCGCGGCCGAGTGGTCGGGTCGCTACCTCCCGCCGGAGTCGCCGGACTCGGACGAGGTCGAGTCGGGACGGTTCTCGGCGATGGCCACCGCCTCCCTCATCAACTCGTGGAAGGACGCCGGTCCCGCCTACTCCGGCTACCTCGTCGCCGATCGGCCGCTCGCCGGACTGGAGCGGATCGTCGCCCCGCCGCCGGAGCAGGAGTCGTCGCTCAACCTGCTCAACCTCTTCTACGCGGCCGAGTGGGCGCTGTTCGCCGGGTTCGCCGTCTACCTCTGGGTGCGCCTGGTGAAGGACGCCGTCGAGGCCGAGACGGAGGCCCGCACGAACGGGGGAGCGGCCGCCGGCGCGGCCCCCGGCACCGAGCGGGCGCCCGGTTCGACGCCCGTAGAATAGGGCCATGCCCCTCGGCCCCCGGCCCGCCGACCTCCCCTGGCTCCGCCGCGCGGTGCAGGTCTACAAGGTCTCCTCCATCATCACCGGCACGCTCCTCATCGTGCTCGGCGTCGTGTCGTGCATCCGCTGGTTCGCGTTCTCGGACATCTACCTCGGCCCGCGCGGCCTCTACCTCGCCGAGCCGCACTCGCTCGGCGGCGGCGTGAACCTGACGACGATCATCCTGATAATCCACGGCTGGTTCTACGTGCTCTACGTGGGCCTCGACTTCGTGATGTGGCGGCTCGCGCGCTTCTCGTTCGGCCGCTTCCTCTTCATCGCGCTCGGCGGGATCATCCCGCTGCTCTCGTTCTTCCTCGAGCGCCGGGTCCCCCGGCAGGTCGAGGCCATCATCCGGCGCGCCGAGCAGCCCTCGGCCGCCCCGACCGTGGAGACCGCCGCGTGACCGACGCTCCGTCAGCCCGTCCCGTCCTCGTCGTCGACTTCGGCGCCCAGTACGCGCAGCTCATCGCACGTCGCGTGCGCGAGGCCAGCGTCTACAGCGAGATCGTGCCGCACACGATCACCGCGGAGGAGATCCGCGCGAAGGATCCCGCGGGCATCATCCTCAGCGGCGGCCCGTCGAGCGTGTACGAGGAGGGCGCGCCGAGCTTCGACGCGGGCGTCTGGGACCTCGGCATCCCGACCCTCGGCATCTGCTACGGCTTCCAGGTGATGGCGCAGCAGCTCGGCGGCGAGGTGGCGCACACCGGCCAGCGCGAGTACGGCTCCACCCGCGTGCACGTCGCCGAGCCCGGCGCCCTGTTCGGCGGCCAGCCCGAGGAGCAGGTCGCGTGGATGAGCCACGGCGACAGCGTGCAGGCGGCCCCCGAGGGCTTCGCCGTGCTCGCGAGCACCGACACCATCCCGGTCGCCGCGTTCGCCGACGACGCCCGCCGCCTCTACGGCGTGCAGTGGCACCCGGAGGTGAAGCACTCCGAGCACGGCCAGGACGTGCTCGAGCACTTCCTGCACGAGGCCGCCGGCATCCCCGCCGACTGGAACAGCGGCAACGTGATCGCCGAGCAGGTCGAGCGCATCCGCGCCCAGGTCGGCACCGGCCGGGTCATCGCGGCGCTCTCCGGCGGCGTGGACTCCGCGGTCGCCGCGGCGCTCGTGCACGAGGCGATCGGCGACCAGCTCGTCTGCGTCTTCGTCGACCACGGGCTGCTGCGCCAGGGCGAGCGCGAGCAGGTGGAGCAGGACTACGTCGCCTCCACCGGCGTGCGGCTCGTGACCGTCGACGCCGTCGACCGCTTCCTCGACGCGCTCGCCGGCGTGAGCGACCCGGAGGAGAAGCGCAAGATCATCGGGCGCGAGTTCATCCGCGTCTTCGAGCGCGCGCAGGCCGACCTCATCGCCGAGGCGGCGAGCGAGGGCGACCCGATCGGCTTCCTCGTGCAGGGCACGCTCTACCCGGATGTGGTGGAGTCCGGCGGCGGCACCGGCACCGCGAACATCAAGAGCCACCACAACGTCGGCGGGCTGCCCGAGGACCTCGAGTTCGAGCTCATCGAGCCGCTCCGCGCGCTGTTCAAGGACGAGGTGCGGGCGATCGGCCGCGAGCTCGGGCTGCCCGAGGCGATCGTCGGCCGCCAGCCGTTCCCCGGTCCCGGCCTCGGCATCCGCATCGTCGGCGAGGTGACGCGCGAGCGGATCGAGCTGCTGCAGCAGGCGGACGCGATCGTGCGCGCCGAGCTCACCGCCGCCGGCCTCGACCAGGAGATCTGGCAGTGCCCGGTCGTGCTGCTCGCGGACGTGCGCTCGGTCGGCGTGCAGGGCGACGGCCGCACGTACGGGCACCCGATCGTGCTGCGTCCGGTCAGCTCCGAGGACGCCATGACGGCCGACTGGACCCGGCTGCCCTACGACCTGCTCGCCCGCATCTCGAACCGCATCACGAACGAGGTGGCCGGCGTCAACCGGGTCGTGCTCGACGTCACGTCGAAGCCGCCGGGGACGATCGAGTGGGAGTAGCCCCGTGAGGGCGGTGCCGGCGGACCTCGATGCGGAGGTGGTCGCCGAGATCGACGCGCGCCTCGACGGCATCGAGGCCGACGGCGGGACCGACGAGGGCGGGATCGGCGGCGAGCTCGAGCGTGCCGAGGTCGTGTGGGCGATCGAGAGCGGCAGCCGTGCGTGGGGCTTCCCGTCGCCCGACAGCGACTACGACTGCCGCTTCCTGTTCGTGCGCCCGAACGACGCCTACCGCTCGCTCTGGCCCCGACGCGATGTGCTCGAGACGCCGCTCGACGCCGTGTTCGACGTGAACGGCTGGGACCTCGCGAAGGCCATCCGCCTGCTCGTGAAGGGCAACGCCACGCCCGTCGAGTGGCTGCGCTCGCCGATCGTCTACCGCGGCGACCCGGCGCTCCGCGATCGGATGCTCGCGCTCGCCGACGACGTCGTGGAGCGCCCGGCGATCGGGCGCCACTACCGGCACGTCGCGCTGCAGCACCGCGACGGCGCCGGGTCGCTCAAGCGCTTCTTCTACGCCCTGCGTCCGGCGGTGGCGCTGCGCTGGCTGCGCGTGCATCAGGATCGGGTCGTGCCGCCGATGGCGCTGCCGCAGCTCGTGGCGGAGTCGGACGTGCCGGACGCGATCGCGGTGCGGGTCGCCGAGCTCATCGAGCTGAAATCGCGGACCCGCGAGATGGGCGCCGAGCCGGCGCCGGCCGCCCTGGTCGAGCTCGTCGCCGACGAGATCGAGCGCGCGGCGGTCTTCGAGGACGTCGCGCCGCGCGATCCGTCGGCGAGCCGCCGCCGCGCCGATGCGTGGTTCGCGGCCGAGCTCGACCTCCGGCCGGCCCGCTGAGACGGCGACGGGCGCCCGGCCGGAGCCGGGCGCCCGTCGTGCATCAGGCCGAGGTCAGCGTCTGCCGGTGAGCAGCGCGACGAGGCGGAGGATCTCGAGGTAGAGCCAGACGACCGTCAGCATGAAGCCGAAGGCGGCCGCCCAGGCGAACTTGCGCGGGGCGCCGTTGCGCACGCCCTGCTGCACGCTGTCGAAGTCGAGGATCAGCGAGTAGCAGCCCAGCGCGACCGCGAGGATGCCGAGCGGCACGCCGAGCGGGATGCCCGTGTTGCCGATCTCGATGCTGCGGGCGCCGAACATGCTGTCCGTGACGCCGGTGAACATGAGCACGACGTTGACGAGCGAGAACGCGACGTAGCCGAACATCAGCACGAGGAAGACGCGGGTCGTCCGCTTGGAGGCCCGCACCTTGCCGCTCGCGAACAGCGCGAGCGTCACGCCCACGACCGCGAGCGTGCCGAACACGGCCATCGGCACGACGCCCTGGCCGAACACGTCGGCGTAGATGTTCGAGATGCCGCCGACGAACACGCCCTCGACGGCCGCGTAGGCGAGCACCAGGGCGGGCACCGGATTGCGCTTGAAGATGTTGACCAGGGCCAGCACGAAGCCGATGATGCCCGCCGGGATCGCGAGCACCGGCACGAACCAGCCGACCGCCGCGCCGACCAGGAGGATGCCGAAGGAGATCGCCGTCTTGACGATCGTGTCCTCGTACGTCATCCGCCCCATCTGGTCCGGGGTGGCGGAGGGGATGTCGAGGTGCTGCTGCATCTCGCCGGGCGTGGGGACCGGCGGCGCGTAGCCCCGATCGGAGAACGCCGGGTTCCGCGAGAACGCGGGGTTGCTGTTGGCCATGCTGAATTCTATTCGGGAGCGGCCGGTGCCCGCCTGGCAGAGACCTGGGATGCCAGCACGCGTGCGCTGAGAGCCCCCGCCCCCAGCGCGGCGCCCTCGATGACGAGCGCGGGCAGCATGGCGGTGTAGCCGCGCACCGCCGCCGCGATGACGACCGCGGCGCCGACCGGGATGACGGCGGAGACGAAGGCGGCGACGGGCGGCCGGTGCCGCACCAGCATCCAGCACAGGTAGGGGATCGCCAGCACCGCGAGGAAGCGCGGGCCGGTCAGCAGCAGCCAGCAGGCGAGCGTCGAGGGCACGGCGGCGGTGAGCCGCCGCCAGCCGTCCGCCGGCAGGATCGCCCAGCCGACCATGTGCGGCACGGTGCCGAGCAGGGCCAGCAGCTGGAAGGTGTCCGCGCCCGCGATGCAGACGCCGCCGGACACGATGAGCGCGAGCCCGATCCAGAGCCGCTCGGAGTAGCCGCCCCAGCGGAGGGGGAGCGCGCGCGTCGGCTCGGCCCACCGGCTGCGCGCGTCGCCGTCCGCCATCGCTCAGCGTCCCAGCAGGTCGGGCAGGACGCTGGTCGCGATCCAGAACGCCGCGACCAGCGCGACGACGACGATCGCGGTCACCGGAACGCCGCGCCGCAGTCGACGTCCGCCCGGCGCCACCAGGCCCTGCGCTCGGCCGTCCGGCATCCGGTCGTCCGCATAGCGCTCCGTCTGCGACAGCGCCTTCGCTCCGACGGTGTCGACGATGCGGGCGACGCGGGTCCAGGTCGCGGGCGCGGTGAGGTCGAGCGGCTCCGACGAGTACGCGAACAGCCAGTCGTCGACGATCTCGACGTCGAACGACGCCGCCTCGTCGATGAGGAGCGCCATGAGATCGGGCGTGAAGACGTAGAGCGCGTCGCGCTCGTAGTCGGACGGGCAGTACAGCGTGAAATACCGGTCGAAGTCGCCCTCGAGGGAGAGCACCTGATCCCGGGCGAGGCTCGCGGGGAGATTGGTGCCGCCGAAGATGCCGTTGTTGCTCCGCGCGTCGAGCACCATGTTCGGCAGGCGACGGTCGAGCCGCAGCGCCAGGTAGCCCCAGTCGTGCGTCGTGCGGTTCTTGCCCGAGCCGGTCGTGTACGTGAGCGCGCCGACATCGGTGAACCGCGGCGCGGCACCCGTCACGTGCTCGGTCAGGCGCCGGTTGCCGCCGACCTGGAAGATCGCGCCCGGGTAGGCCGGCGCCGGCTCGTCGGCGCCGAAGACCATCCCGTTCGCGCGCGCGAAGCGGTCGATCAGCGCCCGACGCCGACCACGGCCCAGCATGGCCGCGAACTGCGCGCCGACGACGAGCAGCACGACGATCGGCACGGCGACCGCGAGCAGGCCCCCGACCGGCGACGGCGCGGCACCCGTGCCGAGGCGGAGGAGCCCCGGGGCGAACAGTCCGAACCAGAGCACCAGGATCAGCACGCCCCCGACGAGCGCCGCGATGCCGCCGAGGCCCGCGAGGACGCCGGCGCCCGATCGCCGTCGCCACTCCGCGATCTCGGCGCGGCTGATCGGCGCGGTGAGCGGGGCGAGGTCGAGGGCGGGCATCCGTCAGCGCACCCATCCAGCGGTCTCGGACGGGGCGGTCGGGCGGGGCATGCCGGACATTCTGCCGTCATCCGCGCTGACTAGGGTGTCGCCGTGCCTACGCCCCTCGTCATCGGCCACCGCGGCGCCAGCGGCTACCGTCCCGAGCACACCGCCGCCGCCTACGACCTCGCGTTCGCGCTCGGCGCGGACCTCGTCGAGCCGGATGTCGTGGCCACCCGCGACGGCGTGCTCGTGATCCGCCACGAGAACGAGATCTCGGGCACGACGGATGTGGCGAGCCGGAGCGAGTTCGCGAAGCGCCGCACCACGAAGCAGATCGACGGCGCGGCGGTCACCGGCTGGTTCACCGAGGACTTCACCTGGGACGAGCTCGCGACGCTGCGCGCGATCGAGCGGCTGCCGCAGCTGCGTCGCGGATCCGCCCGCTTCGACCGGCGCTTCCAACTGCTGCGCCTCGAGGACCTGGTCGCGCTCGTCGACCGGGCGTCCGAGCGGCACGGCCGCGAGCTCGGGCTGGTGGTCGAGATCAAGCACGCGACGTATTTCGCCTCCGCCGGCCTGCCGCTCGACGAGCTCGTCGCCGACGCGCTCGCCGGCTGGGGGTCGCGCGACCGGCTCGTGGTCGAGAGCTTCGAGCAGGGCGTGCTCGACCGTCCGGCGGTCCGCGAGCTGGACGCGCGCCGCGTGTACCTGATCGACGCGAAGGGCGCGGCGGCGGACCTCGTGGCCGCGCACGGCAAAGGGGCGCCGACCTGGGCGTCGCAGCTCGCGCCGGACGGGCTCGCCCGGCTCGCCGAGTCGGTGGACGGCGTCAGCGTCGCGAAGTCGTACCTCGACGAGCGGCGCGACGAGACGCCGGCCGCGCTCGTCGCGCGCATCCACGCGGCGGGCCTGGAGTGCTTCACCTGGACGCTCCGCGCCGAGAACAAGTTCCTGCCGAAGCCGCGCCGCATCGGGGGCGAGAAGTCAGACCCCGGCGACTGGCTCGCCGAGTTCCGCCGCCTGCTCGACACGGGCGTCGACGGGGTCTTCGCCGACCAGCCCGACCTCGCGGTGAGCGCGCGGGACGACCGGGGCTGACCACGCCGCGGGCGTCGGCGGCCCCGCGGTCGTGCGGTGCCCATGCGCCGAACCGGCTTTCAAATGAAGGAGCTGTCCGTGGTGCGGCCACCGAATGAAGGAATCGCCGGCAGCGTGGCGATGGATTGCGGCGTCATGACCGGGTTGCGGCCCGGACTTCCTTCATTCGGCAGAGGGACCGGCTGATTCCGGTGACCTCCGGACGGTGTCATCACCAACGGTGGTCGCCGCGAAGCACCACCGATTCGACGGTCTCGAACAGGAGCCGTGGCTCGAGCTCGGCCTGCAGCGCGCTGAATCGCAGCGGCAGGTAGCCCTCGCGGACGGCCGCGGCGTCACGACGGCGGTCGCGCTCGAACGCGTCGGACCCGCCGTGGTGCGCTCGGCCGTCGATCTCGACTACGAGGCGGTCTCCGACGACGAAGTCGACACGACCGACTCCGACGATCGGGACCTGGCGGCGGATCCGGGAAGCCGGTCTGATGGTTCGGATGACCTGCCAGGCGAGGGTCTCCGCCCCCGATTCGCAGACCCCGTCGAGATGCCCGAGATGCGCTCGCACACGTTCGGGGGCGTCGTCGAGCACCCGCGACCATGCCGTGCGGAGCGACGGTCGGAGGCGCAGGACGGAGTCGACCGACGCAGCCGCTCGGTCGATCGGAAGGCAGCGGATGACCTGCGCCAGCGCGGTCGGGATCGGCGAGCGCAGCCGCGCGGGATCCTCCGATCGCGTCCAATGCACGGTCACGTCGTCGAGCGTCGCCAGCCGACGGACCTTCGAACTCGGGCTGCGGAGCCGGCAGGCGTTCGCGGGTACCTCGATGTGCAGCGGATCGTCGAGCGGCACCCATCCGCCCGCCGCGCGGACGACCGAACTGCAGCCGAGGCGGCCGCCGACCCGCAGGGCCGCGATCGTTCTCGGATCGGTGGACGGCAGCACGTACCAGCCCTGACGAGCTCGGACGATCCTGCCGGCCGATGCCGCGGCGCTCAGTTCCGGTCGTGTCGCGCCGGCACCGTAGAGCTCGGATGTCGCGGCGAGTCCGCCGAGTCGGCGGATCTCGCGGATGAGATCGGTCACGCGCCGAGGGTTCCGGTCGGAGGTGCTCGCGCGCGCCACCTCATCGTCGGCTGGGGATGGATCGGGGTATCCGAGTCCGGTGGAGGAGCGGGTGCCCGCTGCCGAATGAAGGACTTTCGGTCGATGCGGCCGCTTCATCCGAGGACAGATCGCACCCGACGAGGTTTCTCCTTCATTCGGCAGGCCGACGCACAACGGACTCCTTCATTCGGCAGCAGGGCGGCACCAGAGCGGCATCAGCGCTGCAGTCGGACGGCTACCTGGCCACCCGACTGCAGCACCCGCTGACCACGCCGCGGGCGTCGGCGGCCCCGCCTAGACTCGCTGTGCCATGACCTTCGCCCTCGACGGACTCGAGCCGCCCGCCCCCGCCGTCGACGAGAGCCTGCTGGCCGGACTCAACCCGCAGCAGCGTGCGGCGGTGCTGCATCGGGGTCCCGCGCTGCTCATCGTCGCCGGAGCCGGCTCCGGCAAGACCAGCGTGCTCACCCGGCGCATCGCCGGGCTGCTGTCGACCCGCGAGGCGTGGCCGAGCCAGATCCTCGCGATCACGTTCACGAACAAGGCCGCGGCCGAGATGCGCGAGCGCATCCGCGCCCTGGTCGGCGCCGAGCGCGCCGAGGGCATGTGGATCTCGACGTTCCACTCCGCCTGCGTGCGCATCCTGCGCCGGCAGGCCGAGGCGTTCGGCCTGTCGCCGAGCTTCACGATCTACGACACCGCCGACAGCCGCGCGCTGCTCAAGCGGATCATCAAGGAGCTGGATGCCGACACGCTCGGCTACACGGTCGGCGGCGCCGCGGCGCGCATCTCGAAGCTGAAGAACGAGCTGCAGGACGTCGAGACGTTCGCCCGCAACGCGAACTTCGACGACCCGAAGGAGGCCGCGTTCGTCGAGATCTTCCGCCGCTACACCTCCGGGCTGCAGCGCGCGAAGGCCTTCGACTTCGACGACCTCATCGCGCAGACGGTCTACCTGTTCCGCGCGTTCCCGGAGGTCGCTGCCCTCTACCAGCGCCGCTTCCGCCACGTGCTCGTCGACGAGTACCAGGACACGAACCACGCGCAGTACGCGCTGATCCGGGAGCTCGTGCGGGCCGTGAAGCCGCAGCACGTGCCGGCCGACACCCGCATCGCCCGCGGCCCGGACGGCGGCATCCCGGGCGCCGCGCTGACCGTGGTCGGCGACTCCGACCAGTCGATCTACGCGTTCCGCGGTGCCGACATCCGCAACATCGTCGAGTTCGAGCGCGACTTCCCCGACGCCGAGGTGGTGCTGCTCGAGCAGAACTACCGCTCGACGCAGAACATCCTCGACGCCGCGAACTCGGTGATCGCGAACAACTTCGACCGGGTCGCGAAGAACCTCTTCACCGACACCGGATCCGGCGACAAGATCACCGGGTACACCGGCTACTCCGCGCACGACGAGGCCCAGTTCGTGGCGGACGAGGTCGACGAGCTGCGCCGTGGCGGCACCGGGCTCGACGACATCGCGGTGTTCGTGCGCACCAACTCGCAGACCCGGCCGCTGGAGGAGATCTTCATCCGCTCCGGCATCCCGTACCGGATCCCCGGCGGCACGAAGTTCTACGAGCGCGCCGAGATCAAGGACGCGATGGCGTACCTCGTGCAGGTCGTGAACCCGGCCGACGACCTCGCGCTGCGTCGGGTGCTCAACGTGCCACGGCGCGGCATCGGCCCGGCCACGGAGGCGGCGCTGCAGGCCCAGGCCGACCGGCTCGAGGTGCCGCTGCGCGACGCGCTCCGCGACGCCGAGCAGCTCGGGCTCGGCCCGAAGGTGACGAAGGCGATCCTCGAGCTCGTCGAGCTGCTCGACCGCGAGAGCGCGCGGGCCGCGACGGCGGCGCCCGCCGACATCCTCAAGTCGCTGCTGCAGGGCACCGGCTACGTCGCCGCGCTCCGGGCGACCGGCGACGCGCAGGACGAGGCCCGCGCCGAGAACCTGGAGGAGCTGCTCGCGCAGACGCGGGAGTTCCGGACGGCGAACCCGGAGGGCGTGCTGCTCGACTTCCTCACCAACGTCGCGCTGCTCGCCGCTGCCGACGAGATCGAGGACGACGACGGCTCCGTCTCGATCATGACGCTGCACACGGCGAAGGGCCTCGAGTACGACACGGTGTTCCTCACCGGCGTCGAGGAGGGCCTGCTGCCGCACCAGATGTCGGCGGGGGAGCCCGGCGGAGTGCAGGAGGAGCGGCGGCTGTTCTACGTCGGCGTGACCCGCGCGAAGCGGCTGCTCTACCTGTCGCTGGCGATGACGCGCGCGCAGTTCGGCGACACGAACGTGGCGCTGCCGAGCCGCTACCTGCAGGAGATCCCGGCGGAGCTGATCGACTGGCGGCAGTCGCCGGGCATGGCCAACTCGCGCGGCGGCACGCAGCCCCGAGCGCTCAACGCCCGGCGCGACGGCGGCCGCGAGCGGTTCAGCTACGCGCAGTCCCTGCCGACGGCGCCAGTGCGCGAGAAGCGCGAGTGGACGAACCCGGTCACCGGCAAGGTGCGCGACAACGGCGACCTGACGCTGGAGGCGGGCGACCGCATCCGGCACGCCGACTTCGGCGAGGGGCGCGTCACCGTGGTCACCGGGCAGGGCGCGAAATCGATCGCCGAGGTGCAGTTCGACTCGGCCGGCCGCAAGAAGCTGCTCATCAAGATCGCGCCGATCGAGAAGCTCTGACCGCGGCTAGTCGATCCAGAGCACGATCCCGCGGAGGTCCTTCAGCACCGCGGCGACCCCGGCCCGGACCGCCGCGTCGCAGCGCTCGGCGGTGAAGCTCGCGGGGTCGTAGTGCGACGACGTGCCGAGCCCCTCGCCGCGGAACGAGGCGCCCGTCCAGTCCACCGCGGTGACGTTCCCCGTCGGCTCCGCCACCTCGGCGCCGAGCACGAGGAACTCCTGGTCGAGGTGGTTCGCCGTCACGGTCGCCAGCGGGTCGATGAGGTCGTCGCCCGCGGTGATGATGAGGTCCGGCTCGAGGTCCATCGCCTCGACGATCGCCGGGATGAGATCGCCGTCCGCGACCACGGTCTTCAGGCTCACGCCCTCCGCCTCCGCCCAGCGGCGCACCGCGCCCGAGACGGTCCGGGCCGGCTTGTCCTGCTCGGTCGTCAGCAGCACGACCCGGTAGCCGGGCGCGGGGCGCACGTCGTCCCATGAGCCCGCGACCGGGTCGATCGTCGCCTCCGGGCTCGGCGCGGCGCTCGGCTCGAACCCCGGCTTCAGCTCGCCGACCGCCGTCGGGGCCGGCCGCGACCGCGACCAGTCGTCCGATGCGCAGGCGCTGAGCGCGACGGCGAGGCCGGCGACGAGAGCGAGGGCCGTCAGGGCGACGGTCCGTGGGCGTGCACGCACGGGGATCCTTCTCGAGCGGGGGATGCCGGCGGGCGCAGGCACGCTCGATCCTCCCGCGCCGCCTCGATGCGGGATCGCCGGGGGAGCGAGGGTTCGACGTCCGTTCACCTCCGCGCCGCCGTCCGTTCGCGGGCGCCGTCGGCCGCCGAGCGGCTCCGACGCCGTCGTCGCCCGCCCGCCCGCCGACCGTGCGCCGGGTGCACGTTCTGGGCGTCCTCTCAGGGTTCGGGCGGTGGCAACCCGGGCAGCGCGAGCCGTTCCCCGGACGTTCATCCGGCGACCGGAGCGTGAGCCCCGCACCACCCTCTCCCCGACCCCACCCCGAACAGGAAACGGACACCCATGTCTGCCCCCTCCCTCCCGGATGCTCCGCGGCCCTTCCGCCGTCGCGCCTCCGTGGTCCTCACCGCCGCGGCGCTGTGCTCGGCGGTCGCCCTCGGCGGCCTGCTCGCCGCCCCGGCCTACGCCGCCGACACCGCGGCGACGTCGTCGGGCATCGTGCTCGGCGTCGGCGCCGACGAGTCGCAGCGCATCCTCACCTGGTACACCACGGGCGACACCGCCCAGGTCGTGCAGCTCGCCCCCACGGCGCAGCTCGTGAGCGGCGAGTTCCCGGCCTCCGCGGTCACGTTCTCGGCGACCGGCGGTGCGAACATCGCCTCGAGCGGCGGCTTCAACCGCCACGCGACGGTCTCCGGCCTCAAGGAGAACACCGCGTACTCCTACCGCGTCGGCGCGACCGGCGCCTGGTCGAGCACCTACGCCTTCAAGACCCAGTCCTTCGACGGCGCGTTCGACTTCCTGTTCTACGGCGACCCGCAGATCGGCTCGTCGGGCGACACCGCCCGCGACGGCGCGGGCTGGGCCGACACGCTGAACGTGTCGCTCGCCGCCAACCCGAACGCGGAGCTGCTCGTCTCGGGCGGCGACCAGGTCGAGACCGCGAACACCGAGTCGCAGTGGGACGCCTTCCTCGGCTCCGGCTCCGACAAGCTGCGCCAGTACCCGTGGGCCGCCACCATCGGCAACCACGACGTCGGCGGCAAGGCCTACGACCAGCACTTCTCGACGCCGAACACCGACCGCAGCGCGGCCTACTACAAGGGCGGCACCGCGGGCACCGGCACGGAGTCGGGCGGCGACTACTGGTACATCTACAAGGACGTGCTGTTCATCGACCTGAACAGCAACTCCTACGCGAACGGCGCGACCAACGGCAGCGGCGGCGACGACGCGCACGTGGCGTACGTCACCGACGTCGTGAAGAAGCACCAGGCCGAGGCCAAGTACACCGTGCTCGTGTACCACCACGCGATCTACTCGCCGGCGGACCACGCGCAGGACGCCGACAACCAGCAGCGCCGCGTCGACTTCCCGACCGCGTTCTCGAAGCTGGGCGTCGACCTCGTGCTGCAGGGCCACGACCACAGCTACTCGCGCAGCTACGAGATCAAGGACGGCGCGAAGGCCAACGCGGCGGAGACGCCCGGCCAGGCCGACGTCTACCCGGGCCCCGGCGGCGTCATCTACGTGACGGCGAACTCGTCCTCGGGCTCGAAGTACTACGACATCACGAAGCCCGTCGCCCCCGGCACCACCGGCTCGAACGGCGCCACCAGCGCCACGAGCGGTGCCGGCAACGGCGCCGACCCGCTGAACTCGGCGAACTACTGGTACAACTCGGTGCAGAACCAGGAGCACGTCCGCACGTACACCAAGGTGCAGGTCCAGAAGGACCAGCTCGTGGTGCAGACCGTGCGCAGCGGCACCTGCGACGCGCCGAACGCGGCCGTCGAGCTGAAGAAGGTCGCGTGGTGCGGCCCGAACAGCGGCGCCTCCGCCGCCCAGCCGGTCGGCTCGGTCGTCGACTCCGTCGCCATCCACCAGAACCACGGCAGCGGCCAGGACATCCAGGTCACCGTGCCGGAGCCGGCTCCGGGTGAGTTCGGCTGGACGATCGACGGGCGCAACGGCCTCGTCGACCTCGGCACGGCCGTCGACAAGGACGACTACTTCCAGGCGCTCGGGCAGATCAACCCGATCGCCGTCTCCGACAGCCGCCGCTCGCTCGCCCCGTGGTCGATCTCGGCCTCGGTCGGCGACTTCCAGGACGGCACCAGCACCTTCTCCGGCAAGTACCTCGGCTGGACCCCGAAGGTGACGCAGGCGGGCGCCGGTGCGACCGCCGGTGCTCCGGTGAAGTCGGGCTACGACGCCGGCAGCGGCCTCTCGGTCTCGCAGGTGCTCGGCTCGGCGACCCAGGGCCACGCCCGCGGCACGGCCAAGCTCGGCGCGGATCTGGACCTGAAGTTCCCGACCGACGTCGCCAAGGGCAGCTACCGCGCCACCCTCACCATCACCGCGCTCAGCAGCTGAGCCGACCGCCCGCGCTCGCCGCGGGCAGCCGGTGGGGCGGATGACAGACGGCATCCGCCCCACCGGCGCATCCGCTTCCCCCACCTCGAGGACCGAACCATGAGCACCCCCCGATCCATCAGCATCCGCGGCATCGCGCCGGCCTCCGCCGCGCTCGCCATCGTCATCGGGGCGGGGGTGCTCGTGCCCGCCACGGCGGCCTCGGCGGCCGACGACCCCGTGACCTGGACCGTGCGCACCGGGTCGAACGACTTCGGCGCCGACCGGACGAGCTTCGACTACACGCTCGCGCCGGGCACGAACGCGCAGGACTCCCTCGTCGTGGCGAACAAGGGCGACGAGCCGCTCGAGCTCGGCGTCTACGCCGCCGACGGCTTCACGACGGAGGGCGGCCGTTTCGACATCCTCCCCGCCGGCGAGACCTCGAAGAACGTCGGCGCCTGGGCCGTGCCCTCCGATCGGACGGTCACCGTGCAGCCGGGCGCGACGGCCGAGGTGCCGTTCACGGTCGACATCCCCGCGAACGCGACGCCCGGCGACTACGCCGGCGGCATGGTGACGTCGCTGGTGCAGGGCGACGCCGCCCAGGGCATCAACGTCGACCGCCGCCTCGGCATCCGGATGTCGGTGCGCGTGAGCGGCGACGTCACGCCCGCCCTCGCCATCGAGCACGCCGCCGTCACCTGGAACGGCGGTCTCAACCCCTTCGCCGGAGGCGACGCGACCGTGAGCTGGACGCTGCACAACACCGGCAACGCGGCCCTCTCCGCGGAGCAGGGGGCGACGCTGTCCGGACCGTTCGGCTGGTTCCCGATGCGGGCCGGCGCCGTGGCCGACGCGCCCGAGCTGCTGCCGGGGGAGTCGTGGAAGGTCACGACGACCGTGCGCGACGTGCCGGCCCTGTTCGCGCTGTTCGCGACGCCCACCGTGACGCCGCTGCTCACCGACGCGTCCGGATCCACCGCGCCCATCGACGCGATCTCCGCAACCGCCGGCGGGCCCGCCGTGCCGTGGATGCTGCTGATCGTGCTCGCGCTGCTCGCCGGCGCCGTCGTGCTCCTGGTCCGAGGCCGCGGCCGCCGGTCGGACCTGCGCCAGGCGCGCGAGGACGCCCGCGTGCAGGAGGCCGTCGAGCGCGCGCTGGCCGACCAGGAGGGCGCGGTGCCCGCCGAGAAGGCGACCGCGGGCGCGACCGAGGACTGAGCTCCGGGGCGGTCAGGTCGCCGGGTCGGTGTCCGGCGTGACGGCGACCTGGCCGGTCTCGACGTCGACGCTCGCGTCGGGGTCGATCGAGGGGCGCCGTCCGCGCACGACGAGCACGACCGAGAGCAGCGCGACGGCGACCACGAGCAGCGCGACCGCGTCGATCGCGACGGCGCCGGACGCGCCGACCAGGCCGCCGAGGATGCCGATGAGCACGCCGCTGCCGAGGCGGAAGCCGTTCGCCGTGATGCCGAAGGCGCCGATGAAGCGGCCGCGGCGCTCCGGCGGCGCCTCGAGCTGCACGAGGGTCTGCGACATCGACGACGAGATGATGTTGCCGACGCCGGCGACCAGCAGGGCGCCCACCGAGAGCCAGAAGCTCCGCGAGACCGCGAAGACGAGCACGGCGCCGGCGAAGACGATGGTCGCGATGATCGCGAGCCGGGTCGACGCGCGGATGCGGCCGACGGCCTCCGTCGTGACGCCGCCGATGACGGCGCCCGCCGACATCGCCGCGACGAGCACGGCGTAGCCGGGGCCGGACTCGCTCTCGCCGAGCAGCTCGCCGAACTCCGGGAACAGCGGCAGCAGCGCGACGCCGATGAACAGGCCCACCGCCCCCTGCAGCAGCATCGCCACGAGGATCGACGGGTACCTCGGCACCTCCCGCAGCACGTCGGCCACATCGCGGAGCCGGACGCGCGGGCGCGGCGCGCTGTCGCGCACGTGCCCGGTGAACGGCACGATCAGCAGGTAGATCCAGAACGGCAGGTAGAGGGCGATGTTGATGAACATGCCGATCGCCGGGCCGACCGCGAAGATCAGGATGGCCCCGAAGGCCGGGCCGACGAGCTGGCCGAGCGTCATGCCGGTCGCCATGAGCCGCACGGCGCTCGGCAGGTCCTTGCCGCCGACCATGTCGTAGAGCATGAGCTGATCGGCCGGGCCCCAGAAAGCGCTCGCGATGCCGTGGACGAGCAGCAGGATCACGACGTGCCACGGCTGCAGGCTCCGGGTCGCGAGCAGGATGCCCCACGCGATCGACACGGAGATGAAGAGCAGGCCGGAGAACTGGATGATCCGCCGGCAGTCGAAGCGGTCGGCGAGCCCGCCGATCTGGATCGAGAACAGCAGGTGCGGCGCCCAGTGCGCGATCACCGCGAAGCCGGCCAGCAGCGGCGAGTGGAAGTACTGCCACATCGCCCAGTAGGTGATGGCGTGCTCCATGTTGTCGCCGGCCATCATCAGCGAGCCGCCGACGAGGTAGCCCTTGTACCAGCGGGCGCGCAGCGCGGCGAATCTCACCGTCCGAGCCTAGGACCGCGCGGGTCCGGCATCCGACCCGTTGCCGTCCGCGTGCCGCGGCGCCCGCCCGGCGTGCCGGGCGAGGCCGGCGAGCAGCCGCCGCGACGGCAGCTCGCGCAGGCGCCGGGGTGTGACGCGGAGCACGCCGCCGAGCAGCGCCATCGCGGCGCCGAACCGGCGGGCGCGGGCCGCGGACCACGGCAGGCCGTAGGCGCGGCGCACCTCGTCCGGCAGCAGCCCGGCGGTCACCAGGCGGCCGAGCGGCATCGCCGCCCGCAGCCAGAGCGGCCCGACCCGCGGTCGCAGCAGCTGGCGGCAGACCGCGCGCGCGTCCTCGCCGACCTCGAGCGAGGCGAGCGTCGACGACCAGTACGCCTCGAACGCGGCAGCGTCGACCGGCCAGTCGGCGCGCGGCACCTGCAGCGCGGCGCCGAGGTCCCCGAAGCGGGTGAGCACCTCGGCCGCGAGCGGCGCCGGGAGCGGGCCGTCGATCCGCTCGTGCACGCGCACCGCGGTCCAGAGCAGCGTCGCCGCGACCCAGCGCTGGTGCCGCGGATCGCGAGCACCCGGCACGCCGGCGTGAGCCCGATCGACGGACCCGGCGGCCAGGCCCGCCAGCCGGTCGTCCGCGAGGCTCACCGCGTACACGTAGCCGAGCGTCGAGCGGAGGCGCCGCACGGGATCCCGCGCGAAGGCGCTGTGCTCCGCCACCCCGCGCGCGACGACCGGATCGGCCAGCTGCAGCAGGATCGCCGCGCCGCCGCCGAGCACGAGCGCGCCGTCCGCGGCGAAGCGCTCGAACGCCGGGCTGCGGGAGGGCATGGAGCCGATGCTCCCACCCGCGCTCGGGAGCCGGCCGCGGTCCGAGCCGTCCATCCCGGGGCGGTAGAGTTCCGGGCGGGAGATCTCTCGATATCGAACTATCTCGGCGTCGAGACACCCGCGACCGCGAACGAGCCGACGGAAGAAGCACCAGCGTGGATCTTTTCGAGTACCAGGCCCGCGACATCTTCGAGAAGCACGGGGTCCCCGTGCTCGCCGGGATCGTCGCCGACACCCCGGAGGAGGTGCGCGCGGCCTCCGAGCAGCTCGGCGGCGTGACGGTCGTCAAGGCCCAGGTCAAGACCGGCGGGCGCGGCAAGGCCGGCGGCGTGAAGGTGGCGAAGACCCCGGACGACGCCGAGGCCGCCGCGAAGGCGATCCTCGGCCTCGACATCAAGGGCCACGTCGTCAAGCGCGTCATGGTCGCCGCGGGCGCCGACATCACGGAGGAGTTCTACTTCTCCGTGCTGCTCGACCGTGCGAACCGCTCGTACCTCTCGCTGTGCAGCTACGAGGGCGGCATGGAGATCGAGGAGCTCGCCGTCGAGCGCCCCGAGGCCCTCGCCCGCGTCGAGGTCGACCCCGCCACGGGCATCACGCTCGAGAAGGCCACGGAGATCGCGATCGCCGCGAAGTTCCCCGAGGAGCTCGTCGGCAAGGTCGCTCCGGTCTTCGTGAAGCTCTACGACGTGTTCACCGCCGAGGACGCGACCCTGGTCGAGGTGAACCCGCTCGTGCTCACCGGCGCCGGCGACATCGTCGCCCTCGACGGCAAGGTCTCGCTCGACGAGAACGCGGACTTCCGCCACCCGGACCACGCGGAGCTCGAGGACAAGGACGCGGCCGATCCGCTCGAGGCGAAGGCGAAGGCCAACGACCTCAACTACGTCAAGCTCGACGGCCAGGTCGGCATCATCGGCAACGGCGCCGGGCTCGTCATGTCGACGCTCGACGTGGTCGCCTACGCGGGCGAGGCCCACGGCGGCGTCAAGCCGGCGAACTTCCTCGACATCGGCGGCGGCGCCTCGGCGACCGTCATGGCCAACGGCCTCGACGTCATCCTCGGCGACCCGCAGGTGAAGAGCGTGTTCGTGAACGTCTTCGGCGGCATCACCTCCTGCGTCGCCGTCGCGAACGGCATCGTGCAGGCGCTCGAGATCCTCGGCGACGCGGCGACCAAGCCGCTCGTCGTCCGCCTCGACGGCAACCAGGTGGAGGAGGGCCGCGCAATCCTCGCCGGCGCGAACCACCCGCTCGTCACCCTCGCGACCACCATGGACGACGGCGCCGACAAGGCCGCTGAGCTCGCCGCCCGCTGACCCGCACCGAGATCAAGGACTGAGAGAAACAGAATGTCGATCTTCCTCACCAAGGACTCGAAGGTCATCGTCCAGGGCATCACCGGCGGCGAGGGCACCAAGCACACCGCCCTCATGCTCAAGGCCGGCACGCAGGTCGTCGGCGGCGTCAACGCCCGCAAGGCCGGCACCACGGTCGAGCACACCGCCGCCGACGGATCGCCCGTCTCGCTGCCCGTCTTCGGCTCCGTGAAGGAGGCCATCGAGGCCACCGGCGCGGACGTCTCCATCGCCTTCGTGCCGCCGGCGTTCACCAAGGACGCCATGATCGAGGCCGTCGACGCCGAGATCCCGCTGCTCGTCGTGATCACCGAGGGCGTGCCCGTGCAGGACACCGCCGAGGCCTGGGCCTACGCGAAGGCCAAGGGCACGACGCGCATCATCGGCCCGAACTGCCCCGGCATCATCACGCCCGGCGAGTCGCTCGTCGGCATCACGCCGGCCACGATCACCGGCAAGGGCCCGATCGGCCTCGTGTCGAAGTCGGGCACGCTGACCTACCAGATGATGTTCGAGCTGCGCGAGATCGGCTTCTCGACCGCCATCGGCATCGGCGGCGACCCGGTCATCGGCACCACGCACATCGACGCGATCGCCGCGTTCGAGGCCGACCCGGAGACGAAGGCCATCGTGATGATCGGCGAGATCGGCGGCGACGCCGAGGAGCGCGCCGCCGACTACATCAAGGCGAACGTGACGAAGCCGGTCGTCGGCTACGTCGCCGGCTTCACCGCCCCGGAGGGCAAGACGATGGGCCACGCCGGCGCCATCGTCTCCGGCTCCGCGGGCACCGCGCAGGCGAAGAAGGAGGCCCTCGAGGCCGCCGGCGTCAAGGTCGGCAAGACGCCGAGCGAGACCGCCGACCTCATGCGCGAGATCATCGCGGGGCTCTGACACCCGCCGCCGGCTGAGGAGGGCCGTCCACGGCCCGTCTCGAAGCCCTGTGTCTGCAGACCTGGACTTCGAGACGGCCGCGGTCGGCCTCCTCAGCCATCGTCGTCTCACCCGGCGGGGCACCCCGGCGGCGCCGCGGCGCTCGCGTAGCCTCCCTCCGTGACCCGCCGACTCACCCTCCTGTTCGCGGCCTTCGAGGCCGTGCTGGTGGCGGGGATCGGCGTGGCGATCCCGCTCGTGCCGCTGACGATCCTGTGGGCCGTGCAGTACGGCTTCGGCCCCGACTGGATGGTCGTCTGGCGCATCGCCGTCGACTCCTGGCTCGTCGGCCACGGCGTCGACATCACCGTGACGCTCGACCCGCAGCTCGCGGCGGCGCTCGGGCAGACGACCGCCGAGCCGCTGCGCATCACCATCGCCGCGCTCGGCTTCGCGCTGCTCACCCTGCTGCTCGGCTCGCGCGCCGGCCGCCGCATCGCCGAGACGGGGCACCGGCTGCTCGGCACCGTCACGGCGGCGGTCGTGTTCGGCGTGCTGGCGGAGGTGCTCGCCCTGTTCGCGCTCCGAGCCGACGCCCGGGTCTCGCTCTGGCAGAGCGCCCTGCTGCCCACCCTCGTCTTCCTGCTCGGCATCGGCGCAGCCGTGATCTCGGCCGAGATCGACGACGCGGTCGACGGCGTGCCGGAGCGGCGGATGTCGCTGCGGGCGTGGATCGGACGCCTCGCGCCGCTGCCGCGCGGCGTCGTCGCCGCGGTCATCCGCACCGGCCTCGGCACTGCGGCGATCGTGCTCGCCGTGTCGGCGCTGCTCGTCGGCGGGCTCATCGTCGGCCACTACGTCGACCTGATCCGCCTGTACGAGGCGCTGCACGGCGACTGGGCCGGCGGTCTCGCGCTGACCATCGGCCAGCTCGCGCTGCTCCCCGACCTCGTGATCTGGGCGTCGTCGTGGCTGGTCGGCCCCGGGTTCGCCATCGGCGTCGGCTCGTCGGTCTCACCGCTCGGCACCGCCCTCGGCCCGCTGCCGGCGATCCCGGTGCTCGGCGCCGTGCCGGTCGGCACGCCCGCGTTCGGCTTCGTCGGGCTGATCGTGCCGGTCGCCGCCGGCTTCCTGGCGGCGGTCGGCGCGCGCGGCAGCCTCCGACGCGCGCTCGGCGGCGCCCCGGCCGGGCGGTGGATGGCGCTCGTCGCGGTCGCCGGCGGCGCGCTCTCCGGCCTCGTGCTCGGGCTGCTGTCGTGGGCGGCCTCCGGATCGGCCGGCCCGGGACGCCTGTCGCAGGTCGGGCCGGATCCGCTGGCCGTCGGACTCTGGGCGGCCCTGGAGTCGGCCGTGGCCATCGGCATCGGCCTCGCGGCGTCGGGCGTCGGCCGCCGGGCCGACGGCCCTGGGCTCCGCGAGCGGGTCGCCGACCTGCTGCCGGAGCGCGCCGTCGACGCCGACCGCGACGAGCCGGAGACCGGGCCCGACCGCGAGCCGCAGCTCAAGCGCACGCCGCGGCGGCACGCCGAGGACGACGTGGACACCGCCCCGGTGCCGACGATCCCGCCCTCGTCCGGCCGCTAGGCTGGCCGGGTGCTCCGGCTCGTCGTCCTCATCTCCGGGGGCGGCTCCAACCTCCGGGCCCTCCTCGAGGCGGCGGAGGACCCCGGATTCCCGGCCCGCGTCGTCGCCGTCGGCGCCGATCGCGACGCCGACGGGCTCGCGCACGCGGAGGAGTTCGGCATCCCGTCGTTCTCCGTCGCGTTCTCCGCGTTCCCGGACCGCGAGGCGTGGGGCGACGAGTTCCTCGCCCAGATCCGCCAATGGCAGCCGGACCTCGTCATCCTGTCCGGCTTCATGCGGCTGTTCCCGCCGCGCGTCGTGCGCGCGCTGAGCCCGGCGATGATCAACACCCATCCCGCCTACCTGCCGGAGTTCCCCGGAGCCCACGGCGTGCGCGACGCGCTCGCCGCCGGCGTGACGGAGACCGGCGCCAGCGTGATCGTGGTCGACGACGGCGTCGACACCGGCCCGATCCTCGCCCAGGAGCGCGTGCCCGTGCTGCCCGGCGACACCGAGGACAGCCTGCACGCCCGCATCAAGCCCGTCGAGCGCCGGCTGCTGCTGCAGACGGTGCTCGACATCGCGACCGATCGCCTCGACCTGAAGGAGCTCGCATGAGCGGCCCCACCCGCGACCCCGCCGACCTGCGCCCCCGCGACATCGTCCCGATCCGCCGCGCGCTGCTGTCTGTGAGCGACAAGAGCGGCCTGCTCGAGCTGGCCGCCGAGCTCGCCGCGCAGGGCGTCGAGATCGTCTCGACCGGCTCGACCGCGAAGACGATCGCGGACGCCGGGCACCCGGTCACCGAGGTCGCGACCGTCACCGGGTTCCCGGAGTCGCTCGACGGCCGCGTGAAGACGCTGCACCCCGCCGTGCACGCGGGCCTGCTCGCCGACCTCCGCCTCGAGGACCACGAGCGCCAGCTCGGCGAGCTCGGCATCCAGCCGTTCGAGCTCGTCGTGGTCAACCTGTATCCCTTCGTCGAGACCGTCGCCTCCGGCGCGCGCGGCGACGACGTCGTCGAGCAGATCGACATCGGCGGCCCGGCCATGGTCCGCGCCTCGGCGAAGAACCACGCCAACGTCGCGATCGTGGTCGAGCCCGGCCGCTACGACGAGGTCATCGCCGCGCTCCGGGTCGGCGGCACCACCCTCGCGCAGCGCCGGCGCCTCGCGGCGGCCGCGTTCGCGCACACCGCCTCGTACGACACCGCCGTGGCCGCCTGGATGGGCGAGCACGCGGGCGTCGACGCCCTCGCCGGCGGCGCCGAGAAGGCCGCTGACGACCTCCCGCCGCGGCTCGCCTTCTCCGTCATGCGCGCCGCCTCGCTGCGCTACGGCGAGAACGCGCACCAGCAGGCCGGGCTGTACCCGCTCGCCGGCGCGGCCGGCATCGCGCAGGCGACGCAGCTGCACGGCAAGGAGATGTCGTACAACAACTACGTCGACGCGGATGCCGCCGTGCGGGCCGCCTACGACTTCGACCGCCCCGCCGTCGCGATCATCAAGCACGCGAACCCGTGCGGCATCGCCGTCGGCCGCGACATCGCGTCGGCGCACCGCGCCGCGCACGACTGCGACCCGGTGTCGGCGTTCGGCGGCGTGATCGCCGCGAACGCACCCGTCACCCTCGCCGCCGCGGAGTCGATCGTCGACATCTTCACGGAGGTCGTGGTCGCTCCCGACTTCGAGCCCGAGGCGCTCGCCGTGCTGCAGTCGAAGAAGAACCTGCGACTGCTCCGGCTGCCGCAGGGCTTCGCCCCGGTCGCGACGGAGCTGCGCCAGATCTCGGGCGGCTTCCTCGCGCAGACCGCGGATCACCACTTCGCGCCCTCGACCGAGTGGACGCTGGCCGCCGGCGAGCCCGCCGACGCCGAGACCCTCGCCGACCTCGAGTTCGCCTGGACGGCCTGCCGCGCGGTGAAGTCGAACGCGATCCTGCTCGCCTCGCACGGCGCCTCCGTCGGCATCGGCATGGGCCAGGTCAACCGGGTGGACTCCTGCCGGCTCGCCGTCGACCGCGCAGCCGACCGGGCGCGGGGGAGCGTCGCGGCGAGCGACGCCTACTTCCCGTTCGCCGACGGCCCCGGCATCCTGCTCGACGCCGGCGTGCGCGCGATCGTGCAGCCGGGCGGCTCGGTGCGCGACCAGGAGACGATCGACGCGGTCGCCGCGGCCGGCGTCACCATGTACTTCACCGGCGAGCGGCACTTCTTCCACTGAGTCCGGCGGCCGCCGGACGCAGTGTCGGCGGGGTCAGGCGCGGCGCTGGGCCGTCAGGGCGTCGTCGCGCACGCTGAGCGCGTCGACGACCGCCTGCGTGATCGGCCAGCCGGTGAGCTCCTCGAGCAGCAGCCAGCGCGGCGCGGGGTCGAGGTCGAGGAAGCGGTGCACGCCGTCGGGCCCGCGGCGGAGGTCGACGGCGGCGGTGACGAGGCCGAGCCGCGCCATCGTGCGGTCGATCGCCTCGACGAGGCCCTGCGGCAGGATCGTCGGCCGCACCGCCTCGTCGTCGGCCAGCAGGTCGTGCGGCAGGTCCGCGGCGTGCTCGCCGAACTCGACGGCGAAGTGGGCGCCGCCCACGACGATGACGCGGATGTCGGGGCCGGGCACGAACTCCTGCAGCACCGTCTCGGCCGGCGCCGACGCCACGCGGTCGACCAGGTCGTCCTCGCCGAAGACCGGCGAGCAGCCGCCCCAGTCGTCCGCACGCCGCACGAGCGGCTTGCTCACGAGGCCGGCGGCGAGGTTCGCGGAGCGGAACGCGACGGCCGCGGCCGGGTCGCGGGTCACGAGCGTGGCGGGCACCGGGAGGCCGGCGGCGGTCGCGGCGGCCCACTGGCGCGGGCGGCGGCGGCCGATGTGATCGCGGACCGGGTCGTTGATCCAGTCCAGCTCGAGGGAGGCGGTGACGCTCTCGAACGACTCCATCGACTCCATCGGCGCACCGTCGAGCTCGGCCAGGACGGCGAGGTCGCGGCTCAGCACGGGCGCGTGGCGGCGGCGCCAGAAGCCGGTCGTGGCCGCGTCGAGGTCGATCGCGGGGCCGCGGCGGCCGGCGACGTGGAGCCGGCGGCGCAGGCCGCGGGCGGGATCGATCTCCAGCTCGACGGCGGTATCGGAGGAGAGGCTCGGGACGTCGACGAGCGCGACCTCGCGCCCGGCGTCGAGCAGGAGGTCGACGACCGCGCCGGCGTGGTCGTCGTCCGGCGGGCTGACTGCGAGGATCAAGAGAAGGTGCCTAGGTGGTCGAACCGAGGTGCGCGCCCGCCGGGACCGGCTCGGGGAGCTGGTCGAGGACGAGGAGCGGACCGATGCCCGGCCCCCGGGAGCTCGCGAGGAGTCGGGTCTCCTCCGCCAAGCTCCCGGGCGCCGGACGGGACGAGTCGGTCGACCTGGCCAGCATCCGCCGGAACGCGTCGAGGACGCGCGTCGGATCGGGTGGAGTGCTGGCCGCGGAGCCCTGGACGTCAGGCATTCCGGTCGTTCTCCGTTCGGTTGGCGCCGTCTGGGGCGGCGCGTACTGACAAAATGGCGGAACGGTCTGTACCCGGTCATCCGGGCGGGCCCTGAACGCGGCTAGTGTTCCTCTCAGCTATCGAACGCCTGCCGTCGACGTCGACAAGGAAGCGAGACATGAGCGACACCCGCACCACGCCCCTCCGGGTGGCGGTCGCCGACGACGCGATGCTGCTCCGCGAGGGCATCGGCAAGGTCCTCGTCGACGGCGGCCTCGAGGTCGTCTCCTCCGTCGGATCCGGCGAGGAGCTGGTCGCGGAGGTGCTCGCCGGCGGCGTCGACGTCGCCGTGCTCGACATCCGGATGCCGCCGAGCTTCCGCGACGAGGGCATCGCCGCCCTCGAGCGGCTGCGCGAGCGCGGGTCCACGATCGGCGTGCTGCTGCTGTCGATGTACGCGACGCCCGAGTACGCGATGCGCGCGCTCGCCGCCGGATCCGGCACCGGCTACCTGCTCAAGGAGCGGGTCTCCGAGCCGCGCACGCTCGTCTCCGCGGTGGAGACCGTCTCCAGCGGGGGCTCCGTCGTCGACCCGGAGGTCGTCGGCCAGCTCATGCAGCGCCCGCGCGTCGACGGCCCGCTGGCCTCGCTGACCGCACGCGAGCTCTCCGTGCTCGAGCTCATGGCCCAGGGGCACTCCAACGCCGGCATCTCGCGCGGGCTGTTCCTCGGCGTCAAGACGGTCGAGACGCACGTGCGCAGCATCATGCAGAAGCTCGGCCTCGAGGACACCCCGGACAACCACCGCCGCGTGCTCGCGGTACTCGCCTACCTCGGGTCGCGATGACCGCGGACGCCATCGCCCCGGCCCGCGTGGACTCGCGGTCGGGGATGACGGCGGGGGCGTGGACGGTCTGGATCGCGGTCATCGCGTTCGGCCTCGCCCTGAACCTGATCATGCAGCTGCTCGGCTGGGCGCTGACGCCGCCGATCAACCGGCCGGAGGAGTCGTACACGACCCTGCACGCGGCCGTGCCGTGGGCGTTCGCGATCTCGGCCGTCGTCGGCCTGCAGCTGGGCGAGCGGCGGCTGCCGATCATCCTCATGGTCGCGTTCGTCTACCTCTGGATCCCGCAGCTGTTCTTCTCGGCGATCGCCTACTTCGGCTACGTCTGGCCGATCGTGCGCAGCATCGACCTGCTCTGGGCGCTGCTGCTCGGGATGATCGCGCTCGCCTATCCGCGCGGCCGGTTCAGCGGACGGGTCGATGCGGTCATCGTCGGGGTCGGCATCGCCATCTCGGTGATCCGCGCGATCGCGGTGCTCGTGGCGGACGCCTCCGAGAACACCGCCTGCCTGTGCAGCCCGAACGCGTACGCGCTCGTCGGCGACAGCGAGACGTTCTACCTGATCGACCTGACCTACCGCATCTGCGGCGCCGTGATCGTCGCGGTCGTCGCCGGCCGGCAGTTCTGGCGCTGGGCGCGCGGCAGCTCGCCGGCCCGCAGCGTCGCCTTCGTCATGCCGGTCGGCCTCGTCGCCTGGCTGCTCGCGCTCATCGTCGAGGCCGTGAGCTACACCGCCTCCAACCCGGCGCTCACCGACGACCGCAGCTTCGTCACGCGCAGCCACACGTTCGAGCCCGTCAGCATCATCTCGCTGTTCGCGGTCGCCTCGATCCCGATCTGCTACATCGCCGGCAGCGTGCACCTGCGCAACACGCGCGGCCGTGTCGCCGACCTCATGAGCATCACGCGCGACGGCGTCGACCGCCGCTCGTGGCGCGAGACGCTGTCGAAGACGCTCCGCGACCCGAGCCTCGAGGTCTTCTGGTGGGACTGGGCGATCGGCGGCTACCGCGACGAGGACGGCGACCCGGTCGAGCTGCCCGTGGAGGGCGACGAGCCGACCCGGACGCTGCTGCCGATCACGGCCGGCGACGGATCGCCGATCGCCGTCATCCGCCACGACCGCGCGCTCGCCGAGAACGAGCGGCTGCTCGACGGCGTGTCGACGGCGCTCCGGCTCACCCTCGACAACGGCCAGCTGCGCGGCGAGATCGAGCGAACGCTCGAGCAGGTGCGCGAGTCGCGCCAGCGCATCGTCGAGGCGGGCGACGAGGCCCGCAAGCGGCTCGAGCGCGACCTGCACGACGGCTCGCAGCAGCAGCTCGTCGCGCTCGCGATGCAGCTGCGCACGGTCATCACCGCGGCCCGGAGCGGCGGCCAGGACGGCATCGCCGACGAGCTCGAGCAGCTGCTCGGGCGGCTGTCGGTCGCGCTCCGGGAGCTCCGCGAGCTCGCCCGCGGCATCCATCCGACCGCGCTCGTCGAGGGCGGGCTGGCGCTGGCGCTGCCGGAGCTCGCCTCCCGCTGCCCGGTGCCGGTCGTGGTCGACGTCGAGCTCGACGGGCGGATCCCGGAGCTCGTCGAGGCGACCGCCTACTTCACGGCGTCGGAGTGCCTCGCGAACATCGCCAAGCACTCCGAGGCGCGGCAGGCGTGGCTGCGGGCCGAGAGCGACGGCGACACGCTGCGGCTCACGGTGCGCGACAACGGCCGCGGGGGCGCCGGCGGCGAGGGCGGCTCCGGCCTGGTCGGGCTCGCCGACCGCGTCGAGGCGCTCGGCGGCAGCTTCGGCGTGCGCAGCCCGATCGGGGAGGGAACCACGATCGTCGTGGAGCTCCCGCTTGCCGTCGCCGCCGAAGCGGGTCTAGGCTGAAAGGCTGCTCCGGTCACCGCCGGAGCGACCGACCTGCGAACGGAGGCATCATGTCCACGATCGAGCCCGCACAGCCCGCTGTGTCCGCCCGCGTCGTCCTCGGCGCCGCCGCCCGCGGTCGCACCGGACGGCCGTAGCGGCGGCCCGTCCCTCTCGGCGGCCCCCGTCCACGCGACGGGGGATCGCAGCATCCGACCCTCGATGACGATCCGGACGCGCGCGTGATCGCGTGCGCCCGCCAGCACTGGATGAATCGTGCCAACACCCCTTCCCGCTGACCGTTCTCCCGACCCCGGGCGCCGCGGAACCGTACGGACGCTGCTGCGTCTCATGCCGTTCCTGCGACCCGCCCGGCCCCGCATCATCGGCGGCATGTTCGCCGCCCTCGGCGCCGGGGTGGTGACCCTGATCATCCCGCTCGTGCTCCAGCAGCTCGTCGACGGCCCCCTGCACGAGAAGAACGTGCAGTCGGCCGCGATCTGGGCCGCCGCCGGCCTCGTGCTGCTCCTCGGCGTGGGCGAGGCGGTCTTCATCGCCGCGCGCCGCTGGCTCGTGCTCGAGCCGGGCACGCAGGTCGAGGCCGACATGCGCAACACGCTCTACCGGCGCCTGCAGGACCTGCCGGTGGCGTTCCACGACCGCTGGCCGAGCGGCCAGCTGCTCTCGCGCGCCATGAGCGACCTCAACCTGATCCGCCGCTGGCTGGCGTTCGGCATCGTGCTGCTCGTCGTGAACATCGTGACGATCCTCATCGGATTCGGCGTGCTGTTCACCTACAGCTGGCAGCTCGGGCTGCTCTTCCTCATCCTGTCGATCCCGGTGTGGATCTACGGGTACGCGTTCGAGAAGCGCTACTCGAAGGTGGCGCGACGCAGCCAGGACCAGCAGGGCGACCTCGCCACCGCGGTCGAGGAGAGCGTGCACGGCATCCGCGTGCTCAAGGCGTTCGGCCGCGGCCGGCACTCGCTGGAGAAGTTCTCGAAGCAGGCGGAGGACCTCCGCGGCACCGAGATCGAGAAGGCCCGCGCTGTGGCCGGCATCTGGTTCTGGCTGATGCTGATCCCCGACGTCGCCTACGCGCTCTCGCTGCTGGGGGGCATCGTGCTCACCTGGCAGGGGACCATGACCCTCGGCCAGCTCGTCGGGTTCTTCTTCACCGCCACCGTGCTGCGCTGGCCGATCGAGTCGATCGGCTTCCTGCTGTCGATGACGTTCGACACCCGCACCGCGGTCGACCGCCTCTACGAGGTGCTCGACGAGGAGAACCCCATCCAGGACCCGGCGTCGCCGTCGACGGTCACGGACGCGCGCGGCCGCCTCGTCTTCGAGGACGCGCACTTCCGCTACCAGGACTCGCCGGCGCAGTACCCCGACGTGCTCAACGGCATCGACCTCGCGGTCGAGCCGGGCGAGACGATGGCGCTCGTCGGGCTCACGGGCTCCGGCAAGACGACGTTGACCGCCCTCACCACGCGGCTCTACGACGTCACCGGCGGCCGCGTCACGATCGACGGCGTCGACGTGCGCGACCTCACCCGCGAGGAGCTGCGCAGCCACATCGCGATGGCGTTCGAGGACGCGACGCTGTTCTCGGCCTCGGTGCGCGAGAACGTGCTGCTCGGCCGTCCCGACCTGGAGCTGCCCGGCAACGAGGCGGAGGCCGAGCGCGTGATGCAGGAGGCGCTCGACATCGCGCAGGCCGGGTTCACCCGCGACCTGCCCGATGGCGTCGACACGAAGGTCGGGGAGGAGGGGCTCAGTCTCTCCGGCGGCCAGCGTCAGCGCCTCGCGCTCGCGCGCGCCGTCGCCGCGAACCCGGAGGTGCTCGTGCTCGACGACCCGCTGTCGGCGCTCGACGTCGACACGGAGGCGCTCGTCGAGGCGGCCCTGCGCCGCGTGCTCGCGACGACCACCGCGCTCATCGTCGCCCACCGCCCCTCGACCGTCATGCTGGCGGACCGGGTGGCGCTGCTCGAGAACGGCCGCATCACCGACGTGGGCACCCACTCGGAGCTGCTCGGCCGCAACGAGCACTACCGCTTCGTGATCTCCTCGCTCGACGAGGAGCAGGAGGCGCGCGAGAAGCACACCCAGACGGGTGCGCTCGACATCATCCCGGACGACGCGTCGTTCGATCCGGATCCCGTCGCAGCGAGGGAGGGACGCGAATGAGCGTCACGGGAGTCGAGGGCGAAGAGCGCCAGGACTACACGAAGGACGAGAACCGGCAGATCCGCCGGCGCTCGCTGCGCCTGCTCGGCGTGCTGCTCAAGCCGCTGAAGCGGCGCCTCATCGTCACGTCGATCGTGGTGATCGCGTGTCAGCTCGTCGGCGTCGCCGGACCGCTACTGATCGCCTACGGCATCAACAACGGCATCTCGGCGCTGACCGACGACGGCGACTGGCAGCCGACGCTGTTCGCGGTCATCGCGTACCTGGCGTCGGCGGTGCTCGGCGCCGTGCTCATGCAGCAGTACCAGATCTCGGCGGCGAAGATCAGCCAGGCCGTGCTCATCGACCTGCGCAAGCGGGTCTTCGACCACGCCCAGCGGCTGAGCCTCGAGTTCCACGAGAGCTACACGTCCGGGCGCATCATCGCGCGCCAGACGAGCGACCTCGACTCGGTGCGCGAGCTGCTCGACTCGGGCCTCAACGGCCTGATCCGCGGCGTGCTCTACGTGGTGTTCACGGCGGTCGCGCTCGTCTCGCTCGACTGGGTGAGCGGCATCATCGTCGCGGTCGCGCTCATCCCGCTGTCGTTCCTGGCGCGGTGGTTCCAGAAGAACTCGCAGCGGGCCTTCCGTCTCACGCGCGTCGCGTCGGCGCGGGTGATCGTGCACTTCGTCGAGACGATGACGGGCATGCGCGCAGTGCAGGCGTTCCGCAAGGAGCAGCGCAACGAGCGCGAGTACGGCGACCTCGTCGAGGACTACCGCGTCGCGAACAAGCGCACCATGCGCCTGTTCGGCACGTTCGAGCCGGGGCTCATCCTCATCGCGAACGTCGCGGTCGCGGTGGTGCTGCTCTCGGGCGGCTTCCGCGTCGCGGCCGGCACCCTGATGATCGGCAACCTGGCGGCGATCGTGCTCTACACGCGCCGCATCTTCGACCCGATGCAGGACATGACGATGTTCTACAACTCGTACCAGTCGGCCGCGGCCGCGCTCGAGAAGATCTCGGGCGTGCTCGAGGAGGTGCCGAGCGTGCCGGACCCGCGCGATCCGATCGCGCTGCCGCGGGCGCGCGGCGAGGTCGAGTTCGACGACGTCACCTTCGCCTACCGGGCGGATCGCGTCATCCTGCCGGAGTTCTCGCTCATGATGCCGGCGGGGCAGACCATCGCCCTCGTCGGATCGACGGGCGCCGGCAAGTCGACGCTGGCCAAGCTGGTGTCGCGGTTCTACGACCCGAGCGAGGGCGCCGTGCGGCTCGACGGCGTCGACCTGCGGGAGCTGCGGCCGCGCGACCTGCGTCGAGCGATCGTCATGGTCACCCAGGAGGCGTACCTGTTCTCCGGCTCGGTGTCGGAGAACATCGCGCTCGGCAAGCCGGACGCGACGTTCGACGAGATCCGCGACGCCGCCAAGGCGGTCGGCGCGCACGAGTTCATCATGGCGATGCCCGACGGGTACGACACCGACGTGAACAAGCGCGGCGGGCGCGTCTCGGCGGGACAGCGGCAGCTGCTCTCGTTCGCGCGCGCGTTCCTCGCCGACCCCTCGGTGCTCATCCTCGACGAGGCGACGGCGTCGCTCGACATCCCGTCGGAGCGGCTCGTGCAGGAGGGCCTGCAGACCCTGCTCGCGGGACGGACGGCGATCATCATCGCCCACCGGCTGTCGACCGTCGCGATCGCGCACCGCGTGCTCGTGATGGAGCACGGCCGCATCGTCGAGGACGGCACGCCCGACGAGCTCATCGCCGGCACCGGCCGCTTCGCGCAGCTGCACGCGGCCTGGCGGGACTCGCTGGTCTGATCCGCGTCACGGGATCCGGGTCGGGCGCGAGCCCGCCCGGATCCCGCGGATCGCCGACCGGCGGTGGACAACCGGGACCGCGAAGTGGACACTGTCCACATGACTGTCCGGGAGCTGTCCACCTGCCTCTGGTTCGACGACGACCTCGAGGAGGCGCTCGCCCTCTACGAGCGCATCTTCGGCGACCTCCGTCGCGTCCATCCCGATCAGCTCGATCCGGCGACCGGCCGGCTGCTCGCGGCGCGCTTCGAGCTGGCCGGACGGCCGATGGTCGCGGTCCAGGGCGGCCCCGGACCGCGGCACACCGAGGCGATGTCGCTCTACGTGCTCGTCGAGGGCGGCCAGGCCGAGGTCGACCGCATCTGGGACGCCTTCATCGCCGACGGCGGCACCGAGTCGCAGTGCGGCTGGCTCGCCGACCGCTTCGGCATCTCGTGGCAGATCGTGCCGGTCGAGCTCGAGGACGCGATGACCGGGTCCGATCCCGAGCGGGCCGCCTCGGTGTTCCGGTCGATGCTCACGATGCGGAAGATCGTCATCGCGGAGCTGTGAGCCGCGGCTCGGAAGTCCCGGCAGCCCCGCCGGCCGCTACGGCGTCCAGCCGGCCGCGGCGAGGTCCACGCGGAACACGGTCTCGTCCCGGTTCCAGCGCAGCGGGGTCCCCTCGGCACGGTAGTGCTGCAGCGCGCGCTGCTCGTGATCGACCGCCGGATGCCCGGAGGCGCGGACGACCCGCCACCACGGCACGTCCGACCCGGAGTACGCCATCACCTGGCCGACGCCGCGCGCTGCGCGCGAGCCGATCGCGGCCGCCACGTCGCCGTAGCTCATCGCGCGTCCCTCCGGGATCGCCGCGACCACGTCGAGCACGCGCGAGACGAAGTCGTCGGCAGGCGGCATCCGGATCGCTGGGAGGGCTCGGCTCAGAGGTCGAGCGCGCCGAGGTTCTCGCCGTACGGCGTCTCGCCGATGACGTGGAAGCCGACCGCCTGGAAGAACCGCTCGGGACCGGCCTCGCCGGACTCCCACACGACGGTGATGCGGTCGAAGCCGCGGCGGCGCGCCTCCTCCGCGAGGGCGAGCACGGCGAAGCGGCCGACGCCGGCGCCCTGGGCGTCGGCGGAGACGTTGATGCGCCAGAGCGCGGCGCGGAGGAAGTCGTCCGTCGCCTCGGCGTCGAAGTTGCCCATGATGTAGCCGACGACCGAGCCGTCCCCGTCGACGACGACGCGCGGCCACGAGTTCGAGGGCGAGATCTTGTCCTCGTAGTGCGTGTAGGTCTCCGGCGCGAGGAACGCCTCCTGGCCCGGCTTCATGGTCAGGCTGTTCGCGGCGGCGATCGTCTGCGCCGACAGCTCCTCGAGTCTCAGATCCGCCATGGTCGCAACCCTAACCCGGGCGGAACCCCGAGCGGTACGCCCCCGCGATGAACGTGCCGGGCACCCGTCGGGAGGCCGCTCGGGTACTATTTATCTTGACATCGAGATATCTCGCCGGCGCGATAGGCTGACCGGCGGCAGTTGACGACAAGCGAAACAGAGGCGATTCCGTGGTGGAGAAGATCAAGGTCGAGGGCACCGTCGTGGAGCTCGACGGCGACGAGATGACCCGCATCATCTGGCAGTTCATCAAGGACCGCCTCATCCATCCGTACCTCGACCTCACGCTCGAGTACTACGACCTCGGCATCGAGCATCGCGACGCGACCGACGACCAGGTCACCATCGACGCGGCCCACGCCATCCAGAAGCACGGCGTCGGCGTCAAGTGCGCCACCATCACCCCCGATGAGGCGCGTGTCGAGGAGTTCGGCCTCAAGAAGATGTGGCGCTCGCCGAACGGCACGATCCGCAACATCCTCGGCGGCGTGATCTTCCGCGAGCCGATCGTCATCTCCAACATCCCGCGTCTCGTGCCGGGCTGGAACAAGCCGATCATCATCGGCCGCCACGCCTTCGGCGACCAGTACCGCGCCACCGACTTCGTGTTCGACGGCCCCGGCACCCTGACCCTCTCGTTCCAGCCCGAGGGCGGCGGCGCGGCCCAGTCGTTCGAGGTGTTCCAGGCGCCGGACGGCGGCGTGGCGATGGCGATGTACAACCAGGACCCGTCGATCCGCGACTTCGCCCGCGCCTCGTTCAACTACGGCCTCTCGCGCGGCTACCCGGTGTACCTCTCCACGAAGAACACGATCCTCAAGGCCTACGACGGCCGCTTCAAGGACCTGTTCCAGGAGGTCTTCGACGCCGAGTACGCCGAGCAGTTCGCGGCCGCCGGCATCACCTACGAGCACCGCCTCATCGACGACATGGTCGCCTCGGCCCTGAAGTGGGAGGGCGGCTACGTCTGGGCCTGCAAGAACTACGACGGCGATGTGCAGTCGGACACCGTCGCGCAGGGCTTCGGCTCGCTCGGCCTCATGACCTCGGTGCTGACCACGCCCGACGGCAAGGTCGTCGAGGCGGAGGCCGCGCACGGCACGGTCACCCGCCACTACCGGCAGCACCAGGCCGGCAAGCCCACGTCGACCAACCCGATCGCCTCGATCTACGCCTGGACGCGCGGCCTCGCGCACCGCGGCACACTCGACGGCAACCAGGCGCTCATCGACTTCTCGACCACCCTCGAGGACGTCGTCGTCAAGACCGTCGAGAGCGGCAAGATGACGAAGGACCTCGCGATGCTCGTCGGTCCCGACCAGGAGTGGCAGACCACCGAGGACTTCCTCGCCACGCTCGACGCGAACCTCAGCGCGCGCCTGGGCTGACCCTCCGGGATGCGGTCGCAGGAGCCCCGGACGCCGACGGCGTCCGGGGCTCCTCCGCGTCACCGGTCAGGCCAGCGGGTCCTCGCCCGCCGCGAGCCGGGTGGCGTAGAGCTCGGCGCGGCGCTCGCGCGACTCCGGCTTCTTGAGCTGCCCGACCCGGAAGATCAGCGCCCAGCGGACCGTCGACCTCAGGGTCGCGAACGCGGCCGCGGCGGCCGGACGCGCGTCGAGCGCCGCCTGCAGCTCCGGCGGCACCGGCGCGTCCTTCACGCGGTAGGCGGCATCCCAGCGGCCGTCCGCCTTCGCCCGGTCGATCTCCGCGTGGCCGGCGTCGCGCATCCGCCCGGCCGCGATGAGCCGCTCGACGTGCTCGCGGTTGATCTGCGACCACGGGCTGGCGCGGCGGCGCGGGGTGAACGCCTGCTCGACCGCGTCGTCATCGTGCCGGGCGACCTGGCCGTCGATCCAGCCGAAGCAGAGGGCCACGTCGAGCGCCTCCGGGTAGCGGATGCCGGGGATGGTCGCCGCCTTCTTCAGCAGGATGAGGCGCACCCCGCCGTCCGGCGGGTCCTGCTCGAGGAACCGCTCCCAGTCCGCGGGGTCGGTGAAGCGGAGCAGCGGCTTGTCGGCGAAGGCGACCACGGCGCCAGGCTAGCGGCGGGGTCCGACCCGGTGACGGGACGGTGCGCGAGCGGCATCACCCGGCCTGCGTCACTCCAGCTTGCTGCAGGTGTCCGCGAGCGCCGAGAACTGGGTCCTGGTGGTCTCGAACGCCGTCTGGAGCGCCGCCGGATCCGCCGTCGTCGGGTCGGCGGCGACCGCCTCGAGCTTCGTCGTCAGGTCGCCGAGCGAGGTGGACGCGGACTCGGCCGAGCTCTTGATCTCGGCGTTCTTCAGGTCGGCGACGGTCGCGTCGAACGTCGACTTCGCGTCCTTCAGGTCCTGCACCGCGGCGGCCGGATCGGTCTGCACGCTGTCGGCGGCGGACTGCAGCTGCGCCGACACGTCCGGCAGCTTGCCGGCCAGGGTCGCGCAGGACTGCACCTTGCCGTCGGGGGCGAGCGCGCTGCATCCGGCGAGGGCGACGACGAGCACGGCGCCGGCGAGTGCGGCGGGGAGTCGGGTGGCGATCACGGGGGCTCCTCGGTGGGTCGGTGGCTCGAGCGTACCGAGGGAGTCTGGGCATGCGACGAGGCCCGGACGTGGGGGCGTCCGGGCCTCGTGGGTGCGCATCCGCGCGGGTGCGGCCGGAGGGAGCGGCGGCGGGGCGCCGGCGGCAGGGGAGCCGTCCGGCGTCCGGGTCAGGCCGCGGCGGCCTCGGGGGCCGGGGCGGCGGTCTCCACCGGTGCGGTCTCGACGGGGGTGCCGGTCGCGATCTCGACCCTGCGCGGCTTCGCGGCCTCGCTCACCGGGATGACGACGCTGAGCACGCCGTTCTCGTAGCTCGCCGAGATGGCGGCGGTGTCGATCGTGCGGCCGAGGGTGAAGCGGCGCTCGACGCTGCCGCTCCAGCGCTCGCGGGTGATCCAGGTCGCGCCGTCGGCGGGACGGGCGGCGCGCTCGGCCTTGACGGTGAGCAGCTGGCCGTCGACGCCGAGGTCGATGCTGGCCGGGTCGACGCCCGGGAGCTCGACGGCGAGGACGTAGTGGTCGCCGTCACGGTAGGCGTCGGCGGGCATGCGGCGCATGGAGCGCACGGCCTCGGGGTAGGTGATCATGGGTGGACTCCTGACTTGAGTCGCCTTGACTCAACTGCGATCAAATTAGCACTCGGGGTCGGCGAGTGCTAACGATCGGGGGCCGTGCTCGCGCAGGGCGAACGCAGCCGATGCCGAGTGCGCACCGTCGTGGCGACCGCGTACTCACGATGGTGCGCAGTCGCCACCCGCGTGCGCGCGGCGAGTCCGGAGGTCAGTAGCCGATGAAGGCGTCCGTGTGCACGCGGCGGACGCCCGCGCGGCGCAGCGCGGGACGCAGCGCGGCGATGAGCGCGGGCGGGCCCGAGAGGTACGCGGTGCGGCCGCGGGCGTCCGGCACCGCCTCGAGCAGGCGGTCGGCCGTGAGCGGTCCCGCGCCGAGCCAGGTCCAGTGCTCCGGCATCCGCTTCAGGGGCTCCGGCGCGACGAGCAGCACGCGCGCGCCGCTGCGGCCGAGCTCGACCGCGTAGGCGATGTCGTCGGTCGACGACACCGAGTAGACGACGACCGTGTCGCGGGTGATGCCCGCGATGCGGTCGTGCTCGAGCTGCGAGACGAACGGCGTCACGCCGATGCCGCCGGCGACGAGCAGCACCGGGCGGGACGCGTCGGCGGGCAGCAGGAAGTCGCCGGCGACGCCGGTCGCGCCGAGCACGGCGCCCTCCTCGAGCTCGAGCAGGCGCTGCTTGAAGCTCGACGAGCGCTCGGCGGGCACGCGGAGTCCGAGCCGCACCGGCGCCGTCGCGCCCGCCGCACCCGGGGCGGAGGCGATGCTGAAGGTGCGTCGGCGGCCGCGGTCATCGGCCCGGTGCGGCACCGTCAGCTCGAGGTACTGGCCGGGGCGGAACCGCACTGGCTCGCGCGGCGTGAACTCGAACTCCCACGCGGTCGGCGTGAGCTGCCGGCGCCCGGCGTAGACGAGGCGGATGCCGCGGCGGCGCGCCAGGACGGCCGCGACGACGTTGCCGATCAGCAGCGCCGACTCCGGCGCCGAGAGGTTGAGCTGCGGCGTGATGACGCCGAGGTCGGGGCCGGTCAGGGCGAACGGCAGGGCGACCGGCACGAGGCCCACCACGACCGCGACGACCACCTGCTGCCAGCGTCGCGGCGGCAGCGTCAGCGGCTCGGTGAGCATGAAGAACGCGAGGAACACGCTCGGCCCGATGAGCGCGAGGAAGACCGGATCGAGCACCGGGAAGCCGCTCGCGGCCGACTGGACGGCGCGCGCGCCGATCGCGACCACGAGGAACACCGCGACGACCAGCACGTGCCGGATGCGGGTCACGACGAGCAGCCCGAGCACGAGCACGAGCGGCAGCAGCAGCGGCAGGCCTCCCCACCAGATCGTGCTCTGCAGCCCGAGGCTGTGCACCGCGAACGCGCCGAACGCGGCCGGGTTGAGCACGTGCCGGCGGTGCGGGGCGATGAGGAACTTCGACGCGACGGCCAGGGTCGCGGCCAGCGCATCGGCGCAGAGGTGCACGAGGTCGAGGGCCGGCGGGAGCAGCAGGAACAGCAGGACGCCGGTGATCACCGCCGACTCCGCCTCGGCCCGCACCCTGAACAGCGCGCCGAACACCGCGTTGGCGAGGATCGACCAGCCGACCAGCACCACGGCGCTGACGAGGAAGGCGAGCGGCGGCGCGACGAAGCCGGACGACACGTCGGCCGGCGGCACGCTGAGCACGCCGACGGATCCGAGCACCGAGCCGACGACCGCGAGCAGCGCGACGGCGAACGTCACGAGCCGGTACATCGTCATCCGACCGAGCTGACGGTCGAGCCACGTGATCATCGGAAGACCTCCCCGGGGAACGACGGCGAGCTCTCCAGCCGGCCGTCCGCGTACATCCTGACCCAGTCCAGACGGCCCGGCGCCAGTGCGGCGGCGAGTGCGTCGCCGTCCGCGAAGAACAGTGCGGTGGCGGCGCCGTCGGCCGTCATCGCGTCGTCGGCGACCACCCAGGTCGCCAGCACCTCGCGCTCCGGCAATCCGGTCGTCGCGTCGAGGATGTGGTGAACGCCCGCCCAGGCGCGGCGGTCGCCCGCGCTCGCCGCCAGCGCGCGCGGGCCGGGCTCGGCGAGGCCGACGGCGCGGGACGGATCGCCGGGATGCTCGAGCGCGATCCGCTCGGCGCGTCCGGTGCCGGCGCCGCGGACGCGCAGGTCGCCGGAGGCGTCGACGACCGAGTCGGCGATGCCGTGCGACGCCAGCACCTCGCCGACGAGGTCGACGAGCAGGCCCTTGCCGGCGGCGCCGACGTCGAGCAGCGCGGGCCGCAGCAGGTCGAGCTCGAGCGCGTCCGCGTCCCAGGCGATGACGTCGTCCCACGCGGGCGCCGGCACCGGGGTGCCGGGCACGAGCCGGTAGGCGGCGTCGTAGCCGAGCGCCTCGAGGGAGCGGCCGACGAGCGGGCTCATCCGACCGCCGGTCGCGGCGTGGAGGCGGCGGTACAGCTCGAGCAGCGGGCCCGCCTCGTCCGGCAGACGACGGCGCCCGCCTTCCCGCGCCATCCGCGAGACGAGCGAGTCGTCGCGGAAGCGCGACCAGGCCGCGTCGAAGCGCTCGATGCGCTCGACCACCGCGGCGCGCGCGACGGCATCCGGATCGGCGGGCGTCTCGATCGACCAGTCCGTGCCGATCGCCTCGAAGCGCCAGCCGGAGGCGCTCACTGCGAGGCGAGCCCCGCGATCTGCTCGATCGCCTTCTTGAAGCCGAGGTGCGTCAGCGACGAGCCGGCGACGCGCGTGACGTCGTCGAGCTCGCTGAGCGACTTGCCGACGGAGACGTCGGAGATTCCCGACGCGAACCGGTCCTGGTAGTCCTTCGCGTTGCCGGAGGTCGCGTTGGGCAGCACCTCGATCTCGGTGACCTTCTGGTCCTTCAGCGTGAGCTTGACGTCGATCGAGACGCTGGACGAGTCGGGCGTCTGGTAGTCGCCGCTGCCGGCGTAGGTGCCGTCCTTATAGGTGGCGTCGGCGGAGACGCCGGAATCGGAGCCGGAGTCGGAGCCCGATCCGGTCGAGCCGGTGGAGGAGGCGCAGCCGGCGAGGGCGCCGACCAGGCCGAGGCCGAGGGCGGCCGCCGCGACGGGCCGCGAGGCGAGGGGGCGGAAGGCGGTCATGGGTCTCTCTCCCTGTCATCGGTGGATACCGGATCGGTGATCGGGGACTGGCCGGAGGCCGTCGGAGACGGACCCGCGAGTCCATTCTCACCGGGGAAACGAGAGCCGGGGGCCCGTGGTTCACCCCGTAACCGGGGGATGGCCGTGAGACCGCCATGAACGGGCCCGGAGGAGCAGACCGGGAAGACTACCCCCGCTCGGGGGACTTCGTTGCTACTGTGCAAAGAATCGCAGACCCGACTGCGGCTGTTTCTGTTCCATTTCCCAGAAGGAATGCAGATTTGAGAACACAGCTGCGCCGCCTCGCGGCGAGACGCCCCCTCCGCCTCCTGACGGCCGCCACCGCGGCCGCGGCGCTCGCCGCCGGAGGGATCGCCGTCGCCGGGGCCCCCGCGGTCGCCGCGCCGGCGCCCGTCGTGCCGGCGGCCGATCCGGCCGCGCACGCGGGCTCCACCCTCGCCGACCCGGCCGTCCCACTGACGGCAGGCCGGTACATCGTCACCGTCGCGGGCGACCCCGCCGCCTCCTACGGCGGCGGCGTGAAGACCTATGCGGCCACGAAGCCGAAGGCGGGCGGTCAGCTGAACCCGCGCGCCGCGTCCGTCGGCAGCTACTCGACCTATCTCGAGCAGCAGCAGGACGCCGTCGCCGCCTCCGTCGGCGCCACCGCGGACTACAACTACACGCTCGCGGTCAACGCCTTCTCCGCGGATCTGACCGCGACCCAGGCGCAGAAGCTCAGCTCCGACAAGCGCGTCGTCGCGCTCGAGCCGGACGCGATCTCCCACCTCACCGCCGAGTCGTCCACCGACTTCCTCAAGCTGTCCGGTCCGGGCGGCGTCTGGGAGAAGGTCGGCGGCACGTCGAAGGCGGGCAAGGGCGTCGTCGTCGGCGTCGTCGACTCCGGCATCGCGCCGGAGAACCCGTCGTTTGCGGGCTCCCCGCTGAAGAAGACGGCCGGTGCCGACCCCTACACCTCGGGCGGGCAGACCTTCTTCCAGAAGGGTGACGGCCAGCTGTTCCAGGGCCTCTGCCAGGCCGGCGCCACCGCCGCGGACCAGTTCACCGGCAGCGAGTGCAACAGCAAGCTGATCAGCGCGCGCTACTACCTCGACGGCTTCGGCGCCGACCGCATCGGCACCCCGGCGACCGGCGAGTACGTCTCCCCGCGCGACGGCGACGGCCACGGCTCGCACACGGCGTCGACCGCCGCAGGCAACGCCGACGTGCCGGCCACCGTCGAGGGCATCGCCTTCGATCCCATCACCGGCGTCGCCCCGGCCGCGAAGATCGCGGCCTACAAGGTCTGCTGGTCGGGCCCGGACAACACGACGACGGATGACGACGGCTGCGCGAATTCCGACCTCATCGCCGCGATCGACCAGGCGGTGCGCGACGGCGTCGACGTGATCAACTTCTCGATCGGCAGCGCCTCGGGCGCCTCCAGCTCCGTGTCGGCTGTCGACTACGCCTTCCTCGGTGCTGCCGAGTCCGGCATCTTCGTGGCGGCCAGCGCCGGCAACTCCGGCCCGGCAGCCTCGACGGTCGATCACGCCGCACCGTGGGAGACCACGGTCGCCGCATCGACCATCCCGGACTACGAGGCCACGGTGAGCTTCCCCGGCAGCGACCTCGCGCCGATCGTCGGCGCGGGCATCTCCGTGCGCGACGAGGTGGAGGGCGCGACCGTCTGGGCCGGTGACATCGGCATCGCCGGCGGCACGTCGCCGAACCTGTGCTTCGCCGACAGCCTCGACCCGGCCAAGGCGGCCGGGAAGATCGTGGTCTGCGAGCGCGGCTCGAACGACCGCGTCGCGAAGTCGGCCGAGGTGCTCCGCGCGGGCGGCATCGGCATGATCCTCGTGAACGTGCCGGGAGGTGCGAACGACGTGGACAACGACTTCCACAGCGTGCCCTCGATCCACATCTCCAACGAGCACCACGACGCGGTCAAGGCGGAGGCGCAGGCGGGAGCGGAGGCGAAACTCACGCCGGACAACACGACGGCCGACCAGACTCCGGTGCCGCAGCTGGCCGACTTCAGCTCGCGCGGCCCGCTGCACGTCGCCGACGCGGACATCATCAAGCCGGACATCACGGCGCCGGGCGTCTCGATCCTCGCGGACGGCGCCAACGCCGCCGGCGCGACCCCGACGTTCCAGTTCCTGTCCGGCACGTCGATGGCGTCGCCGCACATCGCCGGCCTCGCCGCGCTGTACCTCGGCGAGCACCCGACGACCACCCCGGCGGAGATCAAGTCGGCGCTCATGACGACCGCCTACGACACGGTCACCGCGGACGGCACCGCCTCGAAGGACGTCTTCGGGCAGGGCGCCGGCCAGGTCGACCCGTCGCGGATGTTCGAGCCGGGTCTGGTGTACCTCAGCGGCTCGGCCGAGTGGGAGGCGTACATCGTCGGGCAGGGCTTCGACCTCGGCGACCCGTCGATCGTCGGCATCCCGGCCAACGCGGTGAACCTGCCCTCCATCGCGGTGGGCAAGCTGACCGGCAGCGCGACCGTGACCCGCACGGTGACGGCCCGCACGGCCGGAACCTACGCCGCCTCGGTCGAGGGCGTCGCGGGGGTGAAGACCACGGTGACCCCGTCGTCGCTCACCCTGGCGGCGGGCGAGTCGGCCGCGTTCACGGTGACGTTCACGCGCACCACGGCCGCGCTCGACGAGTTCAGCACCGGCTACCTCACCTGGACCGGACCCGGCGGGCTCGCCGTGCGCAGCCCCCTCGCGGTCAAGCCGCTCACGGTCGAGGCCCCCGAGTCCGTCGACGGCACCGGCACCACCGGCTCCGTCTCGGTCGACATCACGCCCGGCATCACCGGCACGCTCGCGCTGGCCAGCCCCGGTCTGAGCAAGGCCGCCCGCCAGCCGGACCCGGCGGGCGGCGAGCACTCCGGTGCGCAGCCGACCGGCGGCTTCGTCGACTACACGGTGGAGGTGCCCGAGGGCACGGCGCTCGCGCGCTTCGACCTCGACTCGCTGGCCGACACCCCGGACTACGACCTCGATCTCGTCGTCTACCAGCTGAACGCGGCCGGCGTGCCGATCGCGATCGCGGGCCAGTCGGCGACCGAGTCGGCGGACGAGCGGGTCGACCTGCCGGATCCGGAGCCGGGCACCTACCTCGCCGAGGTCAGCGTGTTCTCCGCCCCGGCCGGGTCGAACGCGGAGTGGGACTTCTGGACGACGAACGTGCTGTCCGGCGGCGCCCCGCTGACGCTCGACCCGGCGCAGCTGCCGGTGACGGCGGGCACGCCGACGTCGTACACCGCATCGTGGGCCGGCCTCGACCCCGAGAGCCGCTACCTCGGCTACGTCGAGTACGGCGACAGCGACGTGCGCACGTTCGTCGGCGTCGCGACCGGCGAGGCGCCGGATCCGGGCACCCCGGTGAACACGGCGCTGCCGGAGATCACCGGATCGCCGCGCGTCGGCGAGAAGCTGCACGCGACTCCGGGCACCTGGGAGGGCGAGGGCCTGACCTACGCCTACCAGTGGCAGCGCGACGGCGCGGATCTCGCCGGCGCGACGAAGGCCGCGTACACGGTGAAGAAGAAGGACGCCGGGCACGAGCTCGCGGTGGTCGTGACCGCCACGAGCGCGACCGGCGCCTCCGCCTCCGCGACGTCCGAGGCGGTGACGGTGCTGAAGTCGTCGTCGACGTCGCTGAAGCTGTCGCGCCAGCTGGTCTTCGGCCAGAAGGTGACCGCCACGGTCGCGGTGAAGTCCGGCGGCGAGCCGGTCGGCGCCGGCTCGGTGCAGATCACCGTCGACGGCCGGCCGCTGGGCACCCCGGTGGCCGTCGGGCCGTCGGGCACCGCGAAGATCCAGCTGGCCGGGCTGCGCAGCGGCGCCCACACCGTCAAGGCCGTGTACAGCGGCACCGACGGCATCGCCGGCTCGACCAGCGACGGCGCCTGGGTGATCGTGTTCTGGTAGCGGTCCGCTCGCACGGCCGGGCCGTCGTCTCCCTCGGGAGGCGGCGGCCCGCCGCGTTCGGGCGTGCAACGTCCGGCGGTTTCGCGCGTGTTTCGGGCCGTTTCGGGCGGGGAAACTCTCGCCGCGGGGATAGACAGGTGTTTGTTCGTACGCTTTACTAACAAACATGTCGACGGCAGGGACGCGAGGCACGGGGCGCGGCTCCGCGCTGTCCGCCTTCCGCAGGCCGGGCGCCAAGGCGCTGCCGGGCGAGGCCCGCCGCCACAACCGGGCGCTCGTGCTGCAGACCCTCTACCGCGGCGGTCCGCTGAGCCGCGCGGACCTCGCGCGGGAGACCGGGCTCACACGCGTCACCATCTCCGACCTCGTCGCCGAGCTGCTCGGCGAGGGGCTCGTCGCCGAGCTCGGGCAGCGCGAGGGATCACGTCCCGGCAAGCCCGCCACGCTCGTCGACATCGCCCGCACGGCGCACCAGATCGTCGGCGTCGACCTCAGCGACTCGGACGTGCTGCGCGGCGCCGTGCTCGACCTCGACGGCGACGTGCTCGAGCGGGCCGAGACCGCGGTCGACGGCGCGACCGGGGAGGACGCGGTCGCCCTCGCTCTCGCGCTCGTCACCGGGCTCGTCGCCCGCACCACGGCGCCCGTGCTCGGCGTCGGCGTCGGCAGCCCCGGCATCGTCGACCTCGACGGGGTCGTGCTCAGCGCGCCGAACCTCGGCTGGACCGACCTCCCGCTCCGCGCCCGGCTCGCGGAGGCGACCGGGCTCGACGTGATCGTCGCGAACGACGCGAACGCGGCCGCGCTCGCCGAGCACAGCTTCGGTGGAGCGCCGGCCGACACGCTCGTCATCCGCATCGGCCGCGGCGTCGGCGCCGGCCTGCTCGTCGCGGGCGTGCCGCTGTTCGGCGCGCGCTTCGCCGCGGGCGAGATCGGGCACGTCGTCGTCGGGACCGACGGCGGCGACCTCTGCGCCTGCGGCAAGCACGGCTGTCTCGAGACCTGGCTCGCCGTGCCGCGCCTCACCGCGGCACTCGACGCCGCTGACGTGGACGCGGCCCGCGAGGCCGTGCTACGGGAGGCCGGCAGCCGGCTCGGCATCGCGCTCGCCCCGGTGGTCGGCGTGCTCGACCTCAGCGAGATCGTGCTCAGCGGTCCCGACGACCTGCTCGACGGCCCCCTCAGCGAGGCCACCCGAGAGACCCTCCGCAGCCGGACGATGGCCGAGTTCCACGACCACGTCGAGCTGCGCGGAACCCGCCTGGGACAGGACATCGTGCTTCGCGGCGCCGCCGCGATGGTGCTGTCCGGGCGACTCGGGGTGTCGTGACACCCCGACGCACCATCCGCCGTCGGCCGACCGGCCGCCGGCACCTCCCCTAGGAAAGGAACCCCCATGAGGCGAAAGGGCATCGCGGCCGTCGCAGCAGTCACCGCGGCCGCAGCGCTGGTGCTGACCGGCTGCTCCACCGGCGGCTCCGGCTCGTCGTCGAGCGACGAGAAGGCCACCATCCGCGTGTGGCTCAACGGCACCGACACCCCGGACGAGGCGCGCCAGTACCTCGTCAAGACCTTCGAGAAGCAGCACCCGGGCTCCACGCTGAAGATCGAGGAGCAGTCCTGGACCGGCATCGTCGACAAGCTGACGACCGCGCTCTCGGGATCCGACAGCCCCGACGTCGTGGAGGTCGGCAACACCCAGGCCCCCGCGTTCACCACCGTCGGCGCGTTCATGGACCTCACCGACAAGAAGGCGGAGCTCGGCGGCAAGGACCTCCTCCCCGGCTTCGTCGACGTCGGCACCGCGGACGGCAAGTTCTTCGCCGCGCCGTACTACGCCGGCTCGCGCCTGGTCTTCTACCGCAAGAGCATGTTCACGGCCGCCGGCCTCGACGTGCCGAAGACCTTCGACGAGTACGTGCAGGACGGCATCACGATCGCGAAGGCCAACCCGGGCGTCTCCGGCATCTACATGCCGGGCAAGGACCAGTACAACGTCATGCCGTACATCTGGGAGGCCGGCGGCGAGATCGCGGTCGAGAAGGGCGGCAAGTGGGAGGCGCAGCTCTCCTCCGACGAGTCGGTGAAGGGCCTCACCACCTTCCAGGAGGTGGCGCAGCAGGCGTCGACCGCCCCGAAGGACGGCGACGGCACCAACCCGCAGGTCCCGTTCTGCGCGAACCAGGTCGCGATGCTCTCGGCGCCGAGCTGGGTGCGCGGATCGATCCTCGCGCCGGCCGACTCCGACACCCCCGGCTGCCCCGACCTCGAGTCCGACCTCGGCGTCTTCGCCCTGCCGGGCGCCAAGGCCGGCACCACCGCCCAGGTGTTCGCGGGCGGCTCCAACATCGCCGTCTCGAACAAGTCGGCGCACAAGGAGCTCGCGTACGACGCGCTGAAGATCATGCTGAGCAAGGACTACCAGTCCATCCTCGGCAAGAACGGCCTCGTGCCGGCGCTCACCTCGCTGTCGGACACCCTCGGCTCGGACGACGCCGCCAAGGCGACCGCGGAGGCCGCCGCCAACACCAAGCTCACCCCGGCCTCGCCGAAGTGGGCCGACGTGGAGGCCTCGTCCACCCTGCTCGACCTGTTCTCGTCGATCGCCCAGGGCGGCGACGTGAAGGAGCTGACGGCCGCGGCCGACAAGAAGATCGACGGCATCCTCAACGGCTGATCCGGATCTGAGAACGACGCCAGCCGGGCCGCCCGCGAGGGTGCCTCGAGATCGATACGGGATCTCGAGTCGTGGTCCGTGCAGACCCGGCCCGGCCGGCGTCGCGCCGTCGCCCTAGGAAGCCGACGGCATCGCACATCCTAGAAGGGTTCCCCCACCATGTCCGCCGTCTCCACCCCCCTGACGCCGTCAGCCGGAGGGCGCACGCCGTCAGCCGGAGGACGCCTCCCGGGCTCCGGCCGCCGCCGGCGCGGCAGCGTCACCCCGCTGATGCTGCTCATCCCCGCGACCGCGGTCCTCGCGGTCATCACCGGCTGGCCGCTCGTCCAGCTCGTCGTGACCTCGTTCCAGAGCTACGGGCGTGCGCAGGTCTTCGGCCAGCCCCCCGAGTTCGTCGGGCTCGCCAACTACGGCCGGGTGCTCACCGATCCGCAGTTCTGGGCGGTGCTCGGCCGCAGCCTGCTCTTCTGCGTGGTGGCCGTCGTGCTCACGGTCGTCGGCGCCACCCTCATCGCGCTGCTCATGCGGCAGCTCAACCGCTTCTTCCGCACGCTCGTCGCCGTCGGGCTGCTGCTCGCCTGGGCCATGCCGCCGCTCAGCGCGACCATCGTCTGGGGCTGGCTGTTCGACACGCAGTACGGCGTCATCAACTACCTGCTCGGCATGCAGGGGCACTCCTGGCTGACCGATCCGGTGAGCTTCTTCGGGGTGCTGACGATCATCGTCGTGTGGGGCGCCATCCCGTTCGTCGCGTTCGCCGTCTACGCGGGCATCGGGCAGGTGCCCGAGGAGGTCATGGAGGCCTCGCAGCTCGACGGCGCCGGCGCGGCCCGCCGCTTCTTCCTCATCGTGGTGCCGTACCTGCGCAGCGTGTTCGTGGTCGTGATCATCCTCTCGGTGATCTGGGACATCCGCGTGTTCACGCAGGTGAAGGCGCTGCAGGACATCGGCGGCTCGATCAACGAGACCGCGACGCTCGGCGTGTACATCTACCAGGTCGCCCTCGGCAACGCGCACTACGACATCGGCGGCGCGATCGCCGTGATCATGGTGCTGCTGCTCCTCGCGGTGTCGTTCGTCTACATCCGCCAGCTGCTCAAGGAGGAGGAGAGCGCATGACCTCCGTCGTCGCCCCGCCGTCCGCCGCCACGCCGGCGGGCGCCACCGCCGGTCCCGCCGAGCTCGGTGCCGTCCGCCGCCGCCCCCGGCGGCCCTCGAAGGTCGTCTACAGCGTCATCGCCGTGATCGTCTTCCTGGTCTCGGTGTTCCCCGTCTACTGGATGGTGAACACGTCGTTCCTGCCGAACAACCTGACCCGCACACCCGTGCCGCACTTCTGGCCGGACGCGTTCACGCTGCGCAACTACGAGTCGATCTTCAACGGGTCGACCAGGACGCCGTTCCTCCCGGCCCTCGGCAACTCGCTCGTCGTGACGCTGCTCGTGATCGTCGTCGCGCTCGTGTTCGGGTTCCTGGCCGCGCTGGCGGTGACGCGCTTCCGGTTCCGCGGCCGCTACGGCTTCATCATCGCCGTGCTCGTCGTGCAGATGGTGCCGGGCGAGGCGATGATCATCTCGCTGTACCGCCTGCTCGAGGGCTGGTCGCTGCTGAACAACGTCTTCGGGCTCGTCATCGTCTACACGGCGACGGCGCTGCCGTTCACCATCTGGACCCTCCGCGGCTTCGTCAACGGCGTGCCCGTGGAGCTCGAGGAGGCGGCGATGATCGACGGCTGCTCGCGGCTCGGCGCGTTCTGGCGGGTGACGTTCCCGCTGCTCGCGCCGGGGCTCGTGGCGACCGGCGTCTTCGCGTTCATCACCGCGTGGAACGAGTTCGTGTTCGCGCTCGTGTCGATGTCGGACTCGCTGAGCTACACGCTGCCCGTCTGGCTGCGCACGTTCCTGCAGGCCAACACCACGACGAACTGGTCGGGCGTGATGGCCGGCTCGACGCTCATCGCGATCCCGGTCGTCGTGTTCTTCATGATCGTGCAGGGCCGGATGGCCGGCGGCCTGACCGCCGGCGCGGTGAAGGGATGACCGGCGCGCGCCCGGCGCTCGCGGTGCTGATGCCGGGCTTCTCCGGCACGGAGCTGCCGGACTGGCTCGCGGCTGCGCTGCGCGACGGGCTCGGCGGCGTGTGCCTGTTCGGCGAGAACATCGTCGACCCGGCCCAGACCCGCGCGCTCACCGACGCGATCCGCGCCGCGAACCCGCGCGCGATCATCGCGATCGACGAGGAGGGCGGCGACGTCACGCGACTCCACGCCGCGACCGGGTCGCCGTACCCGGGCAACGCCATCCTGGGCCGGCTCGACGACCTCGCGCTGACCGCCGCCGTCGGCGCCGCGGTCGCGCGCCGCCTCGCCGCCGTCGGCGTGAACCTCAACCTCGCGCCCGACGTCGACGTCAACTCCAACCCCGACAACCCGGTGATCGGCGTGCGCAGCTTCGGCGCGGATCCGCAGCTGGTGTCGCGGCACGCCACCGCGTGGATCCGCTCGCACGAGGCCGTGGGCGTCGCGACCAGCGCGAAGCACTTCCCGGGCCACGGCGACACCGCACAGGACTCGCACCTCGCGCTGCCGCGGGTCGACGGCCCGCTCGACGTGGTCGAGACCCGCGAGCTGCCGCCGTTCGCCGCAGCCGTCCAGGCCGGCGCCCGCACGGTGATGTCGTCGCACATCGTCGTGCCCGCCCTCGACGAGGAGCCCGCCACCTTCTCGTCCCGCATTCTCGACGGCACCCTGCGAGGCCGCCTGGGCTTCGCAGGGGCCGTCGTCTCCGACGCGCTCGACATGACGGGCGCGAGCGGCTCGCTCGGCATCCCGGGCGCCGCCGTGAGGGCGATCGCCGGCGGCTGCGACCTGCTCTGCATCGGCACCCGCACCACCGCGGACCAGGTGGTGCAGATCGCGGCGGCGCTCGACTCGGCGGTCGCGCGCGGCGAGCTCGCCGCCTCGAGGCTGGCGGATGCCGCCCGCCGCGTCGCCGACCTCGCCGACGGACTCGCCACCACGGTGCCCGTCGGCGAGGCGGCCGGCGTGGCCGACGCGCTCGAGGGCGAGCAGCCCCCGGTCGCCGCCGAGCGGATCGCGTCCGCGTTCGAGGAGCGCGCGGACGCCCCGCCGGTGCCGCCGGGCGCCCTGATCGTGCAGCTCGAGACCGCGCCGAACATCGCGGTCGGCCGGGCCCCGTGGGGGCCCGCCGCGGCCGGCGGCGAGGTCGTGCACCTGCACGATGGCGAGCCGCTGCCCGGTGACGGGCCCTGGATCCTCGTCGGCTCCGGCATCCACCGCCACGAGTGGGTGCGCACCGTCGTCGACGTCGCCCGACGGCTCCGGCCCGACAACTACGTCGTCGACACCGGGTGGCCGTCAGCCGATCGCGCCTACGCTGATCTCGCCACGTTCGGCGCCTCCCGCGTCGCGGGCCGTGCGCTCCTCGACAGGCTGGGAGCGGGGAGCCGCGTGCGGTGAGGATCGGGATCGACATCGGCGGCACCAAGGCGGAGGCCGTCGCCCTGGACGACGAGGGCGCCGTCGTCGCGACGGCCCGCCGTCCGAGCGGCTTCGGCGTCGAGGAGGTGCTCGACAACGCCGCGCGGGTGCTCGGCGACCTCGGGCTCCCCGATGGCGCGCCCACGACGATCGGCGTCGGCATCCCCGGCGCCGTGGACAGCGCGCGCGGCCGGGTCGAGCACGCGGTGAACCTCGGGCTCGTCGGACTCGACCTCGGCGCCGAGCTCGCCGCCCGCACGGGCGTGCCGGTGCGGATCGAGAACGACGTCAATGCGGCGGCGCTCGGCGCGTTCGCGCGCGAGGGCGGCGGGCCGACCGACTCGCTCGGCTATCTCAACCTCGGCACCGGGCTCGCGGCGGGCATCGTGCTCGACGGCCGGCTCTGGCGCGGGGCGCGCGGCGTCGCCGGCGAGATCGGGCACCTGCCGGTCGACCCGGACGGCGAGCTGTGCCCGTGCGGCCAGCGCGGCTGCCTCGAGACCATCGCGGCGGGCCACAGCGTCGCCCGCGCCTGGCCGCACGGCGAGCATCCGGCGCGCGCCCTGTTCGACGCCGCGGCCGCCGGCGACCCCGCGGCGATCGCCGTGCAGGCGCGCTTCGCCCGCGCCGTCGCGGACGCCGTCCGCGCGCTCGTGCTGTCCGTCGACGTCGACCGGGTCGTCATCGGCGGGGGCATCAGCCGGCTCGGTGAGGAGCTGCTCGTGCCGGTGCGCGCCGCGCTCGTCGCGCAGGCGGAGGGGTCCGCGTTCCTCGCGGCCCAGGAGCTGCCCGGCCGGGTGTCGGTCGTGGCGGGAGACGTGCCGGTGGCCGCCGTGGGCGCGGCGCTGGCGGGAGAGGAGGCAGCATGGCCGAGGTCGTGATCGTGCGGGACGAGCAGGAGGCCGGCGCGCTCGCCGCCGACCGCATCGCCCGCCTGGTGGCCGGACGTCCGGACGCCGTGCTCGGGCTCGCGACGGGATCCACGCCGCTGAGCACCTGGACCGCGCTCGCCGCACTCGGGCTCGACCTGGGCCGCGTCCGGGGCTTCGCGCTCGACGAGTACATCGGGCTGCCGGCCGGGCATCCGGAGTCCTATCGCGCCGTCATCACCCGCGAGGTCGTCGAGCCGCTCGGACTCGACCCCGAGCTCGTGCACGTGCCGGGCGACGACGGCGGACCCGTCGAGGGCGCGGGGGAGCGCTACGAGGACGCGATCGCCGCGGCCGGCGGCGTCGACCTGCAGATCCTCGGCATCGGCCGCACCGGCCACATCGGCTTCAACGAGCCGGGCTCGTCGCTGACCTCGCGCACGCGGGTGAAGACGCTGACCGAGCAGACCCGCGCCGACAACGCGCGCTTCTTCGACTCGCCGGACCAGGTGCCCCGGCACTGCCTCACGCAGGGCCTCGGCACCATCCTCGACGCCCGCCAGCTCGTGCTGCTCGCGTTCGGCGCCGGCAAGGCCGAAGCTGTGGCCGCCGCCGTCGAGGGGCCGCTCACCGCGTCGCTGCCGGGGTCCGCGATCCAGCTGCATCCCCGGGTGCTCGTGATCGTCGACGAGGCGGCCGCCGCCGGGCTCGAGTACGCGGAGTACTACCGCTTCGCCTGGGACAACCGGCTCGACTGGGAGCGCTGAGCGATGGCCGGGTCGTCGGACGCGGGTGCTGCCGGCGCCGCCGGACTCCCGCCGACCGAGCGGCGCAACCCGGCGTCGGAGGGCCTCTCCGAGCTGCCCGCGCTGCGCATCCTCGAGCTGATGAACGACGAGGACGCGCGGGCGATCGCCGCGGTGCGCCCGGCGCTGCCCGCGCTCGCCGCGCTCGCCGAGGACGCCGCCGAGCGGATCGGCCGCGGCGGCGCCGTGCACTACTTCGGCGCCGGCACCTCCGGCCGGCTCGGGGTGCTCGACGCCGCGGAGCTGCGCCCGACCTTCTCGCTCGAGGCCGGCATCGTGACCGGCCACCTGGCCGGCGGTCCGACCGCGATGACGGAGGCCGTGGAGGGCGGCGAGGACTCGGATGCGGATGGCGAGCGGGAGGCGTCCGAGCTCGGACCGGACGACCTCGCGATCGGGATCGCCGCCTCCGGCACGACGCCGTATGTGGCCGGCGCCCTCCGCGGGGCCCGCGCCGCCGGGGCGGCGACGGCGCTCGTCTGCAACAACCCGGGCACGCCGCTCGCCTCGCTCGCGGACCACCTGATCGTGCTCGACACCGGGCCCGAGGTGCTCACCGGCTCGACGAGGCTCAAGGCGGGCACCGCGCAGAAGGTCGCGCTGAACGGGTTCTCGACGACGCTGATGGTGCTGCTCGGGCGGACCTGGTCGAACCTCATGGTGACGATGAGCGCGACGAACGCGAAGCTGCGGCTCCGCGCGGTGCGGATCCTCGTCGAGGCCTCCGGATGCTCGGAGGACGAGGCCCGTGCGGCGCTCGAGGCGACCGGCGGGGACCTCCGCGCCGCGCTCGACCGGCTGCTCGAGCGCCGCGCCGACGGCTAGCGGCGCTCCTCGGCCATCGGACGGCGGACCGGCCTCAGTCGAGCGGGATGCCGTCCGCCCAGACCCGCTGCACGGTCCACGCGTCGTCCAGCACGACGACATCGGCCGCGTACCCCTCGGCGAGCAGCCCGAGCCGGTCGTCCTCGCCGAGCACCCCCGCCGGCACGAGCGTGAGCGCCGCGACCGCATCGACCGGGTCGACGCCGACGCGCTCGATCGCGATCCGCAGCGCGGCATCCTGGGTCAGCGTCGAGCCCGCGATCGTCTGGGTGCCGGAGAGCAGGGCGACGCCGTCGCGCACGGTCACGTTGAGCGAGCCGAGGGCGTAGTCGCCGTCGTCGCTGCCCGCCGCGGCCATGGCGTCGGTGATCAGCGCGACGCGGCCGGGGGCGGCGGCGAGCAGCATCCCGGCGACGTCCGGATGCACGTGGATGCCGTCGAGCACGAGCTCGAGCGTCACGCGCTCGTCGGCGACCGCCGCCACGACCGGGCCGGGCGCGCGGTGGTGGATGCCGTTCATCGCGTTGAACGCGTGGGTCAGCACGGCGGCGCCGGCGTCGAACGCCGCGCGGGCGGTGTCGGCATCCGCCTCGGTGTGCCCGACGGCGACGACGGTGTGCTCGGCGAGGGTGCGGACCGCGTCGATCCCGCCGGGCAGCTCGGGCGCGATCGTGATCTGGCGCAGCGACCCGCCGGCCGCCTCGAGCAGGGTGTCGATGACCGCGGTCGTTGGTGCGAGCAGGAACTCCGGCGCGTGCGCGCCCGGCTTGCCGGGGGAGAGGAACGGCCCCTCCAGGTGCGAGCCGAGCACGAGCGGGTCGTGCGCGGCGAGCTCGCGGATGCCGCGGAGCGACTCCGCCAGGCGCTCCACCGGGTTGGCGACCAGGCTGACCACCGAGCGCGTCGTGCCGTGCCGCCGGTGCGCGGCGACCGCATGCGCGATCTCCTCCGGCCCGCCCTCGGCCGCGTGCCCGCCGCCGCCGTGGCCGTGCAGGTCGACGAAGCCGGGGGTGATCACCGCGCCGCCGAGATCGATCCGCTCGTCGGCGTCCGGGGCGGTCGCGAGACCGGCCCCGGCGGCGACGATCACCGCGCCGTCGAAGAGGATCCAGGCGTCGTCGAGCTCGCCGCGGGCGTCTATGCGCCGAGCGGAATGCAGCAGCGTGGTCATGACGTCCAGCGTAGGACCGGCGGTCCGCTCGGGGCGGGAGGGCATACTGGGGGCGCCGGATGCCCGTCCGGGCGGACCCGGAAGGAGTCGGCATGCGCCGAGGAGCGAACCTCCCCGCCATCGGCGGCTTCAACCAGGCCGTGGTGCTCGACCGGATCCGCCGCGCGCCGGAGGGCCTGAGCCGCGTCGAGCTCGCCGAGACGACCGGGCTCTCGGCGCAGACGGTCACCAACGTGACCCGGCGGCTGCTCGGCCGCGGGCTCATCCGCGAGGTCGGCAAGCAGAGCAGCGGCCCCGGCAAGCCGCGCACCATCCTCGGGCTCGAGCCGACCGGCGGCTACGCCATCGGCGTGCACCTCGACCCGAGCACCATCACGCACGTCATCGTCGACCTCGAGGGCCGGGTGGTCGCGCACGCGCGCTCCCGCACGCCGCGAGCCCGTCGTCCCGCTGCCGTGCTCGACGCGATGGCCCGCTCGATCGAGTCGCTGCTGGCCTCGTCGGGGGTGGAGCGGGGCTCCGTGCTCGGCGTCGGGATCGCGGCCCCGGGTCCGATCGACCGCGAGGCGGGCGTCGTGCGGCATCCGCCCCTGCTCGGCGGGTGGAAGAACGTGGCGCTGCGCGCCGAGCTCGGCGCCCGGCTCGCGCTGCCGGTGGCGCTCGAGAAGGACACCGTCGCGGCGGCGATCGGCGAGAGCTGGGCGGCGTCGGAGGAGGAGCGCGAGGACTTCGCGTTCGTCTACTTCGGCACCGGCATCGGGCTCGGCATCGTGCTCGACGGCGACCCCGCCCACGGCGCCACCGGCAACGCGGGCGACATCGGCCACCTGATGGTGCGCGCGGACGGCGAGCTCTGCAGCTGCGGACGGCAGGGCTGCCTCGGACAGAACACCAGCCCGGCCACGCTCGTGCGGTGGGCGTCGGAGCGCGGGATCCTGGAGGACGCCGCGGGCGTCGGCGTCGACCCGCTCGACACCGCGCCGATCGACGAGGCGTTCAGCCGGCTCGCCGCGATGGCCCGGGAGGGGCATGCCGGCGCGGTCGAGCTGCTGAGCCGCGCGCTCGGCGACCTCGCCGAGGGCATCATCCAGATCGGGAACCTGCTCGATGTCGAGCGCGTCGTCGGCGGGGGGCCGTACTGGGAGCGGCTCATCGCCCCCGGACTCGAGGTGCTCCAGGCGGCGGTCGATGCGTCCCCGCGGCTCGTCGCGCCGCATCCGATCCGCGTGGTGACGACCCGGCTCGGCGGCGACGTCGCGGCGGTGGGCGGCGCCTCCCTCGTGCTCGACTCGGTGTTCTCGGCGAGCCCGTCGGCGCTGCTCCTCTCCGCCGCGGGCTGAGTGCGCCGGGCGCCCCGGCACGACTGCCGCGTCATCTCCGGATCGCCGCGTGAGATCCGGCTCGAGTTGAGAGATCGCGCGGCGATCATCCACAGGGGGCCTGGTTGACGCGGGTTTGTCAATACGATGGAATAACGGTGCGGCGACGGCGCCCGTCGTCCGCCTGCGACCGGGAGGACCCCGACCATGCACGACGACACCCGACTCATCGAGCAGCGCGTCCACCGCGCGCACCTGCAGCGCATCCAGCCGGCGAAGTACTCGCGCTCGGTGCCCGTCGCCGTCACCGCGTGGGAGGCGCCGGGGGAGCCCGTGCCGTTCGCCGAGGCCGTCGACCAGGACTACGCGCCGCTCGCGCCGGGCGGCGCCTGGGGCAGGCCGTGGGGCACGACCTGGCTGCGGATCGAGGGCGCCGTGCCCGCCGACTGGCCCGCGGACGGCCTGCCGGAGCTCGTCGTCGAGCTCGGCTTCGGCGGCGGCCCCGGGTTCACCTGCGAGGGCCTGTTCTTCACGGCGGAGGGCCGGGTGCTCAAGGGCCTCGAGCCGCGCAACACCCACCTGCCGCTGACCACCGCGCCGGGCGAGCCGTTCACGATCTACCTCGAGGCCGCGTCGAACCCCGACATCGGCGGCGACTGGACGTTCCAGCCGACGCCGTTCGGCGACGTCGAGACCGCCCCGGCCGCGCCGATCTACCGGTTCGCCGGCGCCGCGATCGGACTGCTCGATCCGGAGGCCGTCGCGCTCGAGTCGGACGTCGCCGTGCTCCGCGGGCTCGCGGAGGCGCTGCCGGCCGACTCGGCGCGCCGCCACGGCATCCTCCGTGCGCTCGACCGGGCGATCGACGTGCTCGACCCGGACGACGTCGCCGGCACGGCCGCCGCGGTCCGCGGCGAGCTGGCCGACACCCTGGCCTCCCGCACGGCCGGCACCGCGCACCGGCTGCTCGCGGTCGGCCACGCCCACATCGACTCCGCCTGGCTCTGGCCGGTGCGCGAGACGCAGCGCAAGGTGGCGCGCACGTTCTCGAACGTGCTCGACCTGATGGACGCGCATCCGGACTTCGTGTTCGCCGCCTCCAGCGCCCAGCAGTACCAGTGGATGCGCGACCGCTACCCGGACGTCTGGGAGCGGATGAAGCAGCGCATCGCCGAGGGCCGGTTCGTGCCGGTCGGCGGCATGTGGGTGGAGTCGGACACGAACATGCCGGGCGGCGAGGCGATGGCCCGCCAGTTCGTCGCCGGCAAGGGCTTCTTCCTCCGCGAGCTCGGCGTCGAGACCGACGAGGTCTGGCTGCCGGACTCGTTCGGCTACTCCGCCGGCCTGCCGCAGATCGTCGCCGCGTCGAACAGCCACAGCTTCCTGACGCAGAAGATCTCGTGGAATGACACGAACCGGATGCCGCACCACAGCTTCCTCTGGGAGGGCATCGACGGCACCCGCGTCTTCACGCACTTCCCGCCGTCGGACACCTACAACTCGGACGTGTCCGCGTCGGACCTCGCCCGCTCCGAGCGGCAGCACGCCGAGAAGGGCGTCAGCGACCTCGCGATCCTGCTGTACGGCTACGGGGACGGCGGCGGCGGGCCCACGCGCGAGATGCTCGACACCGCGCGCCGCAAGGCCGACCTCGACGGCTCGCCCCGCGTGGAGCTCGGCCGTCCGGACGCGTTCTTCGCCCGGGCGAAGGAGGAGCTGCCGCAGCCCGGCGTCTGGGACGGCGAGCTCTACCTCGAGCTGCACCGCGGCACGCTGACGTCGCAGTCGCGTACGAAGGAGGGCAACCGCCGCAGCGAGCACCTGCTCCGCGAGGCCGAGCTCTGGGCCGCGACCGCCGCCGTCCGCACCGGTGCGCCGTACCCGGCCGAGGAGCTGCGGCGCGCGTGGGAGACCGTGCTGCTGCAGCAGTTCCACGACATCCTGCCTGGCTCGTCGATCGCCTGGGTGCACCGCGAGGCGGAGCGGAACTACGCCGCCGTGGCCGAGTCGCTCGAGGGGCTCATCGCCGACGCGCTGGTGGCGCTCGGGTCGGGCGAGGACGGGGCCGAGGTCGCGTTCAACGCCGGTCCGTTCCCGGTGGCAAGCGTGCCGGCGCTCGGCGCCGGTTCCGCGGTCGCGACCGCGTCGTCCGCCCGCGCCGACGGCGACGGCGCCGTGCTCGAGAGCGCGGAGGCGGTCGCCCGGATCGACGCCGACGGGCACCTCGTCTCGTTCGTCGACGCGGCGTCCGGCCGCGAGACCGTGCCGCCGGGCACGGTCGGCAACGAGCTGCAGCTCTACCGCGACACCCCGAACCGCTGGGACGCCTGGGACGTCGACCGCGCCTACCAGCGGATGCCGCTCGACGCCCTGCGCACCGGCTCGGTCGCCGTCGAGGGCGACGCCGTCGTCGTGAGGAAGTCGATCGCCACGGCGGGCCGCGACAGCGCGACCTCGACGATCGTGCAGCGGCTCACCCTCCACGGCGGCGCGCTCGACATCGAGACCCGCATCGACTGGCACGAGACGCAGAAGCTGCTCAAGCTCGCGTTCCCCGTCGACGTGCACGCGTCGACCGCCGCGAGCGAGGTGCAGTTCGGCCACGTGAGCCGCCCCACCCACGTGAACACGAGCTGGGACGTCGCGCGCTTCGAGACCCAGGCGCACCGCTGGGTGCAGGTGCAGGAGCCCGGCTTCGGCGCCGCCGTCGCGAACGACCGCGTCTACGGCCACGACGTCACCCGGCACGCCCGCGAGGGCGGTGGCACCTACTCGCTGATCCGCGAGTCGCTGCTGCGCGCGCCGCTGTTCCCCGACCCGCACGCCGATCAGGGCGAGCACGTGTTCCGGCACTCCCTCGTCGCCGGCGACGTGCTCGCCGCGGCCGGCGCGGGCTACCGCGTCAACCTGCCGCTGCGGCGGGTCGCGGGAGCGGCCGTCGAGCCGCTCGTCGCCGTCGCGGAGCCCGCGATCGTGATCGAGGCCGTGAAGCTGGCGGAGGACGGCTCCGGCGACGTGATCGTGCGCCTGTACGAGGCGCGGGGCGCCCGCGCCCACGGCCGGCTCGAGGCCGGCTTCGCGAGCAGCGGCGCCGCCCGAACCGACCTGCTCGAGCGCCCGCTCGAGACCCAGCAGGCCGACGCGCTCGACCTCGACCTGCGCCCGTTCGAGCTCGTGACCGTGCGGCTGGCCCGCGCTGATGGCTGAGCCGGCCGGATGGCTGAGCCGCCCCGGATGGCTGAGCCGCCCCGGATGGCTGAGCCGCCCCGGATGGCTGAGCCTGTCGAAGCCCCAGACCCGCAAGGAGACCCGATGACCTGGGAGCCGATCAGCTTCCCCGCGCCTGCCGGCGGCACCGAGGGCGTGCCGCGCCCGGAGTACCCGCGCCCGCAGCTCGTGCGCGACGGCTGGCTCACGCTCAACGGCGAGTGGGGGTTCGAGATCGACCGCGCCGACTCCGGCGTCGAGCGCGACCTCGTCGAGCACGAGCTGTCCGGCCGCATCACCGTGCCGTTCGCGCCGGAGAGCGAGGCGTCCGGGGTCGGCGACGTCGACTTCCTCGAGGCCGTCTGGTACCGACGCGACGTCGTCATCCCGGACGACTGGAACGGCCCCGACCGGTCCGGCCGCCGCCTGATCCTCCACTTCGGCGCCGTCGACCACGACGCGACCGTCTGGGTGGAGGGCGTGGAGGTCGCGCGTCATCGCGGCGGCTTCACCTCGTTCTCCGCGGACATCACGGAGGCCGTCGGCGCCGCCTCGTCGGCGACCATCGTGGTGCGCGCCCGCGACCCGCACGACCGCGCGCAGGCCCGCGGCAAGCAGTCCTGGCAGTACGCGAACCACAGCGTGCACTACACGCGCACCACCGGCATCTGGCAGTCCGTCTGGCTCGAGACGGTGCCGGCGTGGCACGTCGCCGAGCTCGTCGTGCGGCCGGAGCTCGCCGCGCGCCGGCTCGCGGTCACCGTCTCGCCGCGCGGCTCGCGCAGCGCCGCGGGCGGGTCCGCCATCCGCGTCGTGCTGTCGGATGCCGACGGCGTCGTCGCCGAGGCGACCGCCGATCCGCGCCTCGACCTCGCGCCGCAGCTGCTGCTCGACGTGCCGGAGGCGCGCCTGCGCCCCTGGTCGATCGCCGACCCGCACCTCTACGCGCTCCGCGTCGAGCTGCTCGGCGACGACGGCGGGGTGATCGACGCCGTCGACAGCTACGCCGGCCTCCGCTCGGTCGCGATCGACGGCCGAAGCGTGCTCATCAACGGCGAGCGGGTGTTCCAGCGGCTGGTGCTCGACCAGGGCTACTGGCCGGAGACGCTGATGACGGCGCCGAGCGATGCGGCGCTGATCCGCGACATCGAGCTCTCGCAGGCGGCGGGCTTCACGGGCGCCCGGCTGCACCAGAAGGTGTTCGAGGAGCGCTTCCACTTCCATGCCGACCGGCTCGGCTACCTCACCTGGGGTGAGTTCGGCGACTGGGGCGCGGGGCTGTCCGGCGAGGACGGCCTGCCGCCGACCTTCGCGGCGCAGTGGACGGAGGCCGTGCGACGGGACCGCAACCACCCCTCGATCATCGGCTGGTGCCCGATGAACGAGACGTTCCAGCGCCGGGTCGACCGGATCATCTCCTACGACGACGTGATGACGGCGCTCTGGGAGATCACGAAGGCCGCCGACCCGACTCGGCCGGTGCTCGACGTCTCCGGCCACGCCCACCGGGTGCGCGCCTCCGACGTGTGGGACTCGCACGACTACGAGCAGGACCCGGTCGCGTTCGCCGCCACCCACGACCCGCTCGCGAGCGGCGGCGCCCCGTTCGACAACAACACCGACGGCGTCTCGTGGTCGGTGCCGTACTCGGGGCAGCCGTACTGGGTGTCGGAGTTCGGCGGCATCTGGTGGAACCCCGAGATGGCGGCGGCGATCGGCACCGACCGCGACACGTCCTGGGGCTACGGCGACCGGGTGCGCGACGAGGTCGGCTTCCAGGAGCGCTTCACCGGGCTGACCGGCGTGCTGCTCGGCAACCGGGAGATGTTCGGCTACTGCTACACCCAGCTCACCGACACGTTCCAGGAGCAGAACGGCATCTACCGCTTCGACCGCTCGGAGAAGCTCGACGTGGCGCAGGTGCGCGCCGCCCAGCAGCGGATCGCGGCGTACGAGTCCGACGGGCCGGCCGCGCCGTGAGCGCGGCGGGGAGCTGATGGCCGACCGGTTCGCGGCCGCGTTCGCCGAGCGCGCCGCCCGGGCCCGCGAGGCGGAGGGGATGCTCGACCTCCTGCTGCTCGGCAGCTCGATCGTCGAGCACTGGGCGACGTCGGAGCAGGACCTCGAGCCGCTGCGCACGCTGAACCTCGGCGTCGGCGGCACGCGCATCCGCGACCAGGAGCGGCACCTCGCCGAGCAGCTGCCGTCCGTGCCGCCGCTCGCCGTGCTGCTCTACTGCGGCTCGAACGACATCAGCGGACGCCGCCTCCACACGCGCCGCGGCGCCGCCGTCGCGCGGGATGTGCTCCGCACGCTCGACGAGCTCCGCGCCCGGCTGCCGGAGGCGCGGCTGCACTACGTCGGGATCGTCGACGCGCCCGCGAAGGCGCGTGTGCGTGACGAGCTGCTCACGGCGAACCGACTCATCGAGCAGGGCATCGCGGAGCGGGATCGCGTCGACTTCATCGACCCGAACCCGATCGTCGCGCTCGCGGTGCGGCAGGGCGCGGTGAGCGGGCTGCCGGTGTTCCTCGACGACGGCATCCACTTCACGGCGGGCGGCTACGTGCCGTTCGCCCGCGCCGTGTGCGAGGGGCTCGGGCTCGGTCCGCGCTAGCGGAAGATGATCGTGCGGGCGCCGTCGAGCAGCACGCGATCCTCGCTGAACCACTTCACCGCCTGGGTGAGCGTGCGGCTCTCCTCGTCCTGGCCGATCGAGCGCAGCTCCTCCCACGACCGCGAGTGGTCCACGCGCACGACGTTCTGCTCCACGATCGGGCCCTCGTCGAGGTCGCTCGTGACGAAGTGCGCCGTCGCGCCGATGAGCTTCACCCCCCGCGCGTGCGCCTGCTTGTAGGGGTTCGCGCCCTTGAAGCCGGGCAGGAACGAGTGATGGATGTTGATCGCCCGGCCGGCGAGCGCGGCGCAGAGCTCCGCGCTGAGGATCTGCATGTAGCGGGCGAGCACCACGAGCTCGATGTCGTGCTCGGCCACGACCTCGAGCACCCGGGCCTCGAACGCCGCCTTCGTGTCCGGGTCGACGACGGCGCGGTGCTCGAACGGCACGCCGTAGAACTCGGCGAGACCGGCGAGGTCCGGATGGTTGCCGAGCACGAGCGGGATGTCGACCTCGAGCTGGCCGGCGCGCTGCCGGAAGAGCAGGTCGTTGAGGCAGTGGCCGGCCTTCGAGACGAGCACGAGCGTGCGCAGCGGGCGGCCGACGACGTCGAGCTGCCACTCCATCCCGTAGCGCTCGGTCACCGGGGCGAGAGCGGCCTCGAACGTCGCGCGGTCCGCATCCGACTCCACCTGCAGGCGCATGAAGAAGCGGTCGGTGTCGGGGGAGGAGAACTGCTGCGACTCGGTGATGTTGCCGCGGGCCTCGACGACGGCGCCGCTGATCGCGTGGACGATGCCGGGGCGGTCCTCGCAGGCGAGGGTGAGGATCCAGTGCGTCGCGTCGGCCACGGCACCAGCGTGCCACAGCGGACGCGCACGCCCGGTCAGCCCGGCTGGGCCGCCAGCGCGCGCGGGTTGCGCGGGAAGAGCTCGGCGACGCGCACGTCGGCGAACGACAGCGCGAGCTCCGCGTACATCGAGTTCGCCCAGCCGAACCACGGCCGCGTGTACACGGACGGGTCGTCGACGTGGAAGCTCTCGTGCATGAGCCCGGTGCCCGCGGTCGTGGCCGCGAGCAGGTCGATCGCCTCCACCGCCTCCTGCTGCGTGCCGGTGAGGCCGGCCGTCGCGATGGCGAGCGGCCAGACGTGCCGGGTCGGGGTGTGGTCGGAGCCGATGCCGGCGGCCGCGCTGCCGGAGAAGTACGCCGGGTTGACCTCGGAGAGCAGCATCGCGCGGGTGCGCCGGTAGAGCGGGTCCTCCGGCGCCGACCAGCCGGCGAGCGGCAGGCTGAGCAGGCTCGGCAGGTTGGCGTCGTCGCCGACGAGGGCCCGGCCGAGCCCGTCGACCTCGTAGGCGAGCACGCGCTCGCCGCCGGCGTCGACCACCGCGTGCGCGAGGATGCCGGCGTCGATCTCGTCGGCGAGCGCCCGGGCGGAGGCGGCCAGCGCCGCGTCGCCGAGCACGGCGTCCGCTAGCTCGGCGAGCCCGTGGAGGCTCCCGGACGCGAGGGCGTTCGAGGGCACCAGGTAGCCGTGCTCGCAGCGGTCGTCGCTCGGCCGGTAGCCCGACCAGGTCATCCCGGTGGGGCCGACCGCGGCGCCGCGGCCGCCGTCGGGCAGGGTGTCGTGCGCGAAGGCGCCGTGCGGCCGCACGAACGTGTAGTCGGACCCGGCGTGCGACTGCTCGCGCCGCCAGACCTCGAGGATGCGCACCGCCGCGGCCCGGAAGCCGTCGTCGAGGTGGTCGGTGCGCCCGGTGGCGCGCCAGAGCGCGGAGGCGAGCTGCAGCGGGGCGCACAGCGAGTCGACCTCGTACTTGCGCTCCCAGAGCCACGGACCCGGCGTCGGCAGGTCGTCGGGCTCGCCGTGCGCGCCGGTCGGGCCGTCGTTGAACGCGTTCGCGTACGGGTCGAGCAGCACGTAGCGCACCTGCCGGCGCAGCACGCCGGCGATCGCGTCGCCGACGATCGGATCGCTCGCGGCCGCGAGGTAGGGGCGCACCTGCGCGGTGCTGTCGCGCAGCCACATCGCGGGGATGTCACCGGTCGCGACGAACACCTCGGGCCGGTCCGGATCGGCCGCCGCCGCCCGCGACATCGCGGTCGTCCACGTGTTCGTCAGGCAGGCCCGCACGATCGAGCCGGCCGGCGAGGTGCGGCCGAGCGCCGTCTCGGCGCGATCCGCGAGGTCGGCGAGGGAGTCCGGCAGCGGCGCGGGGCCGGTCTGGGGAAACGATTCCATCACGGGTCTTGACTCCTTCGTCAGCGTGATCCACTATGAGTCCGCAATCGGTGGAAACGTTATCTCGCGGTCAGCGGGGAAACGTTATCACCCCGAGAGCATCGCGACGAAGCGAGTGCCGACCCCCGGCAGCAGCGCCGTCGCCTCCAACGGAGGAGGGAACGAGTGACGCAGCTCGCTGAGCGCCCGGGACGCATCGCCCCGGTCGGGAACCGGAGCGGAGGTGTGCGCCGCCGCTTCCGGCTCGGCCGCGACTGGCGGCCGGCCCTGATCTTCCTGCTGCCGGCCCTGATCGGCTTCTCGGTCTTCGTGATCTTCCCGATCATCCGGGCCGCCTACCTGGCGCTGACCGACTTCAACGGCCTCACCGACCCGACCTTCATCGGGTTCGACAACTTCACGCGGATGTTCACGGCCGACCCGACGTTCCTCGCGTCGCTCGCGGCGACCGGCTACCTCGTGCTGCTGTACGTGCCGCTCTCGCTCATCATCGGCCTCGGGCTCGCGCTGTTCTGCAACGCGCGGTTCCGCGGCGTCACCGCGGTGCGCACGCTCCTCTACCTGCCGGTGGTGCTGCCTGCGGTCGCCACGATCACGCTGTGGAAGTTCGTCTTCGACCCGCAGGTCGGACTCGCCAACTCGTTCCTCGGCGCCTTCGGCATCCCGCCGCTGAGCTGGCTCAGCGATTCGGCGACGGCGATGCCGTCGATCGTGCTGACGATGCTCTGGGGCGTCGGCGGCACCATGATCATCTTCCTCGCCGCGCTCCAGGCCGTGCCGACGGAGCTCTACGAGGCGGCGAAGGTCGACGGCGCCGGCCCGATCACGATCTTCCTGCGCATCACGCTGCCCGGCATCAGCCCGATCATCCTGCTGCAGGTCGTGATGCAGCTGACCGCCGCGATGCAGACCTTCGCGCAGCCGAAGATCCTCACGAACGGCGGGCCGGGCTTCAGCACGACCACGCTCATGCTCTCCATCTACACCCACGGCTTCCCGGCGCTGGGCCGCATCCCCGAGCTCGGGTACGCGACCGCGCAGGTGTGGGTGCTCTTCCTCATCATCATCGTCATCGTCGCGCTGTCGGCGCGCTTCACGAGCTTCTGGACCTACAGTGACAACGATTCCTGACGCCGCGACCGCGACGACGGCGGGCGCCGCCCTCGTCGACGCGGCCCCCTCTGCGCGCCGCCGTCCCCGCCCCTCGAAGTCCTTCGGACCCGCGACGCCGCGCCGCGCCCGCGCCGCGCGGATGGTGCCCTGGTACGCGTTCGCGCTGCTCATCGTCTCCGTCATGATCATGCCGCTGCTGTGGATGATCACCATCGCGCTGAAGAGCCGCTCGGCGGTGTTCCAGGTGCCGCCCACGATCCTGCCGACCGAGTGGCACTTCGAGAACTTCATCACGGGACCGGCGACCATCCACTTCCCGCTGCTGCTGGGGAACTCGCTCATCGTCACCGCGCTGTCGGTGATCGGCGGCGTGACGACCTCGATGATGGCCGGCTACGCGCTCTCCCGGCTCCGCTTCAGCGGCCGCCGGGTGCTGTTCTACCTCTTCGTCGGCAGCATGCTGCTGCCGGGCGTCGTCGGCATCATCCCGCTGTTCCAGCTCTTCAAGGACATCGGCTGGTACGACACCTGGCTGCCGCTCATCGTGCCCGCGTTCCTCGGCGGCAACCCGCTCTTCATCTTCCTGGCGCGGCAGTACTTCCTCGCGATCCCGTACTCGATCGACGAGGCGGCGAAGGTCGACGGCGCCAACCACTTCCGGATCTTCACGCAGATCATGATCCCGATGACGCGCCCGGTGTGGATCACGATGGCGATCCTCGCCTTCCAGGGCTCGTGGAACGACTACCTGAACCCGCTGATCTACCTGAACTCGCCGGAGAACTGGACCCTCGCAGTCGGGATGTCGTCGTTCATCTCGGCCTTCGCGGGCCAGACCCTCAACTGGTCGGCCTACATGGCCACCAACCTGCTCTACATGCTGCCGCCGCTCCTCATCTTCTTCTTCGCGCAGCGGTACTTCGTCCAGGGCCTCAGCTCGCTCGGCAACACCTCGCAGCGCTGACGCCCCGGCCCGTCCACCCGTCCATCCCTCACTGCACCACCTGTCACATCCCGAACCGATCGAAGGAGATCACCATGAAGATCCGTGCGAGAGCGATCGCCGCAGCGGCAGCCGCCGCAGCGGTGCTCCTCGCCACCGTCGGCTGCTCTGGCGGCGGCGGCAGCACCGACGGCAAGACCACCGTCACGTTCATGACGTGGGAGTCGGCCGACACCAACAAGCTGATCGACGCGGCCGTCAAGAAGTTCGACGACCCGGACATCACGATCAAGCGGATCGACTCGCCGAGCGGCAACTACAGCGACAAGCTGTCGTCGCTGACGCAGGCGAAGAAGCTGCCCGACATCTTCTGGTGCGGCAACGACACCGAGCAGCAGTACACGCAGCTCGGCATCCTCACCGACTGGACGAAGAAGCTCACGGGCGACTTCTCCGCCGACAGCTTCGGCGGCCTCGAGAAGTGGACCTCCGACAAGGGCATCGGCGGCGTCCCCGCGCTCCGCAACATCTACGGCATCTGGTACAACGAGGACGCGTTCACCGCGAACGGCCTCGACATCCCGAAGGCCGGCTGGACCTGGGACGAGATGTTCGCCGCCGCCGACAAGCTCAAGGGCTGGAACGGCGCCAAGTACGGCCTCAACGCGAGCGGGCTGACCGCCACCGACGGTCCGTTCACGATGGGCGCGTACGCCGTGTCGGCGGGCGGCAAGCCGTTCACCGACGACGTCAACAACCCGACCACGGTCACCGTCGACGACAAGTACACGGAGGGCGTGCAGAAGACGATCGACGCGATCAAGAGCGGTGCGATCGCGCCGACGTCGTACGACGGCACGAACGACACCTCGCTGTTCGAGTCCGGCAAGCTGCCGATGATGTGGGGCGGCCAGTGGCTCGCGCCGACGTTCATCGCCGACAAGCCGGCGATCAAGTGGGGCTGGGCTCCGCTGCCGGTCGTCGACAAGCCGGTGACCATCTACGACGCGATCGGCATGTGCACGCCGAAGACGACGGCCAACGCCGACGCCACGTTCAAGGTCGTGAAGTTCCTCGACTCCACGATGTGGCAGGACGTCATCGCCAAGACGCCGGTCGCGCCGCCCGCCTACGAGCCCGCGCAGGACGCGTACTTCAGCGCCCTCTCCGACGCCGGAGCGACGTCCGTCACCGACACGGCGAAGTACAACCTCTCCGCCGACACGGTCGGCAACCGGTTCACGACCACCTGGGCCTCCCAGGCGTCGGACCTGACCATCGCGGAGTACCAGCCGATCCTCGACGGGAAGAAGCCCATCTCCGGTCTGAAGGACTACGCAGCCAAGGTGAAGGCCCTGATCAAGGGCTGAGCGCAGGCGGGCGGGGAGCAGGTCTCCCCGCCCGCCTCGTCACCGGCCGGCGTGCGCACCGCACAGGAGGAGGGCCGTGATAATGGGACGGATCACCGACATCCCGCGGACGCCGCCTCCCGGCCCGACGCCGCGGCCGACCGCATCCGAGGCTCCGCTGTCCGCATCAGATCCGCTGTCCGAGACGGTCGCCGTCCCGCGGCGCCGGCCGACGATGCGCGACGTCGCCGATGAGGCCGGCGTGGGCCTCGCGACGGTCTCGCGGGTCGTCAACGGCGTCGGCAGCGTCAACGAGGTCACCGCGGAGCGCGTGCGCGGCGTCATCGACCGGCTCGGCTTCCAGCGCGACGAGATCGCGCGCTCGCTGCGGCCGGGCCAGAACTCGCTCACCATCGGGCTCAAGCTCGGCGACCTGACGAACCCGTTCTGGTCGCATCTCGCGAAGGGCGCCGTCGCGGAGGCCCGCCGTGCGGGCTACGCGGTGCTGGTCGGCACCTCGGACGAGGACCCGGTCGTGGAGCGCCGCTCCATCGACGACCTGCTCGCGCGCCGGGTGGCCGGGCTCGTGCTCTCGCCGGACGCCCGCGACCACAGCTACCTCATCGACACCGCGGGCCGCCCGCGCGTGCCGCTCGTGTTCGTCGACCGCCCCGCGAAGGGCGCTCAGGCCGACAGCGTCCTCTTCGACAACGAGGGCGGCGGACGGATGGCGACCGAGCACCTCATCGCGCACGGCCACCGCCGCATCGCCGTCGTCGTCGCACCGTCGTACTACACGACCGGCCGACGCCTCGCCGGACACCGGGCGGCGCTCGAGGCAGCCGGCATCCCGTTCGATCCCGCGCTCGTCGCGAAGCTCGGCATCGGGTCGGTCGGCGAGGCCGTCGAGGCCACGCGCCGCGTGCTCGACCTGCCGGATCCGCCGACGGCGATCTTCTCCACCACGAACTTCCTCACCGAGGGCGTGCTCACCGCGCTCGGCTCGCGGCACTCCGAGATCGCACTCATCGGCTTCGACGACTTCCACCTCGCCGCGCTGCTGCCGACGCCGGTGACCGTCATCGCCACCGACACCGAGGGGCTCGGCCGCACCTCGGCCGAGATGCTCATCTCGCGCGTCGCCGGGTCGACCGCGCAGCGCCGTCGGCTCGTGCTGCCCGTGACGCTCGTCGCGCGCGGCAGCGGCGAGATCCCGCCGCGGCGCTAGGCGGGCTCCGGCAGGTCGCGGGCGCGTCGCGGCCTCGGGCAGGTCGCGGGCTCCGGCGCCCGGGGCGTGCGCGCCGCTAGAGTTCCGGCATCCCCGCCGCCCTTCCCCCGCACCGGAGGCACGATGTCCGACACCGCACCCGCCGCGACCGACCCCGGCACCCGCTCCGGCGTGGAGCTGACCGGGCTCGAGACCATCGCCGAGAGCGAGCGGAAGGGCCGCCCCGCGGGGCTGTTCTGGCCGTGGTTCGCGGCGAACGTGTCCGTGCTCGCGCTGAGCTACGGCGCGTTCGTGCTCGGCTTCGGCATCTCGTTCTGGCAGGCCACGATCGTGGTCGTCATCGGGGTCGTCGTGTCGTTCCTGTTCTGCGGGTTCATCTCCCTGGCCGGCAAGCGCGGCTCGGCGCCGACGATGGTGCTGAGCCGGGCGGCATTCGGCGTGCTCGGCAACCGCCTCGTCTCCGTGATCTCGTGGCTGCTCACCCTCGGCTGGGAGACCGTGCTCTGCATCACCAGCGTGCTCGCGATCTCGACGGTGGTCGGCGAGCTCGGAGGGCCGAAGGACTCCGCGGTCGTGAAGCTGATCTCCCTGCTGGTCGTCGCCGCGGTCATCGTGGTCGCCGGGGTGTACGGCTTCTCGCTGATCATGCGGCTGCAGGTCGTCATCACCATCGTCACCGGCATCGTCACGGTGATCTTCGTCGCGCTCGCGCTGCCCTCCGTCGACTGGACCGCCGTCGCGGCGAAGCCGGCCGGCGAGATCGGACCCGTGATCGGCGCGCTCGTGCTCGTGATGACCGGGTTCGGGCTCGGCTGGGTCAACGCCGCGGCCGACTACTCCCGCTACCTGCCGCGCTCAGCCCGCGCCGGCGGCGTGATCGGCTGGACGACATTCGGCGGCGCCGTCGCCCCGGTCGTCCTCGTCGTCTTCGGACTCCTCGTCGCCGGCTCGTCGGACGACCTCAGCTCGAAGATCTCCTCCGACCCGATCGGCGCCCTGACCACGATCCTGCCGACGTGGTTCCTCGTGCCGTTCGCGATCGTCGCGATCCTGGGGCTCATCGGCGGCGCGATCCTCGACATCTACTCGTCCGGACTCGCGCTGCTCAGCGCCGGCCTCCGCCTGCCGCGCCCGGTCGCGGCCGGCATCGACGGCGTGCTCATGGTGATCGGGGCGCTCGCCGTCGTCTTCCTCGCCGACGACTTCGTGGGCCCGTTCCAGGGCTTCCTCATCACGCTCGGCGTGCCGATCGCCGCCTGGGCGGGCGTGTTCCTGGCGGACATGGCGCTGCGCCGCCGCGACTACGCCGACGCCGAGCTGTACGACGCCGGGGGCCGCTACGGCGCCGTCAACCCAGTGGCCGTCGGCCTCGTGATCGTGGGCACGGCGATCGGCTGGGGCTTCGTCGTGGCCACGGCCGACGTGCCGTGGCTCACCTGGCAGGGCTACCTGCTCGGCGCCGTGGGCGGGAAGGACGGTCCCTGGGCGTACGCGAACCTCGGCGTGCTGTTCGCGATCGTGATCGGCTTCGCCGGCACGCTGCTGCTCGGCCGCGCGCGCGTCCGCCGGCAGGAGGGGCGCTGATGGCCGCCCGCGACGAGCCCTGGCTCGTGGGGATCGACCTGCAAGAGGTGTTCGGCGATCCGGGGAGCCCGTGGGCGTCCGCCCGGTTCGAGGACGCGGCGACCGGGGTCGAGCGGCTGCTGCCGGCGTTCGACGGGCGCGCGCTGCTGACCCGCTTCGTCGCGCCGCACGCGCCGCTCGGAGCGTGGCTCGAGTACTACCGGCAGTGGCCGTTCGCGCTGACGCCGGAGGATCATCCGCAGTACCGGCTGGTGGAGCGCTTCCGCGGCACCGGGCTGCCGGTCGAGACGCGGACGACCTTCGGCAAGTGGGACGAGGCGCTGGCCGCCGCGATCGGCGGCAGCCGCGAGCTCGTGCTCGCCGGGGTCTCGACGGACTGCTGCGTCATCTCGACGGCGCTCGCCGCGGCCGACGCCGGCGTGCGGGTGCGCGTCGTGACGGACGCCTGCGCCGGGGCGACGCCGGAGGACCACCGGCGCGCGCTCGACGCGATGGCGCTGTATGCCCCGCTGATCGAGCTGACGACGGTCGACGAGGTGCTGGCCGGCTGACCCCGGTCCCATTCGCCCCAATGCTGCGCATCGGTGCGAATGCTTCAGAACGTCCCGCGGCATTCGTGACATTCGCACGCATTCGCCGAGTGCTCGAGCCTGCGGGGAGATGTCAGCGGCTCAGCCGCGGGACGGGGTCGGCGTGCCGTCGTCCGGGCCCTCGCCCGCCACGTACCAGCCGACCCAGCCGTCGTCGGTCTTCACGATCTGGTAGTCGCCGCAGTCCGAGATCTCGTCGCTCGTGCGGGCGGCCTTCGGGATCCAGTCCCGCGAGGTGAACGGCACCGAGCGGCGGTCGGCCGCGGCGCACGTGCCGGGCAGCGCGGCATCCGTCGTGATGCGCACCACCATCGCGGAGGCGTCGTCGGTGCCGACCGCTCTCACCTGGGTCGCGTCGTCGGGGATCCAGGTCGGGAAGTCGCCCGCCGGCCACGCCTTCTCCGCTGCGGCGGTGGTCGTCCAGCTGTCCTCGAAGCGGTGCATGACGGCGTCGGACACGGAGGCGCAGCCGTTGAGCGTCGCGGTGACGGCGAGCACGAGGCCGCCGACCGCGACGGGGGCGAGGAGACGAGGGAGGGTGGGCATGCCTCCATGTCACCGGATGCGCGCCGCCGGGTCGTCGGCGCCGGGTCGCGTCCCGGTCCGCCTGCGGGATGAAGGTGGGGCACCCGGCATCCGCCGCTGGACTGAGGCGAGGATGGTCCGATGGACGTCGAGGTCGACCGGGGTGGCTACGAGAGTGCGGTCACCCCGTGGGAGCGGCCGGACTGGCGGGACGCGGCCGTCGGCTGGCTGACGGGCCGGCTCGCCGAGGCGGGGCTCCCGTCGCCCGCCCGCGCCCGAGTGCGCCTGCGTCCCTGGTCGATCGTGGCGCGGCTGGACCTGCCGGGCGGTGAGCGGCTCTGGTTCAAGGCCTCGCCGCCGGCCGCCCGATTCGAGGCGGGGCTGGTCGATGCACTCGCCGGATGGACGCCCGACCGGGTGATGACGCCGGTGGCCGTCGAGACCGGCCGCGGCTGGATGCTGCTGCCGGACGGCGGCGAGCTGCTGCGGAAACGGCGTCCGGATCCGGCGATGTGGGAGCGGATGCTCGCCGGCTATGCGGAGCTGCAGCGCGATCTCGCCGACCGGGTCGCGGAGCTGCTCGCGCTCGGGGTGCCGGATTCGCGCACGTCGTCGCTGCCGACCGTGTTCGATCGCATCGTCGCGCGCCTCCCGCCGTCGACGCCTGACGAGTTGCGCGGTCGTCTCATCCGAGTCGCCCCGCGCGTCGCGGACGCGGCGTCGGCCCTCGCCGGTCTCGGCCTCCCGGACTCGCTCGATCACGCGGACCTGCACGACGGCCAGGTGCTGGTGGGGGAGCACGACGGGCTCACCGTCTTCGACTGGGGCGACGCGGCGGTATCCCATCCCCTCGCGAGCCTCCGGGTGCCGCTCGAGCGGGCCGCCGTCCTGTTCGGCGCGGATGCCGTGCCCCGCCTGCGCGACGCATACCTCGAGCCCTGGACGGCCGACGCGCCTCGAGCCGATCTGCTCGAGGGCGCGAGGCTCGCCTGGCGGCTCGCGGTCATCGCGCGCGCCGGGTCGTGGGGCCGGCTGTTCCCCGGCGCTTACGCCGACGCGGGCTGGGAGGCCGAACGAGTCGGCTGGCTGCTCCGGTTCGACGAGCCGCCGCCACCCGGTGTCTGAGCGAGCGGCACGATCCGCACCTCGAGGCCGGCGGCGCGGAGCTCGGCGACGGCCTCCGGATCGGCGCTGTCGTCGGTCACGAGCAGGTCCACCTGATCGAGTCCCGCGACCGGCGCCAGCACGGCGCGGCCGACCTTGCTGCCGTCGGCGACGACGATCACGCGCTGGGCGTGCTCGACCATCGCCGTATTGGTGCGCGCCTCGGTCTCGTCGTGCGTGGTGACGCCGCCCGCGGCGCTGATGCCGTCGGTGCCGAGCACGGCCATGCCGAGATTGATCGCCTTGAACGTGTTCTCCGCCAGCACGCCGACGAGCTCGAGCGACTCGTGCCGCAGCGAGCCGCCCGTCATGATCACCTTGAGCTGCGGATGGCTGGTCACGAGCTGCGCGATGGTGAGGGAGTTGGTGACGATCGTCAGCTCGCCGTGGCCGGCGAGCGCGCGGGCGACGGAGGCGGTGGTCGTGCCGCCGCTCAGCGCGATCGCGTAGCGGTGCCGCGGGATCATCTGGGCGACGACCGCGGCGATCGCGCGCTTCGCCTCCTGGTTGCGGGTGTCGCGGAGGCTCACGGGCAGCTCGCTGCGGGAGTCGACGGCCCGGGCGCCGCCGTGGGTGCGCAGCAGCAGGCGCTGGTCGGCGAGGTCGGCGAGGTCGCGCCGCGCGGTGGCGGCGGAGACCCGGAGCCGGTCGGCCAGGTCGTCGAGCTCGATGCTCTCCTGCTCGGCGAGCAGCTCGAGGATGGCGAGCATGCGACGGGAGCGCTTGCCGGACGCGGCCGGGCGCTCCGGGGTCGAGATCGTCATCCGCTCCGCCTTCCGCTGGTGCGCCGTCGCTTCCGCGGCTGCGGGCGCTGGCGGCACCGCTCGCGAAGTGTGCAGTCATTATGCGCACATGGCTCGCGATACGCGCAGAATGTTGCGCGAAACGATCAGTCGCGTCGATCATCGGGGCATGACCCGCATCGTCTTCGTCGGTGCCGGCAGCGTCGTCTTCACCCGCCAGCTGGTCGCGGACCTGCTCGCCTACGACGACCTGCCGCGCCTCACCCTCGTGCTCCACGACATCGATCCGGACCGCCTGGCGGTCGCCGTCGGCACGGCCCACCAGGTCTCGGAGCGGTTCGGCCGACCGGTCGACATCGTCGCCGCGGCGGACCGGCGGGAGGCGCTCGCCGGCGCGGACTTCGTCGTGAACATGATCCAGGTGGGCGGCATCGACGCCACCCGCATCGACCTCGAGCTGCCCGCCTCCTTCGGGCTGCGCCAGACGATCGGCGACACCACGGGTGTCGGCGGCGTGTTCCGCGCCCTGCGCACGTTCCCCGTCCTGTCCGGCATCGCACGCGACATGCTCGAGCTCTGCCCCGACGCGTGGTTCCTCAACTACACGAACCCGATGGCGATGAACATCTGGTGGCTCTCGGTCGTCGCCCCGCAGCTCAAGGCCGTCGGGCTGTGCCACAGCGTCTACTGGACGGTGAACGACCTCTGCGAGCTGGTCGGCGTGCCGCTCGAGGGCACCACGTTCCGCGCCGCCGGCGTCAACCACCAGGCCTGGCTGACCGAGTGGTCGCGCGACGGCGAGTCGCTGTACCCGCGGCTCCGCGAGGCGATCGCGGCGGATCCGGAGCTGGAGCGCCGCGTGCGCGTCGAGATCTTCCGCCGCATCGGCTTCTACCCGACGGAGACGAGCGAGCACTCGTCGGAGTACCTGTCGTGGTTCCTCCGCTCGGACGAGCAGATCGAGCGCTTCCGGCTCCGGCCGCTGGAGTACCTCGGCATCTCCGAGGACAACGTCGCCGAGTACCACGCCGCCCAGGAGGCGCTCGCCTCCGGTGCCCCGCTCGAGCTCGAGACGGGTGCCGCGGAGTACGCGCCGCAGATCATCCACTCGATGCTCACCGGCACCGAGCGCGAGATCCACGCGAACGTCGTCAACCGCGGGCTCATCGACAACCTGCCGCAGGGCGCGGTCGTCGAGGTGCCCGCCCGGGTGGACGCCTCGGGGGTCACGCCGCTCGCGGTCGGCTCGATCCCGCCGCAGGGCGCCGCGCTGAACCGCGACTACCTCTCGGTCGCGGAGCTCGCGATCGAGGCGGCGCGCACCGGCTCCACCGATCTCGTGCGCCAGGCTGTGCTCGCGGACCCGAACGCGTCGTCGTCGCTGACGCCGGAGCGGATCTGGCAGCTCGTCGACGCCATGCTCGAGGCGCACCGCGCCGTGCTGCCGACGTCGCTCGGCGGCGACGTGGAGCTGGTGCTGCCGTGACGCTCGCACGCTCGGGCGACCTCGTCGCCGCCGCGGCGGCACGCGGCGGAGCGGTCGCGGCCGTGAACGCGATCACGCTCGAGCACGCGGAGGCGATCGTCGGCGCGGCGGCGTCCACCGGCGTCGGCGTGATCGTGCAGCTCTCCGAGAACGCGACGGGCTTCCACGGCGGCGACCCGCGGCCGCTCCTGGTCGCGGTGCGCGCGCTCGCGGAGTCGGCGGATGCCCTGGTCGCCCTGCATCTCGACCACGTGCAGGATGCCGCGCTGCTCGACCGCGCGCTCGCGATCGCCGACGGGGTCGGGCTGTCGTCAGTCATGGTGGATGCCGCCCGGCTCGACTACGACGCGAACGTGGCAGAGACGGCCGCGTTCACGACGCGCGCGCACGCGGCCGGCGTCTGGGTCGAGGCGGAGCTCGGGGAGGTCGGGGGGAAGGACGGCGCGCACGCGCCGGGCGTCCGCACCGACCCGGCGGAGGCCGTGGCCTTCGTCGCCGCGACCGGCGTCGACGCGCTGGCCGTGGCGGTCGGCAGCTCGCACGCGATGACCTCGCGGACCGCGGACCTCGACCTCGAGCTCGTCGCCCGGCTGGCGGCGGCCGTGCCGGTGCCGCTCGTGCTGCACGGGTCGTCCGGCGTGCCCGACGAGGCCCTCGTCGCGGCGGCGCGGGCGGGCATCCGCAAGATCAACGTCGGCACCGCGCTCAACGTGGCGGGCACGGCGGCGCTGCGCGCCGCCCTGGACGAGCGTCCCGACGCGGTCGACCCGCGCGCGGCGCTCGCGGCGTCGCGGGCGGCGATGCAGGCCGAGGTGGAGGGGCTGCTCCGGCTGCTGCCCTGAGCGCCGGCCGCCGGAGCGCGCGCGGGGCGCCCTCAGCCGGCGAAGGCCGCCCGCACCCGCTCGGCCGAGCTTCCCAGGCCCCACCGCTCGGCGAGCTCCTCGAGCCGGTCGGCGCGCTCGCCCTCGACCGGACGGACGCGGTCGTCGCCGGTGCCGGGCAGCTCCGCGTCGGCGAGCACGCGCACGACCCGCGGCGCGACGTCGAGGTAGTCGGATGCGGCGGCGAGGTTCGCGCGGACCCGCGCGCCGAGCGCGGCCTCCGGATCGGCGGCCGCGGCGCGGATCGCGTCCAGGTCGCCGTGCTCGGCGAGCAGGCTCGCGGCCGTCTTCTCGCCGATGCCGGCGACGCCCGGCAGCCCGTCGCTGGTGTCGCCGCGGAGGGTCGCGAAGTCCGCGTACTGCTCGGGTCCGACGCCGTACCTGGCCCGCACGGTCTCGCCGGTGATGACCTCGAGGTTGCGCATCCCCTTGATCGTCGAGAGCACGCGCACACCGCGCGCGTCGTCGATGAGCTGGAACAGGTCGCGGTCGCCGGTGACGATGTCGACGGGCGCGTCGGCGCGGGCGGTCAGCGTGCCGATCACGTCGTCTGCCTCGCAGCCGTCCGCGCCGATCACCGGCACGCCGAGCACCGCGAGCAGCTCGGCGATCACCGGCACCTGCGGGGAGAGCAGGTCGGGCACCTCCTCGACGGACTCGCCCGGCGCCGGCTCGGCCGCCACGCGGTGGGCCTTGTACGACGGGATCAGCTCGACGCGCCAGGCCGGGCGCCAGTCGTCGTCCCAGGCGGCGACGAGCCGCTCCGGCCGGAACTCCGAGACGAGCCGCGCGACGATGTCGAGCAGGCCACGGACGGCGTTGACCGGCTCGCCGGCGGGGGAGCGGACCGTGTCCGGCACCCCGTAGAACGCGCGGAAGTAGAGCGAGGCGGTGTCGAGCAGCATGATCCGGCCGGTCATGCGCTCATCCTGCCGCACCGGGTCGCGGGCGGCGGACCGGCTAGTCGAGCCCGAGCACCCGCAATGCGTTGCCCCGGTAGACCCGCTCGAGCACCTCGGCCGGCAGACCCAGCCCCGAGACGGTCCAGCGGCCCTGCGGCGGGATCGGCTCGCCAGGCGCGTACTCGAACGCCTCGTCGAAGGATTCGAGGAACCGGTAGTGCAGGCGGTACTGCACGAGCGTCGCGGGGAAGATGTCGGTGCCGAAGTGCACCCGGTCCGGATGCCGGTCCAGCAGCGCGCGGAGGCGACGAGGCTGACGGCCGAGCTCCGCCATCCGTCCCGCGATGTCGACCGTGTAGTTCGGCGTGGCCTCGAGCATCCGCTCGACGCGGTCGAGGTCCTCGGCGGCGCAGCCGAAGTGCGCGCCGATGAACGAGGTGCCGGGGCACGCGGCGACGAGGGCGGCGTGCGCGTCGAGCAGCCGCTCGAACGTCGGGTGCACGTCGCGGTCGCCGAACCACCACTCCTTCATGATCAGCAGCTCGTCGAGCCGCTCGTTGCGCTCGTCGAGCGGCGCGAAGAAGGCCATCGGATCGGCCGTGTGGATGAGCACCGGCAGCCCGAGCCCGCCCGCGTGCCGCAGCACCGCGATCACGCGCGGGTCGTCGGGCAGCACGAGTGCACCGGACGCGTCGCGGAACGTGAGCCCGAGGCTCTTCCACACCTTGATCCCGCGTGCGCCGCGCGCGGCGCAGTCGTCGAGGGCGGCGATCAGCGCGACGACGACCGGATCGCCGAGCACGGCCGGGTCGTCGGCGGCGGCGCCCGGACGGGCGGGCGCCGACTCGGACAGCGACGCCCAGTCGAGCTGGCAGAACGTGAGGAACCGGCCCGGGAACGCGCGGTCGTAGCGCGCCACGTTCTCGCTGAGCTCCTCGCCCCACATGCCGTCGAGGTTCACGACCGTCTCGACCCCGGCCTCGTCGAGCAGTGCGACGAGCGCCGCCGCGTCGTCGATCATCCAGGAGCCGTCGCCGGTGAGCCAGCGGCCGAGGTGGTTGTGGATGTCGATGGCGGGGAACGCGGGCCGCTCGACCGCGGTGACGGGCGGCCGCAGCTGCTGCTCGGGCGTCCACTCGACGACCCGGAGCTCGCGGAGCTCCTCCCAGCTGCGGCTCGATCCGGTCGCGTCCATGCGTGCATCCCACCACGCGAGCGCGCGGCCCGACCACAGAAGAGCGCGGATCGGTCACTCGTTCTGCGCGTTTCGCGCGATTTATTGTCCATTCGCCCGGTCGGCGGAAGCATCGTCGCCATTCATCCCCGCTCCACCGAGGCCGAAAGGGCGCCACCCTCATGCGCATCCCACTCCGCTCCGGTCGCCGAGGACGCACCGCGCTCGCCGCGGCCATCGTCGCCGGTGTCCTGTCCCTCGTCGCCGGATGCTCGTCGGGCGGCGGGACGACCTCGTCGGCCGACTACGAGCCGCCGGCGAAGGACCTGAAGGCCACGATCACGTACGCGTTCTGGGACGCGTCGCAGCAGAAGGCGATCGAGGCGAACATCGCCGGGTTCAACAAGGAGTACCCGGACATCGACGTCAAGCTGAACGTGACGCCGTGGGAGACGTACTGGACGAAGATCCAGACCCAGGCGTCGAGCGACACGCTGCCGGATCTGTTCTGGCTCAACGGCCCGAACTTCCAGCTCTACGCCTCCAACGGCAAGGTCGCGCCGATCACCAGCGAGGTGAAGGGCGGCTACATCGACACGAAGGACTACCCGTCGGCCCTCGTCGACCTCTATCAGCTCGACGGCGTGCAGTACGGCGTGCCCAAGGACTTCGACACCATCGGCCTCTGGTACAACACGGCGCTGCTCGAGCAGGCCGGTGTCGCCGCGCCGACCGCCGACTGGACCTGGGCGGACCTCAAGCAGGCCGCCGGCACCGTGTCGCAGAAGCTCGAGGGCGAGGGCGTCTACGGCGTCGCGGCCGGCATGGACGGACAGACGACGTACTACAACACGATCTTCCAGGCCGGCGGGTCGGTGGTCGACGGCGCGAAGTCGGGCTACGCCAGCGCGGCGGATCAGCAGGGCATCCAGTTCTGGACGGATCTGATCGCCAGCGGCGCCTCCCCGAGCGTCCAGCAGCTCACCGACACCCCGGCCGATCAGTGGTTCACGTCGGGCAAGGTCGCGATGTACTACGGCGGCAGCTGGTTCCGGGCCGCGATCGGCGAGTCCGACGTCAAGGACGTGGTCAAGGTCGCACCGCTGCCGCGCGGCGAGAAGCAGGCGACCGTCATCCACGGCGTCAGCAACGTCGTCGCGGCGAACAGCAAGAACATGCAGGCCGCCCGCGCGCTGCAGGTCTACCTCGCGAGCAAGGCGGCGCAGGAGCAGCAGGGCGACATGGGCGCTGTGATCCCGGCGTTCACCGGCACGCAGAGCGCCTTCGTCGACTCCCTCCCCGGTGCCGATCTGCAGGTGTTCCTCGACGCCGTCGACTACGCGGTGCCGCTGCCCGTGTCCAAGAACAGCGCGGCGTGGAACGCACTCGAGACGAAGCTGCTGCCCGACGCGTTCTCCGGCGACAAGCCGGTCGCCGAGGTGACGAAGGATCTGGCGAGTCAGATGACGGCGCTGCTCGAGAAGGAGCAGTGACCTCCTCCTCGGTCGGGGCGCGCCCCGCGGCCGGTCCTCGGATCGTGAGGACCGGCCGCGGGCGCGCGGCGGCATCGGCGCGACGACGGGACGGCGCATGGCCCTGGCTGTTCGTGACGCCGCTCATGCTCGGCATCGCGGTCTTCTACCTCTGGCCGATCGTGCAGACCCTGTACTACTCCTTCACCGAGTGGGGAGTCTTCGGCGGGACCACGTGGGTGGGGCTCGCGAACTGGGCGCGGATCGTCACCGACCCGGACCTGCCGTCCGCGATCGTCAACACGCTCGTCTACACCGCGATCGTGCTCCTCGGCGTGCCGTTGGCGGTCGGGCTGGCGAGCCTGCTGAACCGGCCGGGCCTGCGCTTCGCGGCCCTCTACCGCGTGCTGTTCTTCCTGCCCTACGTGGCGATGCCCACGGCGGTGTCGATGGTGTGGCGCATCATCTTCAGCGGCGACTACGGCGTCGTGAACTGGCTGCTCGGACTCGTCGGAATCGACGGGCCCTACTGGATCAGCACGCCCGGCTGGGCGATCACCGCGGTCGGCATCGTCGGGCTCTGGTCGTCGCTCGGGTTCTCGATGATCGTGCTGTCGGCCGGGCTGAAGTCGATCCCCGCCGACCTCTACGAGGCGGCGCAGCTCGACGGCGCCGGCCGCTGGCGGCAGTTCCGCTCGGTGACCGTGCCGCTGCTCGCGCCGAGCATCCTGTTCGTGACCGTCATCACCGTCATCACGAGCTTCCAGCTCTTCGATCTGCTCTACGCGATCATGGGCGCGAGCAACCCGGCGCTGCCGAAGACCATGACGCTCGTGTACTGGTTCTACCAGGCCGGATTCGTCGACAACGAGAAGGGCTACGCGGCCGCGATCGCGATGCTGGTGTTCGTGATCATCGGAGCGATCACCCTGCTGCAGTTCCGACTCCAGCGGAGGTGGGCGTCCGGTGAGTGAGCTCGCGGCGGTGCCCGCCCCGCCCTCCGCACGCCGCCGACGGGGCCGGCGGACGGGTTCGAACGCGCTCGCGCACGTCGTGCTCGGCGTCGGCGGGTTCGTCATGGCGTTCCCGTTCCTGTGGCAGCTGATCATGTCGCTCTCCACCCGCGGCGAAGTGCAGAGCGTCGTGCCGCACTTCTGGCCGAGCGTGCCGCAGTGGCAGAACTACGCGGCGGTGTTCGAGCGGCTGCCGTTCTTCTCGCAGCTGGCGACATCGGTCGAGATCACGGTCATCCGCACCCTCGCGCAGATCGTGCTCTGCACGCTCGCGGGCTACGCATTCGCCAGGATGCGGTTCCGCGGTCGTGGTGTGCTGCTCGCGCTGACCCTGTCGATCCTCATGGTGCCCTCGCAGGCCTACCTGATCTCGCAGTACCAGATCGTGCAGGGCCTCGGCCTGCTCAACACGATCGCGGGGATCGTCGCGCCGGGGCTGTTCAGCGCCTTCGGCACGTTCCTCATGCGCACCGCGTTCCTCGACCTGCCGGTCGAGCTCGAGGAGGCTGCGCGCCTCGACGGCGCGTCTCCGCCGCGCATCTTCTGGACCGTCATGCTGCCGCTCGCACGGCCGAGCATCGTCGTGCTCGCCATCACCGCGTCGCTGTGGTCGTGGAACGAGCTGCTCTGGCCGCTCGTCGTCTCGACGTTCCAGGACCAGATGCCGCTCTCGGCGGGTCTGGCGACGCTCGTCTCCGACAAGAACAACACCGACTACCCCGTCATCATGGCCGCGAGCATGCTCGCCATGGCGCCGGTGCTCGTCCTGTTCATCGTGCTCCAGCGCCGGGTGATCGACGGCCTGGCGTTCTCGGGTCTGAAGTAGCAGCGCGCCGCTCGACGGCGCGAACGCGCATTCGGAATGCGCGTTTCGCGCATCGGAATGACCGAACGATCAGTCCTGGGGCACACTGACCCCACCACGGCCGCCGGAGGGCGCCTCGCACCACGAAATCGGAGACCCGATGAGCATCACCGCCGACGAGATCGCCAGCCAGCCCGCCACCTGGACGACCGCGCTCGACCTGGTCGACCGCACCCGCGACCTCCTGGCCGCGCCGGGCGAGCGGATCCTGGTGCTCGGCTGCGGCACCTCGGCGTTCGTCGCGGAGTCGTTCGCTCACCTCCGCGAGGCGGCCGGCCTCGGCCCCACCGACGCCGGCTACGCCTCCGAGCCCCGCGCCTGGCGCGACTGGGACCGCGTGGTGGTGCTCACCCGATCGGGCACCACCACCGAGGTCCTGGATGCGCTCGCCGCGCTGCCGGCGGGCGTGCGCACGGTCGCCGTCACCGGCGTCGCCGACTCGCCGGTGGCGTCGCTCGTCGACGACCTGCTCGTGCTCGACTTCGCCGACGAGCAGTCCGTGGTGCAGACCCGGTTCCCCACCACGTTCCTCGTGCTGCTCCGCGCCGCGTTCGGCGAGGACGTCGCCCCGGTGATCGCGAGCGCCGAGGCGGCGCTCGCCGTGCCGCTCGACATCGACGTCAGCACGCTCGACCACTTCGTCTACCTCGGCACCGGCTGGACCTACGGACTCGCGCAGGAGGCCGCGCTGAAGATCCGCGAGGCGGCGCAGGCCTGGTCGGAGTCGTATCCGCTGCTCGACTACCGGCACGGACCGCTCGCCGTCGCCCACGAGGGCTCGCTGGTCTGGATGCTCGGCTCGGCCGACGCCGGCCTCGTCGCCGACATCGAGCGCACCGGCGCCCGCGTCGTGCCGGGCACGCTTGACCCGCTCGTCGAGCTCGTGCAGGCGCAGCGCCTCGCGGTCGCCGTCGCCGAGCTCCGCGGGCTCGACCCGGACCACCCGCGCCACCTGACGCGCTCGATCATCCTCGGCTGACCCGACCGCCCCACCCGCACGACCCGCACGACCCGCACGACCCGCACGACCCGCACGACCCACAGCGCTCCACCGCCCTGCACCGCCGCACCGACCAAGGAGAGTCCGCATGAGCCCCACCCCCTCTTCCCCGATCCGCCGGCTCGCGGCGGTCGCCGTGGCCGTCGGACTCGCCGCGGCCGGGCTCACCGGCTGCGCCGGCTCGAGCAGCGGCACGACGACGCTCGACAAGAAGGCCGACGTCAAGATCACCTGGTGGACCGGGCAGGCCGACACGGCCGAGAAGATCCTCGAGGGCCTCGCGAAGGACTTCGAGAAGGAGCACCCGAACGTCACGATCGACGTGCAGTCGGGTGCGTCGTCGACCGACGGGCTGCTGCAGAAGCTCTCGGCCGGGTTCGCCTCGAACACGTACCCCGACGTCTCCTACGCCTTCGGGTCCTGGGCGAGCCAGCTCGAGGCCTCGGGCCGCACGCAGGACATCTCGGAGCAGGTGGCCGAGCCCGACGTGAAGTGGGACGAGTTCTCCGGAGCCGCCCGCCAGACCGCGCAGCCGACCGGCGAGAAGACGATCGGCTTCCCCGCGGTCGTCGACGACATCGCGCTCTTCTACAACAAGACCGTCTTCGACGACGCGGGCGTCGACTACCCGACCGAGGACTGGACCTGGGACGACTTCCGCGCCGCCGCCAAGAAGCTGACGAACACCGCGAACGGCACCTACGGCTACGGCTACTCCGTCTCGGGATCCGAGGAGACCACCTGGCAGTTCTGGCCGCACCTGTGGCAGAACGGCGGGTCGATCCTCAACGACGATCAGACGAAGGCGGAGTTCGCCTCCGACGCCGGCGTGAAGTCGCTCACGTTCCTGCGCGACATGGCCGTGACCGACAAGAGCGTGTACCTCGACCAGACGGACGTGAAGTTCGACAAGCTCTTCATCTCGAACCGGATCGGCATGATGACCTCCGGGCCCTGGCAGCTCACGCCGCTCAAGGAGGGCAAGACCGACTACGGCGTCACGCTGCTGCCGAGCACCGACGGCAGCCACCAGACCGTGTCGGGCCCCGACCTCTGGACCCTCTTCGACCACAAGGACGCGAACCGCTCCTACTGGTCGTACGAGTTCACCAAGTGGCTGACCTCCGCCGAGATCGACCTGAAGTGGAACGTCAAGTTCGGCAACCTGCCGCTGCGCAGCTCCGAGGTCGACAGCGACTTCTTCAAGCAGCAGGACCAGGAGTTCCCGGGTCTGGCGCTGCTGGCCGACAACGTGTCGAACGCCACGACCGCCCGGCCGACCGTGAAGGGCTACGCGGGGCTGTCGACCGCGATCGGGAAGGCCATCTCGCAGGTGCTGCAGGGCAAGGGCACGCCGAAGGAGGCGCTCGAGACGGCGCAGCAGCAGGCCGACCAGGCGCTGGCGAAGAAGTAGCCCGATGACCACGATCTCCGCTCCGGTCGGGTCGGCCGGCGCCGCCCCGACCGGGCCGGCGCCGGGCGGCTCCCGCCGGCGGGCGCGGCTGCGGCGCGAGCTCCGCGACGGGCTCTCGGGGTGGCTGTTCGTGCTCCCCGGCACCGTCGTGGTGCTCGGCCTGTCGATCTTCCCGGCGATCTGGTCGTTCATCCTGTCGCTGCAGAGCTGGGACGGCTTCACCGATCCCGTGTTCGTCGGCGGCGCGAACTTCACCGGCCTGGTGACCGACTCCGAGTTCCACGACGCGATCGCCCACACCGGCCTGTACACAGCGCTGTTCGTGCCGGCGTCGGTGCTGGCGGGGCTGTTCCTCGCCGTCGCGCTGAACCGCCGCATCCGGCTGATCGGCTTCTACCGCACCGCGATCTTCGTCCCGTTCGTCGCGTCGGCGGCGGCCACCGGCATCCTCTCGACCTACCTGTTCGATCCGCAGTACGGGCTCATCAACAACGTGCTCCGCACCGTGCACCTGCCGACGCCGGGATGGCTGCAGGACGAGAACCAGGCGATGATCGTGATCGCGATCATGTCGCTGTGGGGCTCGGCGGCCTTCACGACGGTCATCTACCTCGCCGGCCTGCAGGACGTGCCGGGGGAGCTGCTCGAGGCGGCCCGCCTCGACGGGGCGAACCGCTGGCAGACGTTCTGGCGGATCGTCTGGCCGCACCTGACGCCGATCACCATCTTCACCGTCGTGTGGCAGACCATCCAGGCGGTCCAGCTGTTCGACCTCGTCTTCGTGACGACCCGCGGCGGCCCGCTCGACTCCACGACGACGATCGTGTTCTTCCTGTACCAGAAGGCCTTCCACGAGGCGGACTTCGGCTACGGCTCCGCGGCGGCCTGGGTGCTGTTCGCGATCACCCTGCTCATCACGATCGGCGTCGTCATCTACTCGCGGCGCCGCGGCATGGAGGCCTTCTAGTGAGCGGGGCGAGCGTGAGCGGGGCGAGCATGACGGCGACGAGCACGGCCGAGGCCGCGTCCCGGGCCAGGACGACGCGGTCGCGCACGGCGACGGTCGCGTCCGGCCGCGCCCCGCAGCGGCGCCGGATCCGGATCAGCGGATGGCATCTCGTGCTGATGCCCGTCGCGATCCTGTTCCTCATCCCGTTCCTGCAGATGTTCCTGGCGGCGCTGTCGCCCGCGGCGGACCTGGTGAGGTTCCCGCCGCCGTTCGTGCCGTCGCGGCTCGAGTTCAACGGGTTCGTCGAGCTGTTCACGAAGTCCGACGTGCTGCGCTGGCTGCTCAACACCGTGATCGTGTCCGCCTCCGGCATCGCGTCGCACCTCGTGCTCTGCTCACTCGCGGGCTACGGCTTCGCGCGGCTCCGCTTCCGCGGCCGCACGGCGGGCATCTTCCTCATCCTCGCGACGATCATGGTGCCGACGCAGCTGCTCATGGTGCCGACCTACATCCTGTTCTCGCGCTTCGGCCTCACGAACACGCTCGGCGCGGCGATCGTGCCGTGGCTCGCCACCGCGTTCGGCATCTTCCTCATGCGGCAGTTCTTCCTCTCGCTGCCCGCGGAGCTCGAGGAGGCCGGGATGATCGACGGGGCGAACCGCTGGCAGGTGTTCTTCCGGATCGTGCTCCCGCTCGCGAAGCCGGCGCTCGCCACGCTCGCCATCTTCACCCTGCTCGGCTCGTGGAACGACCTGGTCTGGCCGCTCATCGCGATCAACGAGCAGAGCGCGTACACGCTGCAGCTCGGGCTGGCGAACTTCCAGGGCACACGGCAGACGGAGTGGCAGCTGCTCATGGCGGGGAACGTCGTCGCCACCCTGCCGCTGATCCTGTTCTTCCTGTTCGCGCAGAAGCAGTTCGTGCAGACGATGACCTTCTCCGGCCTGCGCGGGTGAGGATGGACCGGTGATCCTCGTCCTCGCGCCGAGCCCGGCGCTCGACGTCACCTACCTGCTCGACGAGGTGCGGGTCGGCGCCATCCACCGGCCCCGCGACGTGATCCGGTCGGCCGGCGGCAAGGGGCTCAACGTGGCCCGCGCCGCCGTGCAGCTCGGTGGCACGGTCCGGGTGGTCGCCGTGCTGGGCGGCCCGATGGGCGACCTCGTGGCGGACCTCGCCCGCCAGTCCGGCATCCGCGTCACGACCGTGCCTGCCGACAGCCCCACCCGGGAGTGCGTGTCCGCGATCCCGGAGCACGGCGACCCGACCGAGTTCTACGAGCCGGCAATGCCGCTCGGGCCGGGCGCCTGGGACGCGCTCGTCGGCGCCGCGTCGGCTCGCCCCGCGGACTGGATCGCCGTGAGCGGCCGGATGCCGCCGGGTTCCGGCTCGCGCATGGCCGAGCTGCTCGCCGAGCGCCGTCGCGCGGGCGCGCGCATCGCGGTCGACTCGAGCGGACCGGACCTCGACGAGCTGCTCGACCGGGTCGCCCCCGACCTGCTGAAGATCAACCGGTCCGAGGCGGCCGAGCTCGTGCGCACCGACCCGGGCGCCGACCTCCCGGCGCTGGCGGCGGCGGTGCGGCGCCGCACCGGCGGCGCGGTCGTCATCACCGACGGCGCGGCCGGTGCGGTCGCGATCGACGAGGACGGCGCCTGGTCGGCCGCACCCGACCCCGAGCCCGGGCGGTACGCGATCGGCAGCGGCGACAGCTTCCTCGCCGGGCTCCTCGTCGGCTTCGAGCGCGGCGAGGGGATGGCGGACGCGCTGCTGCTCGCCTCCGCGGCCGGGAGCGCGAACACCCGGATGCCCGGAGCCGGGCGCTTCGACGGCGGCGAGGTCGCGAAGGCCGCGGCGCGCATCCGCGTCGTCCCCGCCCGGGTCCTCGCGTGAGGGCGCGGCTCCCGCGCGTCGTCGGCGCGCTCGCGGCGCTCGCCGCGGCCGCGCTGGCGGCCGGCTGCACCACGCCCGCACCGCATCCGTCGCCGTCCGCGAGCCGCACGAGCGGGCCGGGAGCCTCGGGCGCGCTGGTCGACCCCGGTCCGGGCGGCGTGGTCGTGAAGGTCGGCGACGACTGGACACTGCCCGACTGGGTGCGGCCGGCCGCGAACTCCGGGTTCTTCTCCGAGTCGGCGGACGCCGCGACGCACGTCGACGTGCGCAGCGTCGACGTGACCTGGCGGCAGCTGCAGCCCTCGGAGGGCGCCGCGATCGACCGGACCACGACGGGCGAGGCCGAGGGGATGCACCTCGACGGGCTCGCCGACCAGCTCGCCGAGTCGCCGGAGGGCACGCAGGGCGACTACTGGATGCGCGTGTTCGCGAGTGCGAAGCAGTGGGCGCCCGCCTGGGTGCAGACCGCCTGCGGGGTGAGCACCTACGGGCCCGACTACGACGGGCAGCGCCACCTGCCGATCTGGGACGAGTGCGTCTGGTCGAAGCTGCTCGACACCTACCGGCGGCTGTTCGTCGACGACGGGCTGGCGGCCGATCCGCACCTCCGCTTCGTCTACGTGCCGGGCGCCTTCACCTGGGCCGAGTTCGACTACGACGTGATCGGCCAGGCGGTCGACACCGGCGACCTGGACTGGGCGCAGTACTCGTCCTGGTACGCGCACGCCTGGACCGACCTGGCCGGGCTGTTCGGCCCGTACGCGTCGAAGCTCGTCTTCACCGGCGAGGACTACCCGTTCGGCCCGTTCGGGGCGAAGGAGGACCCGCTCGCGGCGAAGGCCGTCGACGCAGGGCTCGGCATCCGCACCGGCATCACCGAGCTCGCGAACTTCCACCTCTCCGAGGCGCCGTCCTACGGATCGCACGTGCAGCCGGACGGGCACCTCGTCGTCGACGAGCGCCTCCCGATCCACGACGGCACCCGCGTCGTCGCGACCGAGAACGAGTGCTACACCGCGTGCGGCTACGACACCGACGACCCGTACTACGCGGTGCGGCAGTCGAACCTCAAGGCGCTGCAGCTGCGGATGAACTGGATGTACGTGGTGCCGACCGACTCCTACCTCGGGCCGTACGCCGGGCACTGGGACTGGGTGCGGCTGTCGCTGGGCCAGACGGCCGGCACCTCCGCCGACGCCTGGGCGGATCTGCGCGACGCGGAGGACACCTACTGGTCGGACGCGAACGGCGGCGACCGGACGCCCTTCGCCGCGGCGTCGGACTGGGGCGACCGCCCCTACGTGCGCAACCTCGAGCGCTGGCTCGTGCAGGTCGACGAGCCCGGATCGGTGGCGCACCGGAGTAAGGACGACGTGCACCGGGACGTGCTCGAGCAGGACGACGGCACGGCCTACGAGGGGCTGACGACGGATGCCGCGGGCGGCGACACCGGGCTCGCGTTCGACGTCGACCCGCGGTTCGCGGCGGCGGCCGGCACCGGCCGGGTGCTGCTCAAGGTGACGTACACCGACCGCGGCTCGGGCTCGTTCTCGGTGTCGACCGCGGCGGGTGACTCGGCGCCGGTCGAGCGGACGGGCGACGGGGTCGAGAAGACCGCGACGATCTCGCTGCCGGACGGCGCGCTCGCCGGGGCGTCATCCGCCGCCGGTCCGCGCCTGCGCATCGCGCTCGCCGACGGCGCGGACGACCTGACGGTGCGCTTCGTGCGGCTGGTGCGGGTGACCTCGGATCCCTGAGCCTGTCGAAGGGGAGCCCCGCTCCGATGGCTGAGGATGCGCTCTACGCCCCTCGTCCTTCGGGGCTACTCAGCCATCGGATCTCGTGCGGCCGAGGCGATCAGTCCCGGAAGGTCTCGATCGACGCGCCGAGCGACACCAGGCGCGCCTGCAGGTCCTCGTACCCCCGGGCGATGATGTCGACGTTGCGCAGCACGCTCTCGCCCTTCGCCGCGAGCATCGCGAGCAGGATGACGACCGCGGGCCGCAGCGCCGGCGGGCAGCTGACCTCGGCGCCCGACAGGTGCGCCGGGCCGGCGACGTCGAGGCGGTGCGGGTCGCGCAGCGTGAGGTCGACCCCGAGCCGGGTCAGGTCGAGCAGGTGGATGGCCCGGCCCTCGTAGACCCAGTCGTGCACGAGCGTCGTGCCCTCCGCCATCGCGGCGATGATGACGAAGAACGGCAGGTTGTCGATGTTGAGGCCCGGGAACGGCATCGCGTGGATCTTGTCGATCGGCGCGCGCAGCTCCGACGGGTGCACCGTGATGTCGACGAGCCGGGTGCGGCCGTTCGCCGCCGGGTACTCGGCGCTGACGTCGAAGCGGAGGCCCATCTCCGCCAGCGTCGCGAGCTCGATCTCGAGGAACTCGATCGGCGCGCGCGTGACCGTGAGGGTCGATCCGGTGACGATGCCGGCCGTGAGGAGGGTCATCGCCTCCACCGGGTCCTCGCTCGGCCAGTAGTCGACCTCGGCCTCGAGGTGCGGACGGCCGGCGATGCGGAGCGTGGTGGTGCCGATGCCCGAGATCTCGACGCCGAGCTGCTCGAGGAAGAAGCAGAGGTCCTGCACCATGTAGTTCGGGCTGGCGTTGCGGATCACGGTCTCGCCCGAGTTCGCCGCGGCGGCGAGGATCGCGTTCTCCGTGACCGTGTCGCCGCGCTCGGTGAGCACGATGGTGCGGGTGCCGCGGCCGGCGCGGTCGACGCGCACGTCGTACCAGCCGCTGGTGGCCTCCACGTCCACGCCGAACGGCCGCAGGGCGATGAGGTGCGGCTCGACCGTGCGGGTGCCGAGGTCGCAGCCGCCGGCGTAGGGCAGGCGGAACTCGTCGAAGCGGCCGCTGAGCGGGCCGAGGAACATGAGCACGCTGCGGGTGCGGCGGGCGGCGTCGGCGTCGATCGCGTCGAGGCGCAGGCGCTCCGGTGCGACGATCTCGAGCACCTCGCCGTCCTCGCTCCAGGTGACGGAGGCGCCGAGGCTGCGCAGCACGTCGATGATCCGGTCGACCTCGACGATGCGGGCGACGTGGTGCAGCCGGGTCACGCCGCGGTTGAGCAGCGACGCGCAGAGCAGCGCGACGGCGCCGTTCTTGCTCGAGTTGACGGTGATCGACCCGGAGAGCGTCGCGCCGCCGCGCACCCGGAGGTGCGAGCGCTTCGGGGTGCCGCCGATGGAGACGATCTCCTGGTCGAGGGCGGCGCTGATGCGGGTCAGCAGCTCGAGGGTGAGGTTCTGGCCGCCCTGCTCGATCCGGTTGATCGCGCTCTGGCTGGTGCCCACGCGCTCGGCGAGCTGCGACTGCGTGAGGCCGCGGCCCTGGCGGGCGCCCCGGATGAGGGCGCCGACCTCGCGGAGGGGTGCGGCGGAGGGGATGGAGCCCGTCGCGGTGGTGAGGGTGGTGGTGTCGGTCACCGAGGGAGCGTATCTCGCCCATGAGATATCCGTCGGTTCCGCGGCGGCCCGATTCGGCGGATTGACAGGATCTGCTCTCAGATATGAGTTCTACCGGCCGTCGAAGCGGCGGCGAGCGCGATCGTCTGCGACACCCCCGGCTCCCGTCGGCGACCTCGCTCCGCTAGGATCGACGCGTCGCGACTGGCGTTCGGATGGGTCACCATCGGGGAGCGACTCCTACTCGGAAGCGGCCGTACGCCTGGGCCGCGACACAGACCGCTGTGCCTGAAGAAGGAGTCCCTGTGACCGACGTGCTCGATGCCCCCCAGTCCCGTTTCACTGCACCCCTGGCCGTGGTCGACCCGGAGGTCGCCGCCGCCCTCGAGCAGGAGCTCGGCCGCCAGCGCGGCACCCTCGAGATGATCGCGAGCGAGAACTTCGTGCCGCGCGCGGTGCTCGAGGCACAGGGCTCCGTGCTCACGAACAAGTACGCCGAGGGCTACCCGGGCCGCCGCTACTACGGCGGCTGCGAGTTCGTCGACATCGTCGAGACGCTCGCCATCGAGCGGGCCAAGAGCCTCTTCGGCGCCGGCTTCGCGAACGTGCAGCCGCACTCGGGCGCGTCGGCGAACGCCGCCGTGCTCAGCGCGATCGCGCAGCCCGGCGACCGCATCCTCGGCCTCGAGCTGGCCCACGGCGGTCACCTCACCCACGGCATGAAGCTGAACTTCTCCGGCAAGCTCTACGAGGCGCACGCCTACGGCGTCGACCCGGAGACGTTCCTCGTGGACATGGACGTCGTGCGCGAGAAGGCGCTCGAGGTCAAGCCCCAGGTCATCATCGCCGGCTGGTCCGCGTACCCCCGCCAGCTCGACTTCGCCGCCTTCCGGGCGATCGCCGACGAGGTCGGCGCGAAGCTCTGGGTCGACATGGCCCACTTCGCCGGGCTCGTGGCCGCCGGCCTCCACCCCTCGCCGGTGCCGCACGCGCACGTCACCAGCTCGACGGTGCACAAGACGATCGGCGGCCCGCGCTCCGGCTTCATCCTCAGCGACGACGCCGACATCGCGAAGAAGCTCAACTCGAACGTGTTCCCCGGCCAGCAGGGCGGGCCGCTCATGCACGTCATCGCCGCGAAGGCGACCGCGTTCAAGCTCGCCGCCGAGCCGGAGTTCCGCGACCGCCAGGAGCGCACCATCCGCGGCGCGCAGCTGCTCGCGCAGGCGCTGACGAGCGACGCGGCCAAGGCCGGCGGCGTCGACGTGCTCACCGGCGGCACCGACGTGCACCTCGTGCTCGCCGACCTCCGCCACTCGCCGCTCGACGGCAAGCAGGCTGAGGACCTCCTCCACGAGGTCGGCATCACCGTCAACCGCAACGCCGTGCCGTTCGACCCGCGCCCGCCGATGGTCACCTCGGGCGTGCGGATCGGCACCCCGGCCCTCGCCACCCGCGGCTTCGGCGACGCCGAGTTCGCGGAGGTCGCCGACATCATCGCGACCACCCTCACCCCGTCCGAGCCCGACGTGCCGGCCCTGCGGCAGCGCGTGACGGCCCTCGCGGACCGGTTCCCGCTGTACCCGGGCCTCGAGTCGCCCACCACCTGGCGCTGAGGGGAGAAGGGATGACCGCCATCCGACTGGACGGCACGGCCACGGCCGCTGCCATCAAGGGCGAGCTCGCCGTGCGCGTGGCCGCCCTCCGCGAGCGGGGCATCGTGCCCGGGCTCGGCACGCTGCTCGTCGGCGACGACCCGGGCTCGCACAGCTACGTCGGCGGCAAGCACCGCGACTCGGCGGAGGTCGGGATCGAGTCGATCCGCGTCGACCTGCCGGCCGACGCCACCGAGGCCGAGGTGCACGCCGAGATCGCGCGGCTCAACGCCGATCCGGCCGTCACGGGCTACCTCGTGCAGCTGCCGCTGCCCGCCGGCATGGACGAGCACGCCGCGATCGTCGCCGTCGACCCGTCGAAGGACGTCGACGGACTGCACCCGCAGAACCTCGGCGAGCTCGTGCTCGGGGTCGAGGGCGAGCTCGCGACCCCGCTGCCGTGCACTCCGGCCGGCATCGTCGAGCTGCTGCGCCGGCACGACGTGCCGATCGCCGGGCGGCACGTGGTCGTGATCGGCCGCGGGCTCACCGTCGGCCGTCCGCTCGGCCTGCTGCTCACGCGGAAGGGCGTCGACGCGACCGTCACGCTGACCCACTCCCGCACCCCCGACCTCGCGGCCGAGGTGCGCCGGGCGGACATCGTGGTCGCGGCCGTCGGACGGCCCCACCTCGTAAAGCCGGACTGGATCAAGCCGGGCGCCGCGGTGCTCGACGTCGGGGTCACCCGCGTCGGGACGACCGAGTCGGGCCGCGCGAAGCTCGCGGGCGACATCGATCCGGCCGTCGCCGAGGTCGCGGGCTGGCTGTCGCCGAACCCCGGCGGCGTGGGCCCGATGACCCGCGCGATGCTGCTGTCCAACGTGGTGCTCGCGGCCGAGCGGCAGTACCTGTCGGCGTAGCGCTGCCACGACCCGGCGGCTGAGGACGCGCGCCAGCGGTGTCAGCGCGCGCGTTGCGTCGTAGCAATCCGCTCTGTAACGTTTCAACGGACCGACACGACGACGTGCCCCGGAGGACACCGTGCCCACCGCACCGCTCACCCCGACCGCCCCCGCCGCCGAGCACCGGCTCCGCCCGCTCGGCATCGGGACCGCCTCGCCGCGGCTCTCCTGGACCGTGCCCGAGGCGCCGCCGGGCTGGTCGCCGACCGCCGCCGAGGTCGAGCGCACCGCGGCGGACGGCGCCGTGCAGATCGCCAGGATCGAGCCCGCCGCCGGGGTGCTCGAGGACTGGCCCTTCGCTCCGCTCGCCTCCCGCGAGTCGAGCACCGTGCGCGTCCGCGTCGTCGGCGCCGACGGCGTCCCGGGCGCATGGAGCGAGCCGACCGCGATCGAGGCCGGCCTGCTCGAGCGGGCCGACTGGTCCGCCGGCTTCATCGCCGCACCGTGGGCGGAGGACACCCGCGTCGATCAGCCGCCCGCGCTGCTGCGTCGCGTGGTCCGGCTCCGCGGTCCCGTCGCCGCCGCGCGGATCCACAGCGCGAGCCTCGGCCTCCACGAGCTCGACATCGACGGGGTCAAGGTCGGCGACGCCCTGCTCGCGCCCGGCTGGACCTCGTACGCGTCGCGCATCCGCTACGTCACCGCGGATGTCACGGCGCAGCTCCGCGCCGCGGGCACCGGTGCCGACGGATCCGCCGCCATCGCGCTCGGCGCCTGGCTCGGCGACGGCTGGTACCGCACGCGCCTCGGCTGGGACCGCCGCGCCCGCAACATCTGGGGCGACACCCTCGCGCTGCTCGCGCAGCTCGAGATCCGCTACGAGGACGGCTCCTCCGAGACGATCGGCACCGACGCGGACTGGACCGCGGTGCGCGGCCCGATCCTGTCGTCGAGCATCTACGACGGCGAGCGCTTCGACGCGGCCGGCCTGCCGGAGGGCTGGGCCGACCCGGCCGCCGAACTCGCGGGCGCCGAGCCGGTCCGCGAGCTCCCGTGGCCGGACGTCGAGCTCGTCGCCTACGAGGGCGAGCCGGTGCGGGTGACCGAGGAGGTCGCCCCGATCTCGCAGGTCGACGACGACGGCATCACGCTCGACTTCGGCCAGAACCTGGTCGGGCGCCTGCGGCTGCGCGACCCGCAGCGCCACGGGCAGCTCGAGATCCGGCACGCGGAGGTGCTCGAGCACGGCCGCCTCGCGCTGCGTCCGCTGCGCACGGCCGAGCAGCTCGACGAGTACTCGCCGCTGCCGCACGCCGACGGGCGTCCGGAGCGCACGGGGGAGACCTGGGCCCCGCGCTTCACGTTCCACGGGTTCCGCTACGCCGAGGTGCGCGGCTGGCGCGGCCCGGTCGAGGACGGCGACATCGTGGCCGAGGTCGCGCACTCCGACATGCGGCGCATCGGCTGGTTCCGCTGCTCCGACCCGCGGCTCGAGCGCCTCCACGAGAACATCGTGTGGAGCATGCGCGGCAACTTCGTCGACGTGCCGACCGACTGCCCGCAGCGCGACGAGCGCCTCGGCTGGACCGGCGACCTGCAGGCCTTCGGCCCGACCGGCGCGTTCGTCTACGACTGCTCGGCGTTCCTGCGCTCCTGGCTGCAGGACATCGCGATCGAGCAGCGGCCGAGCGGATCCATCCCGCACTTCGTGCCCGACGTGCGCGGACTCGACGGCGACACCGGCTTCACGGCGGTGTGGGGCGACGTGATCTCGCTCACGCCGTGGGACCTCTACGAGGCCTATGCCGATCGCGGCATGCTGGCGGAGCAGTACCCGGCCGCCAAGCGCTGGGTCGACGGCATCCGCCGGGTCGCGACCGACGGGCTGCTGCACGAGGCGGACTTCCAGTTCGGCGACTGGCTCGACCCGACGGCGCCGCCGGACAACTCGCTCGCGGCGAAGGCGGACACCCGCATCGTCGCCACCGCGTACTACTTCAAGAGCGCCAAGGCAGTCGCGGACGCGGCCGCCGTGCTCGGGCGGGACGACGAGGCGCGCGAGTACGCGGAGCTCGCGGAGCGCATCCGGGTCGCCTTCCTCGCCGCGTACACGGACGAGCCGGGCCATCTCATCGACGACGCGCAGACCTCGTACGCGCTCGCGATCGTGTTCGGCATCCTCCAGGGCGACGACCTGACGGCCGCCGGCGATCGGCTGTCGGCGCTCGTGCGGGAACGCGGCCACCTCATCGGCACCGGGTTCGCCGGCACGCCCGTGATCTGCGACGCGCTCGCCGTCACCGGCCACCTCGACGACGCCTACGCGATGCTCACCGCGACCGAGTGCCCGTCGTGGCTGTACCCGGTCGAGCAGGGCGCCACGACGATCTGGGAGCGCTGGGACAGCCTCAAGCCCGACGGCAAGATCAACACGATGGGCATGACGTCGTTCAACCACTACGCGCTCGGCGCGGTCGGGTCGTTCCTGCACCGCACCGTGGCCGGCATCGCGCCGGCCGAGGCGGGCTACGAGCGGATCCTGTTCCGGCCGCGCCCGGGCGGAGGCCTCACCTCCGCCGGCGCGGACCTCGACACCCCGCGCGGCAGGGCCTCGATCGACTGGGAGCTGGCGGACGGCGAGCTGCGCGTGCGCGGCCGCGTGCCGGTCGGCGCCACGGCGGTGCTCGACCTCGCGGAGCTCGGCGGTCCGGTGCGCGAGCTCGGGCACGGGGGGTTCGACGAGGTCGTCGCGGTCGGCTGACGCCGCGGCGATACCCGCCGGCTGAGGAGGGCGCTCCGGCGCCCGTCAGCCGGCCGGCTGAGCGGCGTGGTGGAACACGAGCTCCTGCCCCGGACGCAGCTGCGCGAGCCGGTCGAGGTCCTCGTCCACCACGACGGCGACGACCGGGTAGCCGCCGGTCACCGGGGCGTCGGGCCCGAGGATCGTGACGGCGCCGTCCGGCGACACCTGCAGCGCGCCCGGCACCATGCCCTCGCTCGGCAGCTCGCCCTCGACCGCGCGCTCGAGCGGCGGCCCGTCGAGCCGGATCCCGGTCCGGTCCGATCGCGGCGACGCCGTCCAGCGTCCGGATGCGAGCAGCGCATCCGTCCCGGCCGCGAACCAGTCCCGGCGCGGTCCGGGGCGCAGTCCGATCCGCACCCGTCCGTCCGCCGGCGGATCGACCGGCACGAGGTCGACCGCGGGCACCGGGTCCGCCGGGGGCGCGCCGATCGCGAGCACGTCGCCATCGCGCAGCGGCTCCGGGCCGAGCGCGGCGAGCGTGTCGCGCGAGCGGGACCCCAGCACGGGCGGCGCCCCGGCCCCGCCGCGCACGGCGACGTACCAGCGGATGCCGTGGTCGGCCGGCCCGAGCTCCAGCACCGACCCGGCTTCGAGTCCGAGCGCCGTGTGCGGGTCGGCGGGACGCCCGTCGACCCGCAGCGGCCCGGTCGCGCCGGTCACGGCGACCCAGGCGTCCGCCGTGGTGCGCAGCTCGATGCCGCCCAGCAGCGCCTCGAGTCCGGCCGCCTCGACGGGGTTGCCGACCAGCCGGTTCGCGAGCGCGAGGGCGCCGCGGTCGAAGGCTCCGGCGGCGCCGACGCCGAGCCGGGCGAGTCCGGGCCGCCCGAGGTCCTGCACCATGGTCAGCGGGCCCGCCCGCAGCACCTCGATCACGGGACCGCCTCGAAGCGCACGCCGACGCCGGGCGCGAGCAGCGCGGGCGGGTCGCGGTCGACGTCCCAGAGCACGGCGTCGGTCGTGCCGAGCAGCTGCCAGCCGCCCGGCGACTCGCGCGGGTAGACGCCGGTGAAGCCGCCCGCGAGTCCGACGGAGCCCGCGGGCACCCGGGCACGGGACGTCGCCCGGCGCGGGGTCTCGTGCGTCCAGTCGGGCGACGCGAGATAGGCGAACCCGGGCGCGAAGCCGATGAACGCGCTCGTCCACCGGGCCGCGGTATGCGCGGCGACGAGCGCGTCGGGCGTGAGACCCAGCGCCGATGCCGCGGCGGCGAGATCCGGTCCGCCGTAGCGGACGGGGATGACGACCTCGGCCGGCGCAACGGCCGACCCGATGTCGTCCGGCGTCCCGTGTGCCGTGAGTGCCGTCCGCATCCACGCCTCGGCGGCTCGCAGCCCGAGCTCACTCGGGTCGACGCGCACCAGCACGGTCCGCGCGGCCGGCACGAGGTCGACGAGCCCTGACGGCGGCGCGGCGGACAGTGCCGCGTACCCGCGCATCGCCTCGCGGAGGTCGTGGAACTCGGCGAGCAGCGCCCGGTCGCCGACCGGCAGGATCCTCACCCCCGGCCGCCTCAGCCGGACGGCGCGGCGAAGGCCGCGATCCCGACCCCGGCACGCTCCAGCGCCGCGCGGGTCGCGGTCGCGAGCTCGACAGCCCCCGGGGTGTCGCCGTGCACGCAGAGCGAGGCGACCCGCAGCGCGATGGTGTCGCCCTCGAGCGTGTCGACCAGCCCGTCGACCGCCATCCGCACCGCGCGCTCGGCGACCTCGTCCGGGTCGTCGAGCACCGAGCCCGGGATGCTCCGCGGCGCGAGCGTGCCGTCGGCGAGGTAGGCGCGGTCGGCGAAGCCCTCCGCGACGAAGCCGACGCCGTGCTCGGCGGCCATCCGCTCGAGCGCCGATCCCGGCAGTCCGAGCAGCGGGAGCCCGGCCGACGCGGCGGCGCGGGCCACGGCCTCCGCCTGCGCCGCGTCGACGGCGATGCGGTTGTACAGCGCGCCGTGCGGCTTGATGTAGCGCACCTCGGCACCGAGCGACGCGGCGATGCCCCGCAGCGCGGACACCTGGTACAGCACCTCGGCGTGCAGCTCGTGCGGATCGGCGTCCATGGCCCGGCGGCCGAACCCGGCGAGATCGCGATACGACGGATGCGCGCCGATCGCGACGCCGTGCTCGAGTGCGCGACCCGACGTCGCGAGCATGATCGCGGGGTCGCCGGCGTGGAACCCGCAGGCGATGTTCGCGCTCGAGACGACCGCGAGCATCGCCGCGTCGTCGCCGAGCCGCCAGGCGCCGAACCCCTCGCCGAGGTCCGAGTTGAGGTCGACGGTGGTCACGGGCGCGTTCCGGTCAGTCCCGCGCGGCCCCGTCGGACGGGCGCACCTCGAACACCGTCGGAGCGCTGTAGCCGTGCTCGGCGAAGGCGCCGTCGACGGCGACCTGCACGAGCGAGATGCCGTCGCGGGGCACGAGGGCGATCGCCGAGCCGCCGAAGCCGCCGCCGGTCATCCGCGCGCCGATCGCGCCGTTCGACTGGGCCGTCTCGACGGCGAGGTCGAGCTCGGGCACCGAGATCTCGAAGTCGTCGCGCATCGAGCGGTGCGACGCGTCGAGCAGCTCGCCGATCGCGCGCGGGCCCTGCTCGCGGAGCGTGCGGACGGTGTCGAGCACGCGCTGGTTCTCGGTGACGACGTGGCGCACGCGGCGGAAGGTCTCGTCGTCGAGCAGCTCCTGGGCGCGGGGGAGGTCCTCGACCCCGATCTCGCGCAGCGACTCGACGCCGAGCACCTCGGCGCCCTTCTCGCAGGAGGCGCGGCGCTCGCGGTAGCCGCCGTTCGCGTGCTGGTGCTCGACGTGGGTGTCGATCACGAGGATGGTCAGCCCCTCGGCCTCGAGCCCGAGCGAGATGACCTCGGCGTCGAGCGAGCGGCAGTCGAGGAACACCGCCGAGTCGCGCTTGCCGAGCAGCGACGCGGACTGGTCCATGATCCCGGTGGGGGCGCCGACGGCGTCGTTCTCGGCCTTCTGGCCGACCCGGGCGAGCGTCTCCGGCGTCAGCCCGAGCTGCCAGATGTCGTTGAGCGCGACGCCGACCGACGACTCGATCGCGGCGGACGAGGAGAGCCCCGCGCCGACCGGCACGTCCGACTCGAGGAAGATGTCGACGCCCGGCACGGCGGCCAGGTCGGCGCCGAACTCGCCGAGCGCCCAGGCGACGCCGAGCGGGTAGGCGGCCCAGCCGGAGAGCGCATCCGGGGCGAGCTCGTCGATCCCGATCTCCGCCACCTCGTCGCTGAACGCGGAGGCGACCCGGATGCGGCGGTCGTCCCGCAGCCCGACGGCCGCGATCGTGCGGCGGTCGATGGCGAACGGGAACACGAAGCCCTCGTTGTAGTCGGTGTGCTCGCCGATCAGGTTCACTCGCCCCGGCGCCGACCACAGGCCGTCCGGCTCGTGCCCGGTCAGGGCGGCGAAGCCGTCCCGCACCTCGTCGCGGATGTCGCTCATGCTCGTTCGATCCCCTTCCGGATCGTCTCGGCCGCCGTCTCCGGCGGCACGTCCCCGATCCAGGCGCCCATAGCGGCCTCGGATCCGGCCAGGTACTTGAGGCGGTCCGCCGCGCGCCGCGGCGAGGTCAGCTGCAGCTGCAGCCGGACCGCATCCCGTCCCGCGTTCACCGGCGCCTGGTGCCAGGCGGCGATGTACGGGGTCGGGGTCTCGTAGATCGCGTCGACGCCGCGCAGCAGGCGGCGGTACAGCTCCGCGAGCTCGTCGCGCTCGGCGTCCGAGGTCTCGGCGAAGTCGGCCACGTGCCGGTGCGGCATCATGTGCACCTCGATCGGCCAGCGCGCCGCGAACGGCACGAACGCGGTCCAGTGCTCGCCGGCCAGCAGCACGCGCTCGCCGGCGCGCTCGAAGTCGAGGATGTCCTGGAACAGCGTCGGCCCGTACGCGTCGATCGAGCGCAGCAGCGACTGCGTGCGCGGCGTCACGTAGGGGTACGAGTAGATCTGGCCGTGCGGGTGATGCAGCGTGACGCCGATCGCCTCACCGCGGTTCTCGAACGGGAACACCTGCTGGATGCCGGGCAGCGCCGACAGCGCAGCGGTGCGGTCCGCCCACGCCTCGATCACGGTGCGCGCGCGGGCCACGCTCTGCGTGCCGAACGAGCCCTCGTGCTCGGGGCTGAAGCACACCACCTCGCAGCGGCCGACGGAGGTGCGGGTGCGGCCGAGGCCGATCTCGGCGAGGTCGGCGAGATCGACGGGGGCGTCGACGTCCGGGGTGTCCGCGAGCGCGGGGCCGAACGACGGCGACTTGTTCTCGAACACGACGACGTCGTAGAGGTCCGGCACCTCGGACGGGTTGTCCGGCGTCTGCGGCGACAGCGGGTCGAGGTTGGCCGGCGGCAGGAACGCCCGGTTCTGCCTGGCCGCGGCGATCGACACCCAGTCGCCGGTGAGCGGGTCGAGGCGCATGGTCGCCGTGGCCGGGCGGGGGTCGAGCGCGCGCTCGTCCACCCGGCGCTCAGGACCGAGCGTCGTGTCGGGGTCGTCGAAGTAGATGAGCTCCCGGCCGTCGGCCATGGTGGTGCTGCGCTTGACGACTCCGGCAGAGGGCATGGCGTCCACGATATCGGCCGACGGACGCCGTCTGCCGCGCCCTAGGCTGGGAGCGTGACGGAGCAGCGGGGAGCGGCGTTCAGCGGTGAGCGATTCGTCCTCGAGCGCGGCCGGGTGCGCGCCGAGATCGGCGCCGTCGCCGCCGTGCTGTGCGAGCTCCGGGTCGACGGCGAGCGGCTCACCGAGACGGTGCCGTTGCGCTCGCTGCCGCCGCAGGGCGCCGGGATGGTGCTCGCGCCGTGGCCGAACCGCGTGCGCGCAGCACGCTGGTCGCACGGCGGCCGCGAGCTCCTGCTCGACGTGACCGAGCCCGCCACCGGCAACGCGACCCACGGGCTCCTGCGCAACACCGCCTACCGCCTCGTGGAGCGCACGGACGACGAGGTCGTGCTCGGGGCGCTCATCCCGCCCCAGCACGGCTGGCCCTGGCCGATCGCCACCCGCGTGCGCTACCGGCTGCTCGACGACGGCCTCCAGGTCGTCCACGAGGCCGAGAACCTCTCGGCCGAGGCGGCGCCGTGGGCGGTGGGCGCGCATCCGTACCTCCGCGTCGGCGAGACGCCGGTCGGCGAGCTCGAGCTCATGGTCACGGCGCGCACGCGCCTGACGCTCGACGACGTGATGATCCCGATCGGCAGCGAGCCGCTCGACGGCTCGGACCGCGACCTCCGCGCGCCGCGCCGCGTCGCCGATCTCGACCTCAACGACCCGGTCGGCGACCTCACCCGCGGGCCCGACGGCGTCGTCGCCTGGCTCGAGGACCCGGACGGCACCCGCACCGTGCTCCGGGTCGACGAGGCGTTCCGCTGGCTCCAGCTCTACACGCCGCGCGACCACCCGCGCCCCGAGGGCGCCGGCCTCGCCGTCGCCGTCGAGCCCATGACCGCGCCGCCGGATGCGCTGAACTCCGGCACCGACCTGATCGAGCTCGCGCCGGGCGAGCACTGGTCGGCCTCTTGGAGTCTCCGGCGTGAACGAGGAGCGGCATGAGCGGCGAGATCGGCGAGCGGATCGCCATCCGATCGGGTGGATCGGAGCTGGAGGTCGGCACGGTCGCCGCGGTGATCGCCTCGCTGCGCGTCGACGGCGTGCAGCTCACCGAGCCGATCGCCGAGGGCGACGTGCCGGCGATGTGCAACGGCGTGCACCTGTCGCCGTGGCCGAACCGGGTGCGCGACGCGGTCTGGACGCACGAGGGCGTGCGCCAGGTGCTCGACATCACCGAGCCGGAGCGCCACACCGCCCTGCACGGGCTGCTCCAGTTCACCGACTTCGAGGTGCGGGAGCGCGCGGACGACCGGGTCCTGCTCGGCGCGCTCATCCCGCCGCAGCACGGCTGGCCGTTCCTGCTCGACGTCGCCGTCGAGTACCGGGCGGTGCCGGACGGCGTGCTGGTCACCCACTCGGCGACGAACCTCGGCGACGGCCCCGCGCCGTACGCGACCGGCTCGCACCCGTACCTCCGCATCGGCGACGAGGTGGAGCGGCTCCGCATCGTCGTCAACGCCGACCGCTACATCTCGGTGGACGAGCGGCTGAACCCGATCGAGACGCTGCCCGTCGAGGGCACGCGGTTCGACCTGCGCCACGGGCCGGTCTTCGCCGGCCTCGATCTCGACACCGCCTACGCGGATGTCGTCACCGTCGACGGCGCCAGCGCCTGGCTGATCGCCCCCGACGGCGCGAAGCTCGAGCTGCTGCAGGACGCCGACTGGGGCTGGAGCCAGGTCTTCACGACCCGCATCTTCCCCCAGGGCGGCGGCCGGCGCGCCGCGGTCGCCGTCGAGCCGATGACCGCGCCGCCGGATGCCCTGAACAGCGGCGAGGGCATCATCACGATCCAGCCGGGCGAGACCTGGTCGGGATCGTGGGGCCTGCGCTACACCGCGGCGCCCGCCTCCTGATGAGCGCGTCGCCGTCCGCCCCGACGCCGACGTCCGCTCCGGCGCCCACGCCGGCGCAGCTGCGCCGCTGGCGCCAGTACCTCGCCGACGAGCGCACGGAGGCCGCGCTGTACGCCGAGCTGGCACGCCGCAAGACGGGGGAGGAGGCGGAGATCCTCCGCGCGCTCTCGGAGGCCGAGGCCCGCCACGAGCAGCACTGGCTCGACCTGCTCGGCGACCGGGTCGGCACGCCGCGGCGCGGCAGCCTCCGCACCCGGATGCTCGTGCGCCTCGCGCGCAGCTTCGGCTCCGTCTTCGTGCTCGCTCTCGCGCAGCGAGCGGAGGCGCGCTCGCCGTACGACGCGGATGCCGACGCCACGTCCACGATGGCCGCCGACGAGCGCATCCACGGCGAGGTGCTCCGCGGGCTCGCCGCCCGCGGCCGCGAGCAGCTCTCCGGCACGTTCCGCGCCGCCGTCTTCGGCGCGAACGACGGACTGGTGTCGAACCTCGCGCTCGTGCTCGGCGTCGGCGCGACCGGCGTCGACGCGAAGGCCGTGCTGTTCACCGGCATCGCGGGCCTGCTGGCCGGCGCGCTCTCGATGGGTGCGGGCGAGTTCGTGTCGGTGCGGTCGCAGCGCGAGCTGCTCGCCGCCTCCAGCCCCGATCCCGAGTCGCAGCGCGCGCTGCCGCACCTCGACGTCGACGCGAACGAGCTCGCCCTGGTCTACCGGGCGCGCGGCATGGACCAGTCCGAGGCCGAGCGGCACGCCGCCGAGGTGCTGTCGACGCTGCACCTCGACGCGCCGGCCGCCGAGGAGTCCGGCGTCGATCCGCACGAGGCGCTCGGCTCGCCGTGGGGCGCCGCGCTGTCGAGCTTCTGCTTCTTCGCGACCGGCGCGCTCATCCCGGTGCTGCCGTACCTGCTCGGCGGCTCCGGCCTCGCGGCGGTCATCGTGTCGGCGGCGCTCGTCGGCGTCGCACTGCTCGGCACGGGCGCGGTGGTCGGGCTGCTCTCCGGCGCCTCGCCGCTGAAGCGCGCGCTGCGGCAGCTGGCGATCGGCTACGGCGCGGCCGCCGTCACCTACCTGCTCGGGCTGGCGTTCGGCGCCGCCGGCATCTGACCCCCCGTTCGATCCGCACCGCTCCGGGCTGTCACTGGGAGTCGCCCCGACACGCGCACGAGGATCTTGCCGATGTCGGATGCGCGGCGCATGCTCTTCTCGGCCCGCTGGGAACGCGGGCCGGAAAGCCGTACCGCCATGACTCTGACAACGTCGTCAGGACCCGCCTCCGCCTCGAACACCACCGCCTGGACCCGCGTCGACACCGGCCTCTGGGTGGCCCTCCGAGCCGGTCAGCATCTCGGCCGCGTGGACGCCACCGGCGCCGCGCGCTACGACGCGTACTCCGGATCCGGCTCGCCGCTGGGCTCGCATCCGACGCTCCGGGCGGCCCAGTCCGCCGTCGAGCGCCAGGACTGACCGGAGCGCCGCGGGCGCGCTGCCAGGCCGCCGCGCCAGGCTGACCGCGTGACCGCCGCGCTGCCCGCTCCGCCGCCGATCGCGTCCGCCTTCCCGGGCCGCGTCGTGGCCATCGACCTCGCGCGCGTCGTCGCGATCGCGGGGATGATGGGCGCCCACCTCGCGCTCGGGTACGGCCTCGACGCGGTCGACGCGGTCGTCAACGGCTTCCCGTCCACCCTGTTCGCCGTGCTCGGCGGCGTCAGCGCCGTGCTCGCGACCCGCGGGCTCATCGCGGCGGGGCGTCCGGTCGCGGCCGCGGCCTCCGTCGTGCTCCGCGGCGTCGTCGTCGCGCTGACCGGCCTGCTGCTCGAGCTCACGCCGACCTTCGTGGCCGTCGTGCTCGTGTACTTCGGGGTCGGCCTGGCCATCACCGGGCTGCTGCTGCGGGTGCCGACGCCGGTGCTGCTCGGCCTCGTGCTGGCGCTCGCGATCGGCGGACCGCAGCTGAACCTGCTGGTCCGGGACGCCGCCGACCTCGACGCGCTCGGCGAGCTCGCGCTCGGCTCGCCGTCGGGCTTCGCGCTGTCGGTGCTGATCACCGGCACCTATCCGGTCGTCACGTGGCTCGCGTACCTGCTGTCGGGGGTGCTCATCGGGCGCCTCCTCGGTGCCGCGACGAGCCGCGCCCGGGCCGCCGGGGTGCTCGGCGCGACCGGCGGTGCGCTGCTCGCCGCCGGCATCCTCGCCGACCTCGCCAGCCGCCCCGCCGTCATCGAGGCGCTGCGGTCGGAGGGCCTGTCGCGGTCGGACGCCGAGCTGCTCGCCACGTCCGACGGCTTCGGCGCCCCGGTCGACGGCGGCTGGATCGCCGTGCTCAACGCGGCGCCGCACACCGGCGGCACGGCCGACATCGTGCGCACGCTCGGCGCCGCGATGCTGCTCGTCGCCGTGCTGGTCGCCGTCACGGCGCGGGCCGACCGCCGCATCCCGGTGCTGCTCCGCCCGGTGCAGCGCGCCGGCGCGGCGCCGCTCACGATCTACACGGCGCACGTGCTCGCGACGGCGGCGATCACGCTCGCGATCACGGGCGACGCCGGGTTCGTCGACATCCCCTGGTGGATGCTCGGCCCGGGCGCGTGGGCGCTCCACGTGGCCGGCGCCCTGCTGATCGGGGTGGTGCTCGCCGCGATCGGCCGGCGCGGACCCCTGGAGGCGCTCGTCGGCCTGGCGGCGTCGGTGCCGGCGCGGATCGGCCGGCGCGCGCAGCGGACGGACGCGGTGCCCGCGACTCAGGACGGGACGGGGTAGTTCCGCGCCGAGAGCAGGCCGGCCAGGTGCGCGGCGTTCGCCGCGGCCGTGGAGATCGTCGCCGCTGTCGTCTCCGGCGTCTCCGGCAGGTCGCGGTAGTCGCGTGAGCCCATGGCCTCGTCGTTCCAGTACGCGACGGCCTGCGCGGGCACGGTGTAGCCGACGTCGGAGAGCGCCTGGTAGGCCTCGGCCGAGATGAGGTGCGCGCCGTCCTCGTTGCCGACGACGCCGAGGATCGCGACCTTGCCGAACAGGATCGGGCGGCCGTCGGCATCCGTCTCCGCGAGCTCCGCGTCGAGCCGCTCGAGCACGCGGGCGGCGACGCTCGACGGGTGGCCCATCCAGGTGGGCGTGGCGAGCACGAGGATGTCGGCGGCGATGATGCGCTCCCGGATCGCCGGCCAGGCGTCGCCGTCGCCCATGTCCTTCTCGACTCCGGGGCGCACATCGTGGTCCACCACGCGGACGCTCTCGCCGGTGACCCCGTGCTCGGCCAGCGCGTCGAGCAGCTGCCGGGCGATGAGCTCGCTCGACGACGGCGCGGGGGAGGGCTTCAGGGTGCAGACGAGGGCGAGGGCGGTGAGATCGGCCATATCGACATCGTCCGCGGGTCGCCGGCGCGCGTCCGGAGCGCGGAGCGGACCCCCAGGCGACGCCCATCCGCGCGGTAGCGTCGGCGCGTGATCGTCGACGCGCACCAGCACCTCTGGGACCCTGCCGAGCGCGACTACCCGTGGATGGACGACCGCGTCGCCCCGATCCGCCGGCGGTTCGACCGCGACGACCTGGCGGCGCTCGCCGCGGCGTCGGGCGTGACCGCGACGATCGCGGTGCAGGCCGTGCACGACGAGGAGGAGACCCGGGCCCTGCTGCGGTCGGGCGGGCCCGTGGCCGGGGTGGTCGGCTGGGTCGACCTGACGGCCGACGACGTGCCCGACCGGCTCGCCGGCCTCATCGCCGAGCCCTCGCCGAGCCCGCTCGTCGGCATCCGGCACCAGGCCCACGACGAGCCGGAGGCCGACTGGCTCATCCGGTCCGACGTCGTCCGCGGTGTCGCCGCCGTCGCGGGCGCGGGGCTGCCGTTCGACCTGCTCGTGCGCCGCCGCGAGCACGCCGCCGCGCTCGCGCTCGTCGACGCGCTGCCGGACGCCCGGTTCGTGCTCGACCACGCGGGCAAGCCGGCGATCGCCGACGACGCCGATCCGGGCGTCGCCGCGGAGTGGCGCGAGCGGATGACGCAGCTCGCGGCCCGCCCGAACGTCGTCGTGAAGGTGTCCGGACTGCTGACGGAGGCGGGTGCGGACTGGCGGGAGCGGCCGGTCGCGCGGTACCTGCGCGAGGCGGTCGAGCTGTTCGGCCCGGCGCGCGCGATGTGGGGGTCCGACTGGCCGGTCTCCACGCTCGCGGCGCCCTACGACGAGGTGCTCGCGGTCGCTCGGGACGCGCTGGAGGATCTCGCGTCGGGGGAGCGGGACGCCGTGCTCTCGGGCACGGCGCTCGCCGTCTACTCGCGCGCCCGCGACTGAGCTCGGCGCTCGCGTCCTCGGCGCGGCGCCGCCCGAGACATATGATGTCTGGCATGACCGGATGCCGAGCATGACCGGAACGCACGACGGGCTCCGCGCGATCGTCACGGGCGGCGCGTCCGGCATCGGCGCGGCCATCGCGATCGCCCTGCAGGCGCGCGGCGCGCGGGTCGCGGTGCTCGACCTCCGCACCGACGGGGCACCGGGGGGCACGGTCCCGCTCGTCTGCGACGTCGCCGACGACGACTCGGTGCGCGGGGCGGTCGCGGCGGCGATCGCGGAGCTCGGCGGCCTCGACATCCTCGTCAACAACGCTGGCATCGGCGCGCAGGGCACGGTCGAGGACAACGACGACGACGAATGGCGGCGCGTCTACGAGGTGAACGTGCTCGGCGCCGTGCGGCTGTCGCGCGCCGCGCTGCCGCACCTGCGGGCGTCGACCGCCGCAGCGATCGTGAACACCTGCTCGATCGCGGCGACGGCCGGGCTGCCGCAGCGTGCGCTCTACAGTGCGACGAAGGGCGCCATCGCAGCCCTGACCCGGGCGATGGCGGCCGACCACCTGCGCGAGGGCATCCGCGTGAACGCCGTCAACCCGGGCACCGCCGACACCCCGTGGGTCGGACGTCTGCTCGCCGCGGCACCGGATCCGGCCGCCGAGCGCGCGGCCCTCGAGGCGCGGCAGCCGCACGGCCGGCTCGTCGCGCCGGAGGAGATCGCGGAGGCCGTCGCGTACCTGACCAGCCCCGGCGCCCGCTCGACGACGGGCGTCGACCTGGCCGTCGACGGCGGGATGCAGGCGCTCCGGCTGCGGCCCGCGGGCAGCTGATGGCGTCGCTGACGGACGACGCGATCGCCCGCATCCAGCAGATGATCGTCTCCGGCGAAGTGGTGCCAGGGCAGCGGCTGCCGCCGGAGAAGGAGCTCAGCGAGCAGCTCGGCCTGTCGCGCAGCAGCCTCCGCGAGGCCGTGAAGGCCCTCGAGCTCATCCGCGTGCTCGACGTGCGCCGCGGCGACGGCACCTACGTCACGAGCCTCGAGCCTGGCGTGCTGCTCGAGGCCGTGTCGTTCGTCGTCGACATGCACCGCGACGGCTCGCTCGTCGACCTCCTCGAGGTGCGTCGCATCCTCGAGCCCGCAGCGGCCGGGCTCGCGGCCGCCCGGGCCTCCGACGAGCAGCTCGACGCGCTCGTGCCGCTGCTCGCGCGGGCCGACGAGGACACGGCCGTCGAGGACCTCGTCGCGCTCGACCTCGAGTTCCACGCCACGATCGCCCGCCTCGCCGGCAACGAGTACCTCTCCGGCCTCCTCGACGCGCTGTCGAGCCGGACCGTGCGCGTGAGGGTATGGCGCGGACTGACCCAGGCGGGGGCGGTGCGGAGCACGCTCGACGAGCACGCCGCGATCGTCGCCGCGATGCGCCGTCGCGACCCGCGACTCGTGGAGGCGCTCGTCACCGCGCACGTGGAGGGCGTCGAGCGCTGGCTCCGCAGCACGGTGGTCGAGTCCGCGGGAGGGCGTTCCGGCGACTCGCCGTCCTGACGGCCTCCGGCACCGGCGTCTCGCCCAAAGGCCCTCCCGGGGACAGCGGAGTCAGAGCAGGCCGGACGCCGCCAGGTCCTCCCAGAGCGCGTCCGGGATGCGCGCCGCGGCGCGCGCGGCGTTCTCGCGGACCTGACCGGCCTCCAGCGCGCCGACGGCGATGGTGCGCACCGCCGCCGCGCGACGCGGGAACGCGAGCGCGGCCTCCGGCAGTGTGACGCCGTGCCGCGCGCAGACGGCGGCGAGCGCCTGAGCCCGGGCGACGAGGTCGTCGGGGGCCGGCGCGTAGTCGTAGGTGAGCGAGGCGTCCGGGGCCGGGGTGCTGAGCAGCCCCGAGTTGAGCACGCCGACGGCCACGACGGCGACGCCGCGCTCCGCGCACTCGGCCACGAGGTCGGCGGCGGGCTGCTCGAGCAGCGTGAACCGGCCGGCGACCATCAGCACGTCGACCTGCTCGCGCCGCACGGCGGCCGTCAGCGCGGCGACATCGGTGGACCCGACGCCGATCGCCGACACCACGCCCTCGTCGCGGAGGCGTGCCAGCGCGTCGAGACCGCTGTCGAGGGCCGGCTCGAGTCCGGGCACCTCGGGGTCGTGCAGGTACGCGACGTCGACCCGGTCGAGGCCGAGGCGGCGCAGCGAGTCGTCGAGCGAGCGGCGGACGCCGTCGGCGGAGGTGTCCCAGACCCGACGGCGGGTCGACGGCACCGCGAAGCCGGCGTCGAGGTCGTCGCCGCGGCCGTCCGGGTCGTCCACGAGCAGGCGTCCGACCTTCGTCGACACGGCGTACTCGTCGCGGGGCCGGTCGCGGAGGGCCGCACCGAGGCGCTCCTCCGAGAGCCCGAGGCCGTAGTGCGGAGCGGTGTCGAAGGCCCGGACGCCCACCTCCCAGGCGGCGTCGACGACGGCGCGCGCGGCGTCGTCCGGCACCACCCGGCTGAGGTTGCCGATGCCGGCCGCGCCGAGCTGGAACGGTCCGCGCGCGAACGGCCCCTCGAGCGCGGCGGCTGCGGTCATGCCAGGCTCCACACCCGGTGCAGGCCGTCGTCGCCGCCCGAGTAGTCGTCGGGCGCCTCGAGCAGCGGGTTGATCACGTCCTGCCACTCGGCGTTGACGGGATCGTCGACGAGCGCGCGGCGCATCGCCCGGTAGTCCTCCACCTCGATGAGGTGGAACAGGTCCTGCCCGTCGCGCCAGATCGTCCAGCCCGACACCCCCGCCGCGCGCAGCCGCGCGGCGAGCGCCGCCGGGATCTCCGCGTGGATGCGCTCGTAGTCCGCCTCGCGCCCGGCGCGCAGCCGCGTGCGCACCGCGATGCGCTCGGTCACGGCGTCGGCTTGAGGAACAGCTCGACGACCGGCACGGCGACGTCGGGACGGACGATCGGGAGGGTGAGCGTCAGCGTGCCGGCCGGCTGCCCGCCCGGCACGATCGTCGAGGCGGTCGCGTCCGGGTCGATCTCGCGGTAGCGGATCTCCGACGCGTCATCGAGCAGCTGGGCGTACTCGACGCGGCCGCCGAGCCCGGCCAGGTGCACGTGCTCGAACGGCCAGGTGAACAGGTGCAGGTAGAGCCGGTCGCCGCGCTGCGTGTAGCGGGCGTCGCGCGGCGCGGTGAACTCCGACGGGCCGGCGCCGTAGATCGCGCGGCCGTGGCGGTGCATCCACTCGCCGATCCCGTCGAGCGTGTCGCGCGAGACGCGGTCGAACTCGCCGCGGGCGGTGGGGCCGATGTTCAGCAGCATGTTGCCGTTGTTCGCGACCCCGTCGACGAGCATCCGCACCAGCAGGTCGACCGACTTCACGTCGTGGTTGTCGCGGTCGTAGCCCCACGAGCCGTTCAGCGTCTGGCACGCCTCCCAGGGCACCGGCACCCCGTCGACGGCCATCGGCCTGTCCGGCTGGTACTGCTCCGGCGTCACGAGGTCGCCCGGGATGGCGAGCCGGTCGTTGACGACGATCTCCGGCTGCAGGCGGCGGGTCAGCGCGAGCAGCTCCTCGCTGCCCCAGTCCTCCCGGCCCTTGCCGCCCCAGATGCCCGGCTCGGTCTCGTAGGAGAAGTCGTAGAAGAGGTAGTCGATGCGGCCGTAGCCGGTCAGCAGCTCCTCGATCTGGCCGTGGAGGTACTCGCGGTAGCGCGCCGGATCGCGCCCCTCGTCGAGCCGCGCGATCTCCTCCGCGCCGTCGTCGCGGCGCGGGTGGTGCCCGTCGATGCGGAAGTCGGGGTGATGCCAGTCGAGCAGCGAGTGGTAGAACCCGACCTTGAGGCCCTCGGCCCGCGCGGCGTCGACGAACTCGCGCACGAGGTCGCGGCCGGCCGGGGTGTGCATCGAGGTGTACTCGGTGAGCGCGCTGTCCCAGAGGCAGAAGCCGTCGTGGTGCTTGGTCGTCAGCACCATGTACTTCATGCCGGCCGCCTTCGCCCGCCTCGCCCAGTCGGCCGCGTCGTAGAGGTCCGGATCGAAGTGGTCGAAGTAGCGCTGGTACGCCTCGTCGGTGATGCGCTCGCGGTTCTTCACCCACTCGTGTCGCGCGGCGGAGGAGTAGATCCCCCAGTGGATGAACATGCCGAAGCGGTCGTGTGGGAACCAGGCGGGGATGCTCATCGGGCTGCTCCTTCTGCGGTCGGGTCGGCGTCGGCCCAGACCGGGCCGCCGGGGTACTCGTGGGCGTCGAGCGACGCGGGCAGCATCTCGGTGCCGCCGCCCGGTGCGGTCGGCGGCCGGTAGCGGCCGCCGCGGACGTCGACCGGGGTGGCGAAGTGCTCGTGGAGGTGGTCGACGTACTCGATCATCCGCTCGTCGAGGTCGCCGCTCAGGGCGACCGCGTCGAACATCGACAGGTGCTGCACCGCCTCGCAGAGCCCCACGCCGCCGGCGTGCGGGCAGACGCGCACGCCGTGCTTCGCGGCGAGCAGCAGGATGGCGAGGTTCTCGTTCACGCCGGCGACGCGGGTGGCGTCGATCTGCAGCACGGAGGCAGCGCGGGCCTGGATCAGCTGCTTTGCGATCACCCGGTTCGCCATGTGCTCGCCGGTCGCGACCGGGATCGGCGCGATCCGCCGGGCGATCTCGGCGTGGCCGAGCACGTCGTCGGGGCTGGTCGGCTCCTCCACCCAGGCGAGGTCGACGTCGCCGAGCGCGTGGATCCAGTCGACCGCGGCGTCCACGTCCCAGCGCTGGTTGGCGTCGACGGCGATCCGGATGTCCGGTCCGACCGTCTCGCGCGCCAGCCGCAGCCGGCGGATGTCGTCGTCGAGGTCCGCGCCGACCTTGAGCTTGATCTGGCCGAACCCGTCGGCGACCGCCTCCCGGCACAGCCGGGCGAGCTTCTCGTCGTCGTAGCCGAGCCAGCCGGGGGAGGTCGTGTAGGCCGGGTAGCCCTCAGCCAGCAGCCGAGCTCGGCGCTCGGCGCGCAGCGGCTCGGCCGCGCGGAGCAGCTCCAGCGCCTCGTCCGGGGTGATCGCATCGGTGAGGTAGCGGAAGTCGACCAGCGCGACGAGCTCCTCGGGGGTCATCCGGGCGAGCAGCTCCCAGAGCGGCAACCCGGCGCGCTTGGCCGCGAGATCCCAGAGCGCGTTGACGACCGCGCCGATCGCCATGTGCATCACGCCCTTCTCGGGCCCGAGCCAGCGCAGCGGCGAGTCGTGCACGAGCTCGCGCCAGGTGGCGCCGAGATCGCCGAGCAGCTGCTCGGCGTCGCGACCCACCAGGTGGTCGCGCAGCGCCTCGATCGCGGCGCTCTGCACATCGTTGCCGCGGCCGATCGTGAAGACGAAGCCGGCGCCGACGTGTCCGTCGCCGGCATCCGTCCGCAGCTCGACGTAGGCCGCCGAGTAGTCGGGGTCCGGGTTCATCGCGTCGGAGCCGTCGAGCTCGCGCGAGGTGGGGAAGCGGATGTCGCGGACCGTCATCTCCGTGATCGTGCTCACCGGTGCTCCTGTCCGCGGTCGACGTCGATCCGCTCCGTGCTGTCCATCCAAACATCAGACCTCTGGCCGGTCAAGGACGGATGCGCATCGCGCTCGAGCCTCGATGGGCCCGAGAAGTCACATGTCTGCTCGGGCGACGTCCGGAACGCCTGTCGCACCGCGCGGCCGCGGCGGTAGCGTCGCAGCGTGGAGCACGTGATCGCCTGGGCCGGCTTCGTCGGCGCGTGGCTGCTCGTCGCCGGACCGGTGTACCAGGCCGCGGTAGAGCTGCAGGAGGAGGAGGTCGACCGCGACGCGCTCGGCCGCTCGAGGGACGGCATCCCGGAGCCGGAGCCGATCTCGGGCTGGTGGTGGCTGCTGCCGCCCGTCGCGTTCGTGCTGCAGCGGCGGCGCTCCCAGCGCTACCGCGACGCCGTCATGGCGACGGTGCCGGCCGACGTCATCGCGCAGTTCGTGCACTTCACCGACAAGGCCGCCGGCTGGATGCTCGTCGGCGCCGGCGCGTTCTTCATCGCGGTGAAGGAGACGTGGGAGCTGCACGAGGTCGAGCACTGGCCGGTCGCCCTGTTCTGGGTGCTGCTGCCGGTGATGCTCGCCGCGGCGCTGGCGTACACGGTCAACCGGGTGCAGCGCAGCCGGGCCGTGCTCGCCGAGCGGCGCACGGCGGGGTGACGGCGGTCAGCTCGCGCTCTTGCGGCGGCGCAGGGCGCCGATGACGGCCGTGGCGAGGAACAGCACGATGCCGAGGATCGCGAGCCAGACGAGTCCCTTGATCACGAAACCGAGGATCGCGAAGATCACCCAGATGACGAGGAGCAGGATGAGGATGGGCATGCCTCGAACCTACGCCCGTCACGCGGGGCCGGTCGCCGCATCCGATCGCCGTTCAGCGGACATCGAGCGACGTCGGGGCTGAGCGGGGCGGTCAGCGGTCAGCGCTTCCCCGGCGTCTGCAGCACGCGGCCGTCCGCGTCGAGCCAGACCACGCAGCGCTCCTCCGGCGGTGCGAGCCCCCAGATGATGACGACGACCACCCACAGGCCGACCGTGACGATCGCGAGCAGCAGGTTGAGCCAGATCGGCAGGTAGGTCACCCGCGCGAGCACGACGCGGTCGTCGCGCCGCATCCGGATGCGCCAGCCGGCCAGCGCCAGCTTCTCCACCTCGTCGTCGAGCCGCCTGCGTCGATCCCCCAGGGAGTCCCCGATCTCGGTCATCGGGCCAGGCTAGAGGGCTCCGGCCTCCCCGCGGAAGCGAGCGTCCGGCCGGCGCGAGGCCGACCGGACGTCGGGCCGCCGGTTCGAGCCGGCCGACCGCCATGCCCTGCCGTTCAGGCGCGGACGCGCCTCGGAACGAACGGCAGGTACGTCATCACGTCGACGGGGCGTCCGTCCCCGTCATCCCCCCTGAAGGTCGGCTGGTGGCGAACGAGACCGACGCGGCGAGGGTCACGATCGCCGCTGCCCGAGCGAGCTGCTCCTCCGACGAGCGGGCTGCCGCGGCGGCGTTGTCGGCGCGGAGCGCGAGGATCATGTCGGACATGTCGGCGATCTGGTCGGCGATCAGCTGCGCGAGCCCGGCGTTGAGCTCGGCGATGCTCGTGTCGGAGATCTGGAGTCGGCGATCTGCGATCGTCAGCTCGATCCTCGGGTAGCCGGCCGCGATGAGCGCGTCGCGGAGCACGCCGCCCGTGATCATCGCGATCTCGTCGCGGGACGGCCGGCGGGTGAAGACGGCCTCGACGGTGTACCGGGCGGGTGCCCCCGGCGAGCCGAGTGCGATCGGGAGGCTGTTCGCAAGCACGTTGCGGAGCCCGAGACGGGTGTCGTCGCTGACGACGGGAGCAAGGAGCGTCATCTCCGGACCGTAGCCCCGGGGGATGTGCACCCTCACAGGGAGGAGTGGGCCCGGTGGGGCTCGAACCCACGACCCGGAGATTAAAAGTCACCTGCTCTGCCAGCTGAGCTACGGGCCCTCGGTCCCAGGGTAGCCAGCGCGGGACCGTCGACCGGCGCCCGACCGTGATCCGATCGTCGCTCATTATCCGACATCTGCTGGACCCATTCACCCCCCGACCGGGGCATACTCGGTTCGGGATCGGCCCGGTGCTCGTCACCGGGTCGTCGCGGAGGGCCGGTCGACGGTGCCCGGCCCTCCACCCCCGCGCTTCCCGGGCGGCCGACGTGCTGCTGCCGACGGGCGCGGCCCGGGCGCGCGTAGCCTGGAGCGGATGGCCGACTTCCACAAGCCCGCGCGCATGCCGAACGAGAACTTCGAGTTCTACGAGGGCGGCGAGGATCCCGCGACCACGTTGCGCCGTGCGCACGAGTCGGCCGCCGCACTGCTGCGTCGCGCACGCGAGACGGACGACACCGGCGTGGTCGATCGGCTCCTCACCCACACCGACGAGCACGGGCTCGACCTCGTCGCCCAGCTCTGGGCCGCGGTCGGAGCCGCGACGCTGCCCGGCGCGCTCTGGCGCATCTACCTCGTGCGCGCCGCGATCCGGCAGGACCCGGACGGCGCCGGGCTCGCCTACCGCCGGGGCGAGGAGCGGCTCTCGACCATCGATCCGGTCGTCGCGGGCGCCGCGACGCCGACGGGACCGGAGGAGGTGCTCGCGCTGTCGGACGACATCCTCCGCGGGGTGTTCCGCGGCGACCTCGCCGCCGCGCTCGACCGCGCCGCCGCGTTCTGCCGCGTGAGCGCCGCGGGCTGGGTGTCGATCGCCGACGACCGGGAGCTCGCGGACCCGGATCACGCCGCGGCGCTGACCGCACGCGCGGCGCGCTTCGCGAGCATCGCGGACGACCTCACGGCCTGCGCGCGCCTGGAGCGGCGCGACTCGCTGACCTGATCATCGGGCCGGCGAGGGCCTCGGCATCCGAGCTCCTCGGCTTCTCAGAGGAGCGAGGCGCCGGGCCGCGGAACGCCTCTCGGCGCAAGGCCGCTCGAAGCGGCTGAATGTGGAGCCCGGGGTTACCGCGGCCCGGCGTCACCCAGTCTAACGAGGGCTCACGCCCGCGCATTCCACGAGGGCCTGTTCCGCGTGCGGCGAACGGGCGCCGGTCCGGGCGGGCCGCGTCGCAGCCGCCCTAGGCTGAGCGCGTGAGCGAGCCTGTCCCCGAAGCCCGGCGACGCGACCCCTGGCGGTGCGGACCCTGGCGGCGGGCGGCGCAGGCGGCCGGCCTCCTCGGCGCGGACGGCGCGGTGCAGGGCACGATCTTCGGCCGGATGTCGGCCCTCGCGCTCGAGCGCGGTGCGATCAACCTCGGCCAGGGCTTTCCCGACTACGACGGGCCCGCCGAGGTGCTGGCCGCGGCGCAGGAGGCGATCGCCGACGGCGCGAACCAGTACCCGCCGGCCCGCGGCATCCCCGCCCTGCGGCACGCGATCGCGGAGCACCAGCGCCGCTTCCGCTCGCTCGAGTGGGATCCGGACGGCGAGGTGCTCGTCACCGCGGGAGCGACGGAGGCGATCGCGGCCTCGCTGCTGGCGCTCGTCGCCGAGGGCGACGAGGTCGTCGTCGTGGAGCCCTACTACGACTCGTACGCCGCGCTCGTCGGTCTGGCGGGCGGGCGGCTCGTGCCGGTGCCCGCCCGCGCCCCCGCCTTCCTGCCCGACCCGCAGGAGCTCGCCGCGGCGATCGGGCCCCGCACAGCGGCGATCCTGCTCAACTCGCCCCACAATCCGACCGGCGCCGTGCTGCCGGAGGCGACCGTGCAGGCCGTCGTCGACGCCGCGGCCGAGCACGACGCCGTGATCATCAGCGACGAGGTCTACGAGCACCTCCATTTCCCGGATGCCGCCGGACCGGGCCGGCATCGCACCATCGCGTCCTACCCCGGCGCGCGGGAGCGCAGCATCACGATCTCCAGCGCCGCGAAGACCTTCAGCGTCACCGGCTGGAAGATCGGCTGGATCACCGCCTCGGCCTCGCTGCTCGAGGCCGTGCTCGCGGTGAAGCAGTTCCTGACCTACGTCAACGGCGCGCCGTTCCAGCCCGCCGTCGCCGCCGGGCTCGCGCTGCCCGACGCGTACTTCACGGAGGCCGCGGCCGCGCTCGACCGGCGCCGGGCCCGGCTGACGACCGCGCTCGAGACCGGGGGGTTCACGGTCAACCGGCCCGCTGGCGGCTACTTCCTCGTCGCGGACGGCTCCGCCCTCGGCCTCGACGACGGCGTGCGCGCGGCGGAGGTCGTGCTCGACCGCGCCGGGGTGGTCGGCATCCCGGTCAGCGCCTTCGTGTCGCCCGCCTCCGCGGAGCTCTTCCGCCCGTACCTCCGCTTCGCGTACTGCAAGCGCGACGCGGTGATCGACGACGCCGCCGGCCGTCTGGCGTCCCTCCGGCTCTGAACGCCCCGCATCGGGCGCCGCGCGCGTACGCCCGTGTCGGGCGCCGCGCGCGTACGCCCGTGTCGACTGCGCACCATCGACGGTGCGCAGTCGGCACACGCGTACGCGGAGCGACTTGGGCCGCCCCCGGACACGACGGAGGGGATGCCGCGGTGCGGCATCCCCTCCGGTCGAGTGTCGTGCGCGGCTTATCCGAACTTGCCGGAGACGTAGTCCTCGGTGGCCTTCACCGACGGGTTCGAGAAGATCGTCATGGTGTCGTCGTACTCGATGAGCTTGCCCGGCTTGCCGGTGCCCGCGATGTTGAAGAACGCGGTCTTGTCGGAGACGCGCGAGGCCTGCTGCATGTTGTGGGTCACGATCACGATCGTGTAGTCGTTCTTGAGCTCCTCGATGAGGTCCTCGATCGCGAGCGTCGAGATCGGGTCGAGGGCCGAGCACGGCTCGTCCATGAGGATGACGTCCGGCTTGACCGCGATCGCGCGGGCGATGCAGAGACGCTGCTGCTGGCCGCCGGAGAGGCCCGCGCCCGGCTTCTCGAGGCGGTCCTTCACCTCGTTCCAGAGGTTGGCGCCGACGAGCGAGCTCTCGACGAGCTCGTCGCCCTCCGACTTGCTCATGCGGCGGTTGTTGAGCTTCACGCCGGCGAGCACGTTGTCGCGGATCGACATCGTCGGGAAGGGGTTCGGCCGCTGGAAGACCATGCCGACCTGACGGCGCACGAGCACCGGGTCGACGCCCGCGCCGTAGAGGTCGTTGCCGTCGACCATGACCTCGCCCTTGACGTGGGCGCCGGGGATGACCTCGTGCATGCGGTTCAGCGTGCGCAGGAACGTCGACTTGCCGCAGCCGGAGGGGCCGATGAAGGCGGTGACGGTGCGCGGCTCGATGCGCATGCTGACGCCCTCCACCGCGAGGAAATCGCTGTAGTAGACGTTGAGATCGTTGACTTCGATGCGCTTGGACACGCGTGACCTTCCGGGTGGGGGCTTCGGGTCTACCGTCCGGCCTTCGGAGCGAAGAGCACGGCGACGATACGGGCGATGAGGTTGAACACGACGACGAGGAGCACGAGCAGGAGCGCGGCGCCCCACGCGGAGGCGTTCGAGGCGGCGATGTCCTGGCCGGGGAACTTGTAGCCCGTGTAGGCGAGCACCGGCAGGGTCTGCATCGGTCCGCTGAACGGGTTGGCGTTGAAGTTGTCGGTGAAGCTCGCGGCGATGAAGATCGGCGCGGTCTCGCCGACGACGCGGGCGATGGCGAGCACCACGCCGGTCACGATGCCGGAGGCCGCGGTGCGCAGCACCACCTTCATGATCGTGAGCGAGCGGTTCACGCCGAGCGCGAAGGCCGCCTCGCGGAGGTCCATCGGCACGAGCCGCAGCATCTCCTCCGTCGAGCGGACGACGATCGGGATCATGAGCACGCAGAGCGCGATGGCGGCCGAGAAGCCGGAGAACGCCTTCGGGCCGACGATGAGCGTGAACAGCGAGAACGCGAACAGACCGGCGACGATCGACGGGATGCCGGTCATGACGTCGACGAGGAAGGTGACGGCGCGGCGCAGCGGGTTCGAGGGCTGCGCGTACTCGACCAGGTAGATCGCCGTGAGGATGCCGATCGGGACGGAGATGAGCGACGCGATGCCGGTGATCTCGAGCGTGCCGACGACGGCCTGGAGGGCGCCGGGGGTGGTGGTGACCTTGAGGGTCACCGGGTCGAACTTGGCGCCGCCGGTCTGGCTGATGAACGTCCAGTTCAGCTGGCCGATGCCCTGCGCGACGACCGTGTAGAGCGTCGAGATGAGCGGCGCGAGCGCGAGCAGGAAGGCGACGGCGACCAGGCCGCGGACGACGCGGTCGGTCGCCTTGCGGCGGTTCTCGACGATCGACGACGCGACGCCGACGGCGACGAGGTAGACGATCGCGGTGAGCACGAGCCAGCCGGTGAGATCGAAGCCGATGAGCGCGAGCAGCCCGGCGACGACCGCCGCGGAGGCGAGCAGCAGCCAGAGCTCGATGAGCCGCGGCAGCTGGCCGGAGCGGAGCGAGTTCTCGATCGGGCCGCGCGGCGGGCGCGCCTGGTCGATGGCCGAGGTGGTCATGCGGTGGCTGCCTTCGCCTTCGGGGTGCGGGACTTGCGGCGGGCGTTCGGGCCGGTGCGGGCGACGATCGCGCGGGCGATGAAGTTCACCGCGAACGAGACCACGAACAGCATGAGGCCGGTGCCGATCAGGGCGGAGCGCTGCAGGTCGGTGGCGATCGGGAAGTTCAGCGCGATGTTCGCCGCGATGGTCTGCGAGTTCTCGCCCTCGGTGAGCAGCTTCGTCGAGAAGAGGATCGACGGCGAGATGATCAGCGCGATCGCCATCGTCTCGCCGAGCGCGCGGCCGAGGCCGAGCAGGGTGGCGCTGACCATGCCGGAGCGGGCGTAGGGGAAGACGGCCAGCTTGACCATCTCCCAGCGGGTCGCGCCGAGCGCGAGCGCGGCCTCCTCGTGGAGGCGCGGGGTCTGCAGGAAGATCTCGCGGGTGATCGAGGTGACGATCGGCAGGATCATCACCGCGAGCACGACGCCGCCCGCCAGCACGGTGGAGCCGGTGCTCGACACCGTGCCGCTGAACAGGGGGATGAATCCGAGGTACTCGTTGAGCCAGCGCTCGAGCGGCAGCAGGAAGGGGCGGATGACGATGATGCCCCAGAGGCCGAAGACGATGGAGGGCACCGCGGCGAGCAGATCGACGAGGTAGCCCAGCGCGCTGGAGAGCCGGCGCGGCGCGTAGTGCGAGATGAAGAGCGCGATGCCGATGGCGACCGGGGTGCCGAGGATCAGCGCGATGATCGCGGACCAGATGGTGCCCCAGAGGAGCGGGCCGACGTACGCCCAGAAGCTGCCGAAGCCGCCGGTCGGGCCGTCGGTGATCTCCGGGTTGGAGGACCAGTCCGCGGCGATGCCGGGTGCGGCCTTGAGCAGCAGGAACAGGGCGACCCCGGCGAGGATCACCATGATGAGGATGGCCGAGCCGGTGCTCAGGCCGAGGAAGACCTTGTCTCCGGTGCGCCCTGCGGCGCGGCCGGTGAGGGTCCGGCCCCCCTGGCGGGGGGCCGGACCGGTGCCTCCGGACCCGGTCGCGGGCTCGTTCTCGACGGCGGTGCTGTCGGTCACGGTCTGTCTCCTGGTCTCGGGTCCGGGGGCGGTGGTGCGGTGTCTCGCGACGGGCTACTTGATCGTCTTGAGGGTCTTGGTGATCTCGTCGGTGATCGAGGTCGGCAGCGCGGCGGAGCCGGCGTTCGCCTCAGCGACCTTCTGGCCGGTCTCCGAGGCGATGAAGCCCAGGTAGCCCTTGACCAGGTCGGCCTGGGCCGAGTCCTTGAAGGTCTTGCAGGTGATCGCGTAGGAGACCAGCGGGATCGGGTAGGACGAGCCGTCGAGCAGCTTCGAGTAGTCGAAGGTCTGCGAGAGGTCGCCGTCGACGCCGTTCGAGGTGGTCGAGGCGCCGTTCTCGAGCGCGGAGGCCGCGGCCTTGGCGCTAAACTTGACGAACTTGCCGCCGTCGACGCCGATCTGGACCGTGTTCAGGTCGCCGATGGCCGAGTGGTCGGCGTAGCCGATGGTGCCGGCACCCGCCTGCACCGCGTTCACGACGCCGGAGCCGCCCTGCTGCTTCGAGACGCTGCCCGCGACCGGCCAGGCGTTCGACGCCGGGTACGGCCAGTCGGCGCTCTGCGTGCCGGCCAGGTAGTTGCTGAAGTTCTGGGTCGTGCCGGAGCCGTCGGAGCGCGCCACCGTGGTGATGGCGAGGTCCGGGAGGGCCTTGCCGTTGTCCTTGGTGATGGCCGCGTCGGACCAGTTCGTGATCTGCAGGTTGAAGATCTTCGCGATCGTCGCGCCCGAGAGCTTGAGGTCCTTCACGCCGTCGACGTTGAAGATGATGGCGACGCCGTCGAGGTAGATCGGCAGGTTCACGGCGCCGTCGGCGCCGCAGACCGCGTCAGCGGCCGCAGCGGTGGTCTGCTCCGGCTTGAGGGGCGAGTCGGAGCCCGCGAAGTCGTACGAGCCGGCGAGCCAGTTCGTGACGCCGCCGCCGGAGCCCTGCGACTTGTCGTAGTTGACGGTCAGGCCGGTCGCCTGGGCGGTGATCGCCGCGGTCCACGCTGCCTCGGCGTTTCCCTGAGCGGACGACCCGCCGGCGGTGATGGTGCCGGAGAGCTTCGAGTAGTCGACCGCCTCGGCCGACTTGGAGGGGGATGCCGAGTCGCCGGAGCCGGCGTCGGAGGAGGCACAGCCGGCGAGTGCGACCATCCCGATCAGAGCGATCGCGGCGATGCCGCCAGAGCGCGTGAGCTTCACTGTATTCCCTTCGGAATGCGGGTTGAGGACTGGGCACAGGGCCCGCCAGCACCGTAGGAACGCAACGTGGACACATTCGACCCGCATGGTGAACGGGAGGTTAACGAGCGTCCAACGCGGGGAACTCCCTGATCAGGAGCGGGTTAGAAGCCGACCGCAGGTCAGCGGATCGGCCCGTGGACCTCGACGGCCACGATCCCCGATCCCGGGGCGTCGACCGCGACGTGCACGACCGCGTACTCCGCGGTGCCGAGCATCGAGGCCTGCGAGAGCGGTGCGAGATCGCGCGTGCCGGTCTGCCGGCCCACGGAGGCGAGGATGCGGGGCAGCACCGGTCCGTGGCTGCAGAGCACGGCGGAGACCCCGCGGCGCAGCCGCTTGGCGACCACGGCGTCGACGTCGTCCTCGCCGCGCTCGAAGGCGTCCTGGCTGATCGCGTCCGACTCCTTCGCCGGCACGCCGGTGCGCTGGGCGGTCGGCGCGATCGTGGCGATGCAGCGCACCGCCGTCGAGGTGATGAGCTTCACCGGGCCGAACGCCGCGATGCCGGGGGCGATGCTCGCCGCCTGGTCGCGCCCGCGCTCGAGCAGCGGACGGGAGGCGTCGGTGCCGCCCCAGTCGCCGGCCGACACCGCCTTGCCGTGGCGGAGCGCGACGAGGGCGAACGTGCGGGCCCGTCCGGTCTCGAGCAGCTCCGAGAACCGGTCGAGCACGTCGACGTCGTGCTCGTACGACAGCGACCGGCGCGCGGCCGGCAGCGTCGTCCACTCCAGCGACTCGATCTCGTCGTTCGCCGCGAACGTCGAGTTCGCGATCGCGTGCTCGGCGACCTCCGCTGCCCAGTAGTAGACGACCTTCGGCCGGCCGTTCGGCAGGTCGTACTCGACCACGCCGAGGGGTGCGCCGAGGTGCACGGCGAGGCCGGTCTCCTCGGCGATCTCGCGCACCGCGGTCTGCGGGAGCGTCTCGCCCGGGTCGACCTTGCCCTTCGGCAGCGACACGTCGCGGTGGCGCGGGCGCCGCACCAGCAGGATGTGCGCGACGCCGTCCACGATCCGCCAGCAGACCGCGCCGGCGGCCAGCACCGCGCCGTCGGCGACGACCGGGCTCACCGCAGGATTCCGGCGCGTTTGCGCGCGGCGATCGACGCCATCAGGTCGGACTGCACGTCACGCAGCGGGGAGCCGTCCTCGGCGCGGCTGTGCCGCTCCCAGGCGCCGTCGGCGCCGAGCCACCAGGACGCGGTCGTCTCGGCCAGCTCGGCGTCGAAGATCGCGTCGAGCTCGTCGATCTGCCCGCGGTCGGCGATGCGCACGAGCGCCTCGATGCGGCGGTCGAGGTTGCGGTGCATCATGTCGGCGCTGCCGATGAAGGTCTGCCGCTCGCCGTCGTTGACGAAGCTGAAGATGCGGGAGTGCTCGAGGTAGCGGCCGAGCACCGAGCGCACCGTGATGTTCTCGCTGAGCTCGGGCACGCCGGGCTTGAGCGAGCAGATGCCGCGCACCACGATGTCGACCGGCACGCCGGCCAGGCTCGCCTTGTAGAGCGCGTCGATGATCTGCTCGTCGACCATCGAGTTGACCTTGATGCGGATGCCGCTCGGCTTCCCGGCCGCGGCGTTCGCCGCCTCCTGGTCGATCCGCTTGAGCAGGCCCTTGCGCAGGTGGAGCGGCGCGACGAGGAGCCGCTTGAACTTCTTCTCGATCGCGTAGCCGGAGAGCTCGTTGAAGAGGCGGGTGAGGTCCTTGCCGACCTCGTCGTCCGCCGTCAGGAGGCCGAGGTCCTCGTAGATCCGGCTCGTCTTCGGGTTGTAGTTGCCCGTGCCCACGTGGCTGTAGTGGCGCAGCCCGCCGCGCTCCTGGCGCACCACGAGCGCGAGCTTGCAGTGCGTCTTGAGCCCGACGAGCCCGTAGACGACGTGCACACCGGCGCGCTCGAGCTTGCGCGCCCAGGAGATGTTCGCCTCCTCGTCGAAGCGCGCCTTGATCTCGACGAGCGCGAGCACGGCCTTGCCGGACTGCGCGGCGTCGATGAGCGCCTCGACGATCGGGCTGTCGCCCGAGGTGCGGTACAGCGTCTGCTTGATGGCGAGCACGTTCGGGTCGGCGGCGGCCTGCTCGAGGAACGCCTGCACGCTGGTCGAGAACGACTCGTAGGGGTGGTGCACGAGGATGTCGCCGCGACGCATCGACTTGAAGATGTCCGGCGTGTCGGTGGGGTCGCTCGGCAGCAGCGCCGCGCTCGTCACCGGCACCTGCTTCGGGTACTTCAGCGACGGCTCGTCGACCCGCGACAGCTCGAACAGCCCGACGAGGTCGAGCGGCGCGGGCAGGCGGTAGACCTCCTGCTCGGTGATGTCGAGCTCCTGCATGAGCAGCCCGAGCGTCACGTCGTCCATGTCGTCGCTGATCTCGAGGCGGATGGGGGAGCCGAACCGGCGGCGGAGCAGCTCCTTCTCCAGCGCCTGGATGATCGACTCGGTCTCGTCCTCCTCGATCTGCACGTCCTCGTTGCGCGTGACGCGGAACTCGTGGTGCTCGAGCACCTGCATTCCCGGGAACAGCTCCTCCAGGTGGTTGGAGATGAGGTCCTCGAGCGGGATGAAGCGGAGGCGGCCGGAGCCGTCGTCGGGCAGGATCACGAAGCGCGGCAGGTTCGAGGGCACCTTGAGGCGCGCGAACTCGATGCGGGCCGTCTTCGGGTTGCGCACCCGGATCGACAGGTTGAGCGAGAGCCCCGAGATGTACGGGAACGGGTGCGCGGGGTCGACGGCGAGCGGCATGAGCACCGGGAAGATCTGGCCGCTGAAGAGCTCGTGCACGCGCTCGCGGTCCTGCTCGTCGAGGTCGCTCCACACCTCGATGTGGATGCCGGCGGCGTCGAGCGCGGGCTTCACCGACTCCGAGAACGTGCGCGCGTGCCGCAGCTGCAGCTCGTGCGCACGGTCGCTGATGTCCTGCAGCACGTCGGACGGCGAGCGGCCGACGTTGGTCGGCACGGCCAGTCCCGTCGCGATGCGGCGCTTGAGGCCGGCCACGCGCACCATGAAGAACTCGTCGAGGTTCGAGGCGAAGATCGCGAGGAAGTTCGCGCGCTCGAGCAGCGGCACGCTCTCGTCCTCGGCGAGCTCGAGCACGCGCTGGTTGAACGCCAGCCAGCTCAGCTCCCGGTCGATGAACCGGTCCGGAGGCAGCGTGCCGTCATCCTCGATGGGCGGCTCGGCCTCGTAGTCGTCGAGGAGGTCCGAGGCGATCGCCGCATCGCCGAGGGGGCTGTCCGTCATGCCACCATCCTGCCACCGGGGAAGGGAACGGCAGGGAAACGGAGAGGGTGCGCGGGCGGCTCCGAGGCGCCGGCCCGACCGCGCCGCACCCGGTTCGCGGGGCTCAGTTCGCCGGGACCCGCTCGGCGTCGTCCTCGTAGACGTTGAAGCGGTAGCCGACGTTGCGCACGGTGCCGATGAGCGAGTCGAGCTCGCCGAGCTTCGCGCGCAGGCGCCGCACGTGCACGTCGACGGTGCGGGTTCCGCCGAAGTAGTCGTAACCCCACACCTCGCTCAGCAGCTGCTCGCGGGTGAAGACGCGCGACGGGTGCGTCGCGAAGAAGCGGAGCAGCTCGAACTCCTTGAAGGTGAGGTCGAGCGGGCGCCCGTGCACCTTCGCCGAGTAGGAGGCCTCGTCGATGACGACCCCGGAGGCCGAGATCTTCTTCGACGCGGTGTTCTCCTGCGCGAGCCGGCCGACCACGAGGCGGATGCGCGCGTCGAGCTCGGCGGGTCCCGCTGAGTCGAGGATCACGTCGTCGGCGCCCCAGTCCGCGCTGACGGCCGTGAGCCCGCCCTCCGTGAGCACGAGCAGGAGCGGCACGTTGACGCCGGTGGTGCGGAGCACCTTGCACAGCGACTTGGCCCCGGCGAGATCCTGGCGGGCGTCGATGACGATGAGGTCGCAGCTCGGCGCGGTGACGAGCGCGGCGGGCTCGGCGGGGATGGCGCGGGCCCGGTGGCTGAGCAGTCCGAGCGCAGGCAGCACCTCGCTGTCGACCGATGAGGTCAGAATCACCAGCTGGGCCACGGGTCCTCCAGACGCGGCGTCCAGTCTATTGCCCCGTACGATGGCCCTCGTGTCGCAGCAGCCGGAGACCCCGCGGGCGTCGGGGCCGTCGATCCCGAGCATGATCCCGGTCTGGGTGCTCGCGGCGCTCGGCGCGGTGCTGGTCGGCGTGCTCGCCGGCGAGGCCTACCTGACGTGGCTCCCGGTGGTCGCGGCGCTGTGCTTCCTGGTCTCGTTCGCGATCCAGCTCGCGCTCCGCCGCACCGAGGGACTGGTCAAGCGGCTCGGCGGCAGCATGGTCGGCGCCTTCGCCGTGCTCGTCGTCGCCACGCTCGTGCTGGTGATCGCGGAACCGGCCGGCGTGCACTTCCTCGCCTAGACTCGACGCATGGACCTCACGTTCGCGCTGGAGCTGTTCTACATCGGACTGCTCGGCCTGGCGACGCTCGGCATCGGCTTCACCGCCGTGACCGTGCTGTACAACCTCTTCCGGGGCCAGCGCTAGTCCGTGTTCGATCTCGACGCTGGCATCCCCGCCGAGCTGGTGCCCCTGTCGTGGCTGCTCGGGGTCTGGGAGGGCACGGGCGTCGTCGCGTACAAGATCGGCGACGAGACGCGCGAGCACCAGTTCGGGCAGCGGGTCGCCTTCACGCACGACGGCCTCCCGGTGCTGAACTACACCTGCTACACCTGGCTGCTCGATGACGCCCCCGAGGGCGAGACCGGCGCGCGGCCGCTATTCACCGAGACCGGGTTCTGGCGGCTGTCGCGTCCGCTCGGCCCGGCCGACAACGGCCCCGCGATGCTGCCGGGGCGCGGCGACCGGCCGTTCGCGACGGCCGAGGCCGTGGAGACGCTGCGCGCCGACCACGGCGGCTTCGACATCGAGGTATCGCTCGTGCACCCCGGCGGCGTGAGCGAGCTCTACCTCGGCGTGGTCGACGGCCCGCGGATCGACCTGGCGACCGATGCCGTCATGCGAACCTCGACGGCGAAGGAGTACGCCGCCGCGACCCGCGTCTACGGTCTGGTCGACGACCACCTGCTCTGGGCGTGGGACATCGCGGCCCTCGGCCAGGACCTGCGCACGCACTCCTCAGGACGGCTCGCCCGTGTCGACCACTGAGCCCGCTGAGACCGCGGCGCCGCCGGCCGCCGATCCGTTCGCCGCGCTGCCGGGTGCCGTCGGCACGCCCCCCGAGCACTACGGCGAGCCGGTGCGCGAGCAGCGCGCGCTCGCCGAGGGCCGTGCGATCGTCGACCTCGCCGACCGCGGCGTCATCGCCCTGACCGGCGAGGACCGGCTCACCTGGCTCGACTCGATCACCTCGCAGGCGATCGCCGCGCTCGCCGCGGGGGAGAGCGCCGAGACGCTGCTGCTCGATCCGAGCGGCCGCGTGCAGCACGCCATCCGCGTCGTCGACGACGGCGAGACGGCCTGGCTGCTCGTCGACGCCGGCCGCGCCGACGATCTCGCCGCCTTCCTGCTGCGGATGCGGTTCCTGCGCCGCGTGGACATCGTCGTGCGCGAGGACCTCGCCACGATCGGCACGCTGGGCGCGCCGCCGGTGCTCGACGGCGTCGAGCTCGTCACCTGGCACGACCCGTGGCGCGAGGTGGTGGCGGGCGGGGTGCAGTACGCGCCCGTCGCCGAGCATCCGTCGGCCGACTGGACCTGGAGCGAGACGCTGGTGCCGCGCGACCGCCTCGGCGAGCTCGCCGACGGCGACCGCCCGGCAGCCGGCACCCTCGCGGCCGAGGCCCTGCGGATCGCGGCCTGGCGTCCGCGCGAGGCCACCGAGGTCGACGCGACCACGATCCCGCACGAGCTCGACTGGCTCCGCAGCGCGGTGCATCTGACCAAGGGCTGCTACCGCGGCCAGGAGACCGTCGCGAAGGTGCACAACCTCGGGCACCCGCCGCGCCGTCTCGTGCTGCTGCACCTCGACGGCTCGGAGGGCGCGTCCGTCGCGGCCGGCGACCCCGTCGAGCTCGGCGACGCCGTGGTCGGGCGCGTCACCGCCGCCGCCCGCCACCACGAGCTCGGCCCGGTCGCGCTCGCCGTGCTCAAGCGGAACGCGGACGCGGTCGCCGACCTCGTGGTCGTCGCCGCGGACGGCACGCGGGTCGCCGCGGCCCAGCAGATCGTCGTGCCGCCGAGCGCGGGATCGGCCGTCGAGGTGCCGCGCCTGCCCCGGCTCGCCCGGCGCTGAGGCGCCCCGCGATGGCGCCCGGACGCGACGAGCTCGCCCGGCTCGAGCGCCGTCTCCGCCTCCGCCTCGACCTCCGCGCCGCCTGGCGCCGCGTCGGCGACTCGGCGCCCGCGATCGTGCAGATCGTGGTGGCGGTCGCCGGGTCGTACGCGATCGCGCACTGGGTGCTGGGGCATCCGACGCCGCTGCTGTCGGTGACGGTCACGATCTCCGCGCTCGGGTTCGCGCGCGACGCCCGGCCGCGCAAGCTCGTCGAGACGATCGTCGGCATGTTCGTCGGCATCCTGCTCGCCGACGGCATCGTGCTGCTCGTCGGCACCGGGCTGTGGCAGCTCGTCGTGGTGCTGCTGGCGACGCTGATCGTCGCGCGCGCGCTGTCGACCAATCCGGCGTTCGCGGTGGCGGCCGGCGTGCAGTCGGCGCTGGTCGTGCTGCTGCCGGCGCCCGTCGGCGGTCCGTTCTCGCGCACGCTCGACGCGGCGATCGCGAGCATCATCGCCCTGCTCGTGACCGCGCTCGTGCCCCGCGACCCGCGTCGCGAGGCGAAGCGCGACGGGCGCGCGCTCTACTCCGTGCTGCACGAGTCGGCCGGCGGCATCGCGGACGCGCTCGCCGGCGCCGATCCCGCCGCGGCCGAGCTGGCGCTGACCCGGCTCCGCCGCACCCAGGGGCTCGTCGACCGCTGGACCTCGACGCTCGACTCCGCGGTCGCCGTCGCGCGGATCGCGCCGCTGCTGCGACGGCACCTCCCGGAGCTGCAGGTGGAGGAGCGGCTGCTGCGGGCCGCCGACCTCGGCGCCCGCCACCTGCGGGTGATCGCGCGGCGCTCGGAGTCCGCAGTGCGTGACGGTGCGCCCCGACCGGGGCTGGCCGCGCTGCTGGGCGAGGTCGCGACGGCGATCGGGCTGCTCGGCGCGGAGCTCGACGATCGCGAGCTGGCCGGCGCCGCGCGCAGCCTGCTCGCGGACCTCGCCGTGCGGCTCGCACCGGGGCCGGATGACGGGGCGCAGGACACGACGCTCGTGCTGCTGCTGCGTCCGCTCGTCGTCGACCTGCTCATCGCGACGGGCGCCCCGGCGGACCAGGCGAGGGCGCTGCTGCCGCCCGTCTAGCGCCGGATCCGCGCGGTCTAGAGCGCCGCGTCCTCCACGCGCTCCAGCTCCCGCCACCCGCCGTCGGGCAGCGCCGTCTCGCCGCGGTAGCGGTCCGCCGCGACGACGGCGTCGAGGTGGAGCGCGGTGAGCGACGCGATGTCGCGGATCGGCACCTGGAACGTGCGGAAGCGCCCGAGCTCCGGCTCCGCCGTGGCGGACTCCGCCGCGCCGTCGTCGAAGCGCGCGACGAGCCCGGTCTGGTCGAGCACGTACCCGGTCGCCCGGAGCTCCGGGTGCTCGGGGTCGTCGTGGCGCCAGGCGGCGATCTTCCAGAAGCGCTTCGGGATGAGCGTGCCCCGGTACGACGTGTCCGTCGACGCGAAGACGGGGCCGGTGAGCACGCTGAGCCGCGAGGCCGTCGTGCGCGCCGCGCCGAGCACGAAGTCCTCGAGCCCGGCCCAGAGCGTCGGCTTCTGGTTGAACACCGAGGCCTGCGGCGCCGCGTTCGTGTACGCGAAGGTCTCGACGTTCGCCCGCGCGGCGGTCTCGGCGGAGCCCCACACCGGGTCGCGGCGGCGCACCAGGTGCCCGCGGTCGAGGTCGTTGCGCGCGTAGACCTCGGGCCCGGTCTGGTCCTTCACCGGCACCCGGTCGTCGAGGTGCCAGTCGTCGCCGCGCTCGAGGTCGAGCAGCGCCGCGCCGTCGATGTTGACGGCGGTGAAGGCGGCGAGCTTCCGCTGCCGGTCGAAGCCCACCGAGAAGTGCGTTGACGGGAGCGCGTCGAGCTCGCGGCCCTCGGCCGGAAGCGGCAGCGGGACGGCGATGTCGAGGAAGTCGGGGTCGTAGCCGGTCACGACCCCCAGTGGATCACAGCGGTGCGACAGCGGACCAGGGCACGGTGAGCTCTCCCAGCCGGACGCGGGCGCGGCCGCCGAGCACGCTCGTGCCTCCCTCGCGGAGCGACTCCGCCACCGCGATCCAGCGCTGGGTCGGACCGTACACGGCGAGCGGCGCGTGCCGGGCCCAGAGCGCGTCGAGCTCGGCCAGCAGGGCGTGGATGCGCTCGCCCGGCACGTTCCGGTGGATGAGCGCCTTGGGCAGGCGCTCCGCCACGATCGACGGGGCCTCGAGGCCGGTGAGCCGCAGCGAGATCGTGAATGTGCGCGGACCGTCCGCGTCGAGCCCAACCCAGCTCGCGACCCGGCCGAGCTCGCTGCAGGTGCCCTCCACCAGCAGGCCGCCGGGCGCGAGCCGGGCGCGCATCCGCGCCCAGGCGTCCGCGACCTCCGTCTCGTCGTACTGGCGCAGCACGTTGAGCGCGCGGATCACGGCCGGCCGCCGGCCGCCCGGCACCGGCACCTCGAAGCCGCCGAGCCCGAACGAGAGCCCGGGCCGCTCGGACAGCCGCGCCACCCGCACGCGCTCCGGGTCGATCTCCAGCCCCAGCACCTCGACGTCGCCGCGCACCCGCCGGAGCCGCTCGAGCAGCTCGACCGGCGTGGTCGCGCTCGCGCCGTAGCCGAGGTCGACGACGAGCGGATCCGGAGCGCCGCGCAGGGCGGGGGAGGCGGCGATCCAGCGGTCGATCCGCCGCAGCCGGTTGGTGCCGGTGGTGCCGCGCGTGATGCGTCCCTGGGGGGAGTCCGCGCGTGCCATGCTCCGATTCTGCCGGGGTCTCGGCGACATCCCGCGACGCTAGGCTGACGACCATGTCGACCCTGATCCTGCTCCGCCACGGCAACTCCACCTGGAACCAGAAGAACCTCTTCACCGGCTGGGTGGACGTGAGGCTCAGCGAGCAGGGCGTGCAGGAGGCGACCCGCGCCGGCGAGCTGCTGGCGGAGTCGGGTCTCGAGCCGGAGATCCTCTACACGAGCGTGCTCACCCGCGCGATCCAGACCGCGAACATCGCGCTCGAGACGGCCGACCGGCTGTGGATCCCGGTGAAGCGCAGCTGGCGCCTCAACGAGCGCCACTACGGCGCGCTCCAGGGCCTCGACAAGGCGGAGACGCTCGAGAAGTACGGGCCGGAGCAGTTCCAGGTCTGGCGCCGCAGCTTCGACACCCCGCCGCCCGTGCTGGCGGACGACGCCGAGTGGTCGCAGGTCGGCGACGAGCGCTACACCGACCTCCCCGACGCGGACCTGCCCCGCACCGAGAGCCTGAAGCTCGTGATCGACCGGATGCTCCCGTACTGGGAGTCGGACATCAAGCCGGACCTCGCCGCCGGGCGGACCGTGCTCGTCACGGCCCACGGCAACAGCCTCCGCGCGCTCGTGAAGCACCTCGACGGCATCGGCGACGCCGAGATCTCGGAGTTGAACATCCCGACCGGCATCCCGCTCGTCTACGACCTCGACGACGACTTCTCGCCGACCGCCCCCGGCCGCTACCTCGACCCGGAGGCCGCGGCCGCCGGCGCCGCCGCCGTCGCGAACCAGGGCAAGAAGTAGGGCGCGACCCCGTGGCCGGCGTCGGGCGCTTCGCGATCTGCTCCTTCGTCGAGCAGCAGGAGGACGGCGCCGCGTTCGCCGCCGGGGCGCTGCCGCTCCATGTGACGGTCGTCGGGCGCTTCTCCGTCGCCGCCGATCCGGAGGCCGTGCTCGGCGTGCTCCTTGACGTCGCGGAGGACCTGCCGTGCCCGCTCCGGCTCGGATCGGACGGCCTCGACGGCTCGCCCGACGTGCCGGTGCTGGTCATCGAGGACGCGGCCGCCGCGCACGCGCTGCACGACCGGCTGCTGACCGAGCTGCGTCAGCTCGGCGCGGTCGTCGACACGCCCCGTGCCGCCGGTCCCGACTGGGTGCCGATCGGCGACGGGGAGGCGCGCGGCGACGAGCTCGCCCGCGTCGCCCCGGACGGCGCGCTGACGCTGCGCACGCTGTCGCTGGTCGAGCTGGAGCCGCACGGCGACGGCGCGAGCCGCCGCGTGGTCGCGACCGTCTGACTGCTCGGCTCGGGGGAGCCGGAACTCGGGCTCAGGGCGCCGAGTGCGTCAGGCCTCGGTCTGCACCCAGCTGCCGGTGCCCAGGTAGAGCACCTTCTTCGCGATCGAGACGGCGTGGTCGCCGAAGCGCTCGTGGTAGCGCGAGGCGAGGGTGGCGTCCACCGTCTCCGCGGCGCCGCCGGCCCAGGTCTCGCCGAGCACCTTCTCGAACACGCTGAGGTGCAGCTCGTCGATCTTGTCGTCCTCGTTGCGGATCTGCTCGGCCAGCGCGTCGTCCTCGGTGCGCAGCAGCTCGGTGAGCTTGCGCGCGACCTCGACGTCGAGGCGGCCCATCTCCTTGAACGTCGGGCGCAGCGTCTTCGGCACGACCTTCTCGGGGAAGCGGTAGCGCGCGAGCTGCGCGATGTGGCCGGCGATGTCGCCCATCCGCTCGAGCGACGCGCTGATCCGCAGCGCGCTGACGACGATGCGGAGGTCGCGGGCGACCGGGTTCTGGCGGGCCAGGATCTGGATGGCGAGCTCGTCGAGCTCTGCGGCGAGCGTGTCGATCTCGGTGTCCGACTCGATGACGCTCTCCGCGAGGGCGACGTCCGACTCGTTGAAGGCGGTGGTGGCCTTCTCGATCGACTCGGCGACGAGACCGGAGATCTCGACGAGGCGGTCCTGCACCTCGCGCAGCTCCTGCTGGAAGACCTCGCGCATGGCATCCTCTCGATCGCGTGGCACGGCGGACGTGCCCGTTCGGCCGTCCCCACCGACCGTGACGCCCTCGGGTGAACGGATGATGACGACGGTCTGAACATCGTCCGACCCGGGCAGCATCTGCCGGGATTCGGTCCGGAGCGTCTCCGGGCGTCCCCCTAATGTTAGGGCTATGGACACGCCGTGGCTCGTGCCCGTCGCCGTGCTGTTCGGGCTGACGGTCGGCATCGGGGTCACCGCCGCCGTGGTGGTGGCGCACCGGCAGGGTCAGAAGGCCGTCGCCGTGATCACCCCGCGGGTGCCGGAGGGCGTCGAGGCGCTCATCGACGCGCTCGAGACCGTCGGCGTCGTGGTGGACCCGTCGAACAACGTCCTGGTCGCCTCGCAGCGGGCCATCGCCTCCGGGCTGATCTGGAACGGCACCCTCGTGCATCCCGAGCTCGTCGAGCTCGTCGACCAGGTGCGCCGCGACGGCGACACGGTCGACAAGGAGCTCACGCTGACCCGCGGCCGCGTCGGCGAGCAGACCCTCTACCTCATGGTGCGGATCGCCCGCCTCGGCTCGCGCTACATCCTGCTCATCGCCGAGGACCGCACGGAGGCCCGCCGGCTCGACGAGGTGCGCCGCGACTTCGTGGCGAACGTGAGCCACGAGCTGAAGACCCCCATCGCCTCCGTCAGCCTGCTCGCGGAGGCCCTGCGCGCCGCAGCGGAGGAGCCGGACGAGGTGCGCCGGTTCGCCCGCCGGCTCACGACCGAGAGCGAGCGGCTGGGTCGGATCACGATGGAGCTCATCGAGCTGAGCCGGCTGCAGTCCGCGGACGCGCTCGAGCGCGCGGAGCGCGTCGACGTCGACCGCATCGTGCAGCAGGCCATCGACCACAACCGCGTGCCCGCGGAGTCGAAGGCCATCCAGCTCGTGACGGGCAAGCGGGTGAAGGCGTCGATCATCGGCGACCCGCAGCTGCTCGTCACGGCGCTCAACAACCTCATCGCGAACGCCATCGCCTACTCCCCGGAGCACTCCCGCGTCGGCGTCGGCGTCGCGAGCAGGGACGGCGTCGTGGAGATCGCCGTCGCCGACCAGGGCGTCGGCATCCCGGAGCACGACCGCGACCGGGTGTTCGAGCGGTTCTACCGCGTCGACACGGCGCGCGCCCGCCAGACCGGCGGCACGGGCCTCGGTCTCAGCATCGTCAAGCACGTCGTCCAGAACCACGGGGGCGACGTGCGAGTCTGGTCGCTCCCCGGCAAGGGGTCGACCTTCACCATCCGCCTGCCGGAGGCGACCGCCGCGGCGGTCGCGAGCCTAGGAGCACCACGCGAATGACCCGCATCCTGATCGTCGACGACGAGGAGTCGCTCACCGAGCCGCTGGAGTACCTCCTGCGGCGCGAGGGCTACGAGACCGAGGTCGCCTCGGACGGACGGGCGGCCATCGCCCAGTTCGACCGCGCCGGCGCCGACCTCGTGCTGCTCGACCTCATGCTGCCCGGGCTCCCGGGCACCGAGGTCTGCCGCGAGCTCCGCCAGCGCTCGAGCGTGCCCATCATCATGCTCACCGCGAAGGACACCGAGGTGGACATCGTGGTGGGGCTCGAGCTCGGCGCCGACGACTACGTCACCAAGCCGTACTCGACCCGCGAGCTGCTCGCCCGGGTGCGCGCCGTGCTGCGTCGCCGCACCGACGTGCTCGACGAGGACGACTCGGTGCTGGAGTCCGGACCCGTGCGGATGGACGTCGAGCGGCACACGGTGTCGGTGTCCGGCGCCGAGGTCGCGATGCCGCTGAAGGAGTTCGAGCTGCTCGAGCTGCTGCTCCGCAACGCCGGCCGCGTGCTCACCCGCGGCCAGCTGATCGACCGGGTCTGGGGCGCCGACTACTTCGGCGACACGAAGACCCTCGACGTGCACGTGAAGCGCATCCGCTCGAAGATCGAGGCGGACCCCTCGAACCCGCAGCTGCTCGTCACCGTGCGCGGCCTCGGCTACCGCTTCGAGGCCTAGCCCGGGACGACGAGGCCCCGGCAGCCGACGGCTGCCGGGGCCTCGTCACGTCCGGATGGCTGAGCGCCTCGGATGGCTGAGCGCCCCGGATGGCTGAGCCTGTCGAAGCCCCGGCGCGCCGCGAGCCTCAGCCGTTCGAGGTCGGCGCGTCCGTCGGGCTCGGCGTGCCGGTCGCGCCCGGCGTCGCCGACGGGGTGGGCGTCGGGGTCGGCTTGGGCGTCGCCGTCGGGCCGAGGTCCGCGTACTGCGCCCAGGTGGTGTCGAGCACCGGCACCTTGAGCTGGTGGCCCTCGGAGCCGCCGTACTGGAAGTAGATCGGGGCGAGCGAGCCCGGCTCGTCGGTGAACGACGAGAGCTGCAGGTGCGCGTCGCGGTCCTTGCCGAAGCCCACGTCGGTGCTGCCCGGCTTCACCTCGAGCGTCTCGGTGGCGCCGCGGTACTGGATGCGCAGGTCGACCGTGTCCTCGCTGGAGTTCACGGCGGTGAAGACCAGGCTGGCGTCGCCGCTGGTCGACTCCGTGTCGCCGGCGATGGCGAGCACGTTGAGCAGCTTGACGTCGCCGACCGTGGCGCTGACGCCGTCGGAGGCGTCGTACTGCTTCTCCGTGGCCTGCGGGGTCACGAAGCCGCACCCGGCGACACCGGTGGTGAGCAGGGCGGCGAGGGCGATGGACGCCGCGATACGAGCTCTCACGAGACCCTCCGTACGATGCGAGGCAACGCCTCCGAGCATAGTGCCGGGCGGCGGACCCTTCCGGTTAGGCCAGCCTAACTGAACGCCCGCTGTGTTAGAATCGCAGGTCTGCGGAAGGAACCGAATCCAATGCTCTTCGAGGTCGGCGAGACCGTCGTTTACCCCCATCACGGCGCTGCAACCATCACCGAGGTCACGAAGCGGATCGTCAAAGGCGAGGAGAAGCTCTACCTCACCCTCAACGTCACGCAGGGCGATCTGACCATCAAGGTGCCCGCCGAGAACGTCGACCTGGTCGGTGTCCGCGATGTCATCGGCAAGGAGGGCCTCGACCGCGTGTTCGAGGTGCTGCGCGCCCCGTTCACCGAGGAGCCCACGAACTGGAGCCGCCGCTACAAGGCGAACCTCGAGAAGCTGGCCTCCGGCGACGTGATCAAGGTCTCCGAGGTCGTGCGCGACCTCTGGCGCCGCGACCAGGACCGCGGCCTCTCGGCCGGTGAGAAGCGGATGCTCGCGAAGGCGCGGCAGATCCTCGTCTCCGAGCTCGCGCTCGCCGAGAAGACCGACGAGGAGAAGGCCGCCACCGTGCTCGACGAGGTGCTCGCCTCCTGAGCGGGCCCGCGCTCGGCGTCGTCATCGTGGCGGCGGGCAGCGGAACACGCCTCGGTGCCGGCGGGCCGAAGGCGCTCGTGCGCCTCGGCGGCCGGAGCATCCTCGAGCACGCCCTCCGCGGCGTGACGTCGTCATCGGAGCCCGCGCACATCGTCATCGTCGGCCCGGCCGACCGCCTGGATGACGTGCGTGCGGCCGCGGCGGCCGTCGGCGTGCCCGAGGCGCACGTCGTCGCGGGCGGCGCCACCCGCCAGGCCTCCGTGGCCGCGGGCCTCGCCGCGCTCGGCGACGGCGTCGACACCGTGCTCGTCCACGACGCGGCGCGCGCACTCGCACCCGGCGCGCTGTTCGACCGTGTCGCGGCGCGCGTGCGAGGCAGCGGCGCCGGCGTCATCCCGGCCCTGCCGGTCACGGACACCATCAAGTCCGTCGCGCCGGACGGCGCCGTGCTCGGCACCGTCGACCGCGACACCCTCGGCGCCGTGCAGACGCCGCAGGGCTTCCCGCTCGCCGCCCTGCGCGCCGCCTACGCGGAGGCGGCGGACGAGCACACCGACGACGCCGCGCTGTTCGCCGCCGCGGGGCATCCGGTCGTCGTCGTCGCCGGCGAGGCGGACGCGTTCAAGATCACGACCCCGTGGGATCTGCGCCGCGCGGAGGGTCTGCTGGCGCCCGCCGCCACGACGACGCTGCGCACCGGGATCGGCGTGGACGTGCACGCCTACGATGCCGCCGCGCCGCTCCGCCTCGGCGGCCTGGACTGGCCGGGGGAGGCGGGGCTCGCCGGGCACAGCGACGGCGACGCGCTGCTCCACGCGATCTGCGACGCCCTGCTCTCCGCGGGCGGACTCGGCGACCTCGGCTCCCGGTTCGGCTCGGCCGAGCCCGAGTACGCCGGGGCGGACAGCGCGGTGTTCCTCGCCGAGACGCTCCGCCTCCTCAGCGAGGCCGGCCTCGCGCCGGTCAGCGTCGCCGTGCAGCTCATCGGCCGGAGCCCCCGGATCGGCCCGCGCCGCGAGGAGCTGCAGGCGCGGCTGACCGGGCTGGTCGGGGTGCCGGTCTCGGTCGCGGCGACCACCACCGACGGACTCGGGTTCCCCGGCCGCGGCGAGGGTCTCGCGGCGATCGCGACCGCGCTCGTCTCCGCGTAGCGCGCCCGGACCCGCCGGTAGACTCCCCGGGTGACCGTCCGCCTCTACGACAGCCGTCAGCAGGCCGTCGTCGACCTCGCGACCCGGGAGCCGGGACGGGTGGGCATGTACGTCTGCGGGCCGACCGTGCAGTCGGAGCCCCACGTGGGGCACCTGCGCAGCGCGCTCGTCTACGACCTCTGGCGCCGCTGGCTCGAGCACCGCGGCCTCCGCGTGACCTTCGTGCGCAACGTCACCGACATCGACGACAAGGTGCTCGCCAACGCGACCGACGCCGAGCCGTGGTGGGCGGTCGCCTACCGGGTGGAGCTCGCCTTCACTCGCGCGTATTCCGCGATCGGCATCCTGCCCCCGACCTACGAGCCGCGGGCGACGGCGAGCATCCCCGGCATGCAGGAGCTCATCGCACGGCTGATCGAGCGGGGCCACGCCTACGCGGCGGACGACGCCTCCGGCGACGTGTACTTCGACGTGCGCACCTGGCCCGAGTACGGCGCGCTCACGCGCCAGCGGCTCGACGACATGGCGGACTCCGCCGACGCCGAGACCCGCGGCAAGCGCGACCCGCACGACTTCGCCCTCTGGAAGGGCGCCAAGCGCGATGAGCCGGCTTCGGCCGTCTGGGACTCCCCGTGGGGTCCCGGCCGCCCCGGCTGGCACATCGAGTGCTCCGCGATGTCGCGGCGCTACCTCGGGCCGGAGTTCGACATCCACGGCGGCGGCCTCGACCTCCGCTTCCCGCACCACGAGAACGAGCTGGCCCAGTCCACCGCGGCGGGTGATGCCTTCGCCCGCTACTGGGTGCACAACGGCCTCGTCGACGTCGCCGGGCAGAAGATGTCGAAGTCGCTCGGCAACTTCGTGCTCGCGGACGACCTCCTCGCCGACGGCCGCCCGCTCGCCATCCGCTACTGGCTGGCCGGCGCGCACTACCGCTCCACCATCGACTACCAGCCGGCCTCGCTCGACGAGGCGGAGGCGGCGCTCGAGCGGATCGAGGGCTTCCTCGTCCGCGCCGACCGCCGGCTCGAGGGCACGCGCTGGGAGCGGCCGGCCGATGCCGGCGCCGACCTGCCGGAGGCGTTCGGGCGCGCGCTCGACGACGACCTCGGCGTGCCGGAGGCGCTCGCCGTGCTGCACGAGGCCGTGCGGGCCGGCAACACCGCGCTCGACGACGGCGATCTCGAGGAGGTCGCGGCGCGGGCCGCGGCCGTGCACGCCATGACGGGGGTGCTCGGGATCGACCCGACCGCCCCCGAGTGGTCCGAGCAGGGCGAGGGCGCGGCCGAGACCGCGCTCGGCGCACTGCTGGACCGCATGCTCGCCGACCGCGCGACCGCGCGGGCGAGCAGGGACTTCGCGGTCGCCGACCGCATCCGCGACGAGCTGACCGCCGCGGGGATCACGATCGAGGACGCGCCCGACGGGGCGCACTGGAGCATCGCATGAGCAAGCCGGGACGACCGGGAGCCCGCAAGGGCACCGGCAAGAAGGGCGCCACCGTCGGGACCGGCGGCCACGGCCGCAAGGCGCTCGAGGGCAAGGGCCCCACGCCGAAGGCCGAGGACCGCAGCTGGCACGTCGCCGGCAAGCGCAAGGCCGCGAAGGACCGGCTCGACGCCGCGCGCTCGCGGCACGGCGGCGGCGACCAGCAGCAGCAGCGGCGCACGCCGCGGCCGCGCAAGAACGACGACAGCGAGCTGGTCACCGGCCGCAACTCGGTCGTCGAGGCGCTGCGCGCGCGCATCCCCGCGACCACGCTCTACCTCGCCAGCCGCATCGAGATGGACGACCGGGTCAAGGAGTCGATCGCGCTCGCCAACAAGCGGAACGTGCCGATCGTCGAGGTCATGCGGCCCGAGCTCGACCGCCTCAGCGGCCCCGACGCCGTGCACCAGGGCGTCGCCCTCAAGGTGCCGGCGTACGAGTACGCCCACCCGCTCGACCTCATCGAGCGCGTGCCGGACGGCGTGCCGCCGCTCATCGTCGCGCTCGACGGCGTCACCGATCCGCGCAACCTCGGGGCGATCATCCGCAGCGTCGCCGCGTTCGGCGGCCACGGCGTGATCGTGCCGCAGCGCCGCAGCGTCGGGATGACGGCCAGCGCCTGGAAGACCTCCGCCGGCGCCGCTGCGCGCGTGCCGGTCGCGATGGCGTCGAACCTGACGCGCGCGATCCAGGAGTACAAGCAGGCCGGGCTGTTCGTGGTCGGCCTCGACGGCGGCGGCACGGTGTCGCTGCCCGGGCTCGACCTCGCGACCGAGCCGCTGCTCATCGTGGTCGGCAGCGAGGGCGAGGGGCTGTCGCGCCTCGTCACCGAGGCCTGCGACGCGGTGGTGTCGATCCCGATCGAGTCGTCGACCGAGTCGCTCAACGCGGGCATCGCCGTGTCGGTGTCGCTGTACGAGGTGGCGCGGCTGCGCCAGGAGGCCCGCGGGGCCTGAGCCCGGGCCGTCGGAGCGTCGCTCGGGTGGCTGAGCTCGTCGAAGCCCCGCGTCGACTCCTCCACAGGAGCCCCGCGCGGCGGCGACTGAACACCTCGGAGCGCGCTGTCGCCCGTGCCGCCTAGCCTGACAGCGACCCGGAAGGCCCTGCATGTACCTGCTCCCCGATCGCGCGCTCGTCACCAGCGCGAGCGACCTCAAGCTCGCGTCCGAGTGCGAGTTCGCGTTCCTCCGCACGCTCGACTTCCGGCTGGGGCGCCTGGAGTCCATCCCGCAGTCCGTCGATCCGATGCTCGAGCGGGCGGCTCGGCTCGGCGACCGGCACGAGGAGCGGGTGGCCGACGCCTACCGGATCGAGCATCCCGGCGGCGTCATCGAGATCGCGAAGCCCGACGGCCGCGACCGCGACGCGCTGCGGGCCGCGACCGCGGCGACCGCCGAGGCCCTGCGGGCGCCCGGCACGGTCGTCGTCTACCAGGGCGTCTTCTTCGACGAGACCGACGAGCGGTTCCCGTTCGTCGGCTACGCGGACTTCCTCGTGCGGCGGCCGGACGGCCGGGTGCGCGTGCAGGACTCCAAGCTCGCCCGCTCCGCCAAGGTGACGGCGCTGCTGCAGCTCGCGGCCTACCACGAGCAGCTCGGCCGGCTCGGGTTCGAGGTCGACGACGTCGTGGAGCTGCTGCTCGGCGACGGCACGTCGAGCGAGCACGCCATCGGCGACGTGCTGCCGGTGTTCGAGGCGCGGCGCGCGAGGTTCCGCGGCATCGTGGCTCAGCACCTCGCCGACGAGGGCGCGGTGCGGTGGGGCGATCAGCGCTTCACGGCCGAGGGACGCTGCGAGCACTGCGAGGAGCAGGTGGTCGCGCACCGCGACCTCTTCCTCGTCGCCGGGATGCGGGGCGCGCAGCGCGCGAAGCTCCGCGACGCCGGCATCCGCTCGCTCGACGACCTCGCAGCGGCGTCGACGCGTCCCGAGGGCTGCGCCCTGCCGGAGACGACGTTCGCCACGCTGCACGCCCAGGCGGCGCTGCAGGCCGCGGCGCCGGTGGCCGACGACCCGCACGCCGCGCCGCCGTTCGAGCTGTTCGGCGCCCGCACCATCGCCGACCTGCCCGCCCCGGACGCCGGCGACCTGTTCTTCGACTTCGAGGGCGATCCGCTCTACCGCGAGCCGGGCGCCACCGCGCGCGAGTCCCTCTGGGGCATCGACTACCTCTTCGGCTGGGTCGACGACGACGAGGTCTATGGCGCGCTGTGGGCGCACGACCTCGCCGAGGAGCGGCGGGCGCTGCTCGACTTCCTGGAGTTCGTGCGCGTGCGCCGCGCGATCCACCCGGGCATGCACATCTACCACTACGCGCCCTACGAGCGCACCCACCTCGCCTCGATCGCGGCCCGCAACGGCGTCGGCGAGCAGGCGGTCGACCAGCTGCTCCGCGACGGCGTGCTCGTCGACCTCTACCCGGCGGTGAAGCGGTCCCTGCGCATCGGCGGGCGCTCGTACTCGATCAAGAAGCTCGAGCCGCTGTACATGGGCGGCGAGCACCGCGAGCAGGAGACCACCAACGGCGCGGATTCGATCGTGCAGTACCAGCTCAGCCGCGAGCTGGCCGCGGACGGCGACGCCGACGGCGCGCAGCGCATCCTCGACGACATCGCCGACTACAACCGGTACGACTGCGTGTCCACCCGGCGGCTGCGCGACTGGCTGCTCGCTCGCGCGGCAGAGCAGGGCGTCGTGCCCGGCGTCGTCCCCCCGATCGAGCTCGCGCAGCCGGCGCTCGAGCCCGACCCGGTGACCGACGACCTGCTGCGACTGGCCGAGACCGCCACGCGCGACGACGATCCGGATGCCGCCGACGTCTACCGGCTCGCGTCGGCCGCGATCGACTACCACCGCCGCGAGGCGAAGAGCTTCTGGTGGGAGCACTTCTCCCGCCTCGTCGAGCCGCGGGACACCTGGCAGGACACCCGCGGCGTCTTCGCCGTCGACCGCGGCGAGGTCGTGCAGCCGTGGCACGGCGAGGGATCGCCGCGCCGCCGGGTCCGCCTGCACGGCGTCTGGGCGCCGGGCACCGGGGTCGTGAAGGGCGATGTGCAGGCGCTGTACGAGGCCTCGGACCCGCCGGCGCCGTACACGCGCCCGGGCCGCCTCCCCGGCTACCGGCTCGACGCGCGCGCGGCGATCGTGCCGCCCGAGGACGACGCGGCCGAGAGCTCCGTCGTGATCGAGGAGCGCTGCCCGGAGGACGTCGAGCCGTGGGAGGTCATGCCGACCGCGCTGACGCCGGCCGCGCCGCCGCGCGCCGACAACCTGCAGTCACGGATCGCCGACTGGGGCCGCACGGTGGTGGCGCACGCGCCGGGCTGGCCGGCCGACGCCGCGACGGACGTGCTGCGGGGCATCCCGCCGCGGGTGCGCGACGGGCTCGAGCCGATGGACGGGCCGGACGACGGCATCCGCGCGGTGGTCGCCAGCCTCCTCCGCCTCGACGACTCCTACCTCGCCGTGCAGGGCCCTCCCGGCACCGGCAAGACGCACCTCGCCGCGGGCGTCATCGCCGAGCTCGTGCGCGAGCACCGCTGGCGGGTCGGCGTCGTCGCCCAGTCGCACAAGGTCGTGGAGCACGTGCTCGCGGGCGCGGTGCGGGCGGGCTGCCCTGCGCCGCTCGTCGCGAAGGCGCCGTCGAGCGACGGCGGGCCCGGCGCGTACGCGGCCGAGCCGTTCACGGAGCTCGCGGGCCGGAACCCGCAGGCCGCCTTCGCGGCCGAGCACGCCGAGACGGGCTACGTGATCGGCGGCACGGCGTGGGACCTGACCAACCCGAACCGGTTCCAGCCCGGTCAGCTCGACCTGCTCGTCATCGACGAGGCCGGCCAGTTCTCGCTCGCCCAGACGATCGCCGTCGCATCGAGCGCGCATCGCCTGCTGCTGCTCGGCGATCCGCAGCAGCTGCCGCAGGTGAGCCAGGGCACCCACCCGGCACCGATCGACGCCTCGGCGCTCGGCACGGTGAGCGCCGGGCACGACGTGCTGCCGGCCGCGCTCGGCTACTTCCTCGCCGAGAGCCGGCGCATGGACGCCGCGGTGACCTTCCCGGTGTCGCGGCTCGCGTACGACGGCCGTCTCCGCTCGCACCCGGTCACCCGCGACCGCCGGCTCGACGGCGTCGACGCCGGCTTCGCGCCCGCGCCGGTCGTCCACGCCGACAACGCGACGTCCTCCATCGAGGAGGCCGCGGTCGTGGTGGAGCTGGTCCGACGCCACCTCGGGCTGCTGTGGACCGACCCCGGCGCCCAGCGCATCGACGATCCGCTCGGCCAGGCGGACGTCATCGTCGTCACGCCCTACAACGCGCAGGTGGAGCAGATCCGTCTCGCGCTCGACGCGGTCGGCCTCCACGAGGTGCGGGTCGGCACAGTCGACAAGTACCAGGGCCAGGAGGCCGTCGTCTCGATCGTGTCGCTCGCCGCCTCGAGCCCCGACGACGTGCCGCGCGGCCTGCCGTTCCTGCTCTCGCGCAACCGCCTCAACGTCGCGATCTCGCGCGCCCAATGGGCCGCCTACCTCGTCTACTCGCCGAGGCTGGCCGACCACCTCCCGTTCCACGCCGAGGGCGTGGCGGAGCTGAGCCGCTTCCTGGAGCTCGTGGGGGAGGGCTGACCCGGGTCAGCCGAGATAGGAGCGCACGGCCAGCGTCCAGACGACCAGGCCGAGAACGGACAGCACGGTGAACAGGACGTGGAGTGCGATCGGCGCCGCATCCGGTCTGCCGCGTCCCGCGAGGCGGACGGCGCGCGCGATCAGGTAGGTCAGCGGCGTCAGCATCACCAGGGCGATCGACGCCGTGCCGAGATCCACTCCGCGGCGGCGCAGCTCGCGGACGTCGAGCATGGCGAGGAGCAGCGGCAGCCCGAACACGATGCCGGCGAGAGCCGCGAAGCCGCCGACGGCGAGCCAGCCGAAAGCGCCGAGCGACGCGCTGAGCACGGCGAGCGCGACGACCGTGAGGACGGGCCAGAGGCCGGCCAGCGCCACCGCGCCCTGCGTGGACTGCGGATGAGCACCCGCAGCGGGCCGGGTGCGAGCCGAGTTGCCGGATGGCCGCCGCGGCGAACGCTCAGCGACGGGCGTGCGCCGACGAGGCGGCCGACCGGATCCGGATGCCGACGTCCGGACGCCGCGGTCGAGGGCCACCCGGCGGATGCGCTCCTCGATCTGCCCGCCCAGCTCGGCATGCAGCGCGGCGAACTCCGCCGTCATCGCCCTCCCGTCCTGTGTCGGGCGCGGCGAGGTGTGCCAGGTGCCGGGTCGGATCGCCGCATCCCGGATCCGCTCGATCTGCTGGTCGCTGAGCTCCCGGCGCCCGGTCAATGCGGGGACGAGCTCGAGGTCCGAGACGACCCGGATCGGCACATCGAACTCGCCACCCCCGGCGTGAGCTCCGCGGTCCATCCGGCCCGGGTCGACGAAGCAGAGCACGCCGGTCATGGGGACGGTCATGCCTGCAGCGGCGGAGAGCCGCTCTTCGGCGAATCGCACCGTCTCGACGAGCCCCTTCACGTACCCGGGCTGGCTGTGCCCGGCGACGTAGACCCCATAGCCCTTGGACCAGATCCGCGCGTTCGGGTGGTACTTGGTGTTGATCAGCACGACACCGCTGGGCCCGATCACGATGTGATCGATGTCGGAGCTGCGCGATCGGACCGGGACCGAATGGAGCACGGTGTACTCGGGACCGAGGTCCCGGAGGACGCGCCCCACCTCGAGCTCGCCGAGCGCGCCCTGGTACCAGCTGGTCGCCGCGTCGTCGATGACCACCCGTCCGGTTTCCGAGTCGAGCCGGATCCGCCCGGCGTCCCACTCGGACATGAGCTTCTCGATGAGCGAGTGGCCAGGTGCGCGTTGCCGAAGATCGCTCATCCCTCGAGCCTCGCCCGATCGCACTCGCAGCGGGAGCCCCGAGTCCGGGGGACGCGGGAGGGCTGACCCGGGTTCAGACCCGGGTGCGCCAGTCCTCCGCGTCGTCATCGGCGTCGTCGGCCGCGGCGCCGTCCACCACCGGGATGGGCGCGGTGATCGCACCCGTCGGCGGACCGACCACGGTGACCTCGTCGCGGCGGTGGCGGAGGATCGTGTCGATGTAGTCCGTCAGGGCCTCGGCGAGCGGCACGTTCGAGCCGCGCTGCTGCGACAGGTACCAGCGGTGCTCGAGCAGCTGGTGGAAGACCTCGGCCGGCTCCAGCTTGCCGCGCAGTTCGCGGGGGATCGCGCGCACCACCGGCTCGAAGACGCGCACCAGCCACTCGTGGGCGACCATCTCCTCGTCCTGCTCCTTGCGATCGCCGACGGCGCGGTAGGCGTCGAGGTCGTTGAGGAGGCGCCGCGCCTGGTTCTCGCCGGCGTCGAGGCCGGTGAGGCGCAGCAGTCGGCGGGAGTGGTGGCCGGCATCCACGACCTTGGGCTGGATGCGCACCTCGGCGCCGTCGCCCTGGGTGCGGATGCTGAGCTCCTCGATGTCGAACCCGAGGTGGTTGAGGCGCTCGACGCGCTCGCTGATGCGCCAGCGCTCCGAGCGGGGGAACGACTCGGCCGCCGTGAGCTCCACCCAGAGGCTGCGGTACGCCGCGACGATGCCGTCGGCGAGGTCGACCGGGTCGAGGTTCTCGTCGAGGCGGTTGCCGGACTGGAGGTCGAGCAGCTCGCCCGCGATGTTGACCCGGGCGATCTCGAGGTCGTTCTCGCGCTGGCCGTTGGAGAGGCCGCCGTCGTAGAGCTTGCCGGTCTCGGCATCCACCAGGTACGCGGCGAAGGCGCCCGCGTCGCGTCGGAACAGCGTGTTCGAGAGCGACACGTCGCCCCAGAAGAAGCCCGCGATGTGGAGGCGCGCGAGCAGCACCGCGAGGGCGTCGACGAGGCGGGTCGCGGTCTCCGTGCGCAGGGACTGCGAGAACAGCGCCCGGTAGGGGAGCGAGAAGCGGAGGTGGCGGGTGACGAGCGCCGGCGCGAGCGGGTTGCCGGCGGCATCCTCGCGATCCGTGATCACCGCGACCGGCTCGACGCACGGGATCTCCATGCGCTCGAGCGTGCGGAGCATGTCGTACTCGCGTCGCGCGAGCTCGATCGTGGTCTCCTTGACGGCGATCACGTAGCCGCCGAGGTGCACGAAGCGCACGAGGTGGCGGGAGATGCCCTTCGGCAGGGCCGCGATGGTCTCCTCGGGCCAGGCCTCCAGCGGGAGGTGCCACGGCAGGTCGAGCAGATCCGGATCGGAGACGGCGGACGTGATGGAGAGCGACGCCGGCATGGCGACAAGACTACGGCCGCAGGCGCCGGACGGGGTATCCGGATGCCGCGGCCGCCCCGTCGACCGGCTGCGCCTCGACGCGGTGCGGTCCGCCCCCGGATCGCGGGGCCCCCGGGAACGGCGAAGCGGCCGCCGCGAGAGAACTCGCGACGGCCGCTCCGGAGCCGGATGCCCGGCTCGTGGTTCAGACGGTGTCGATCAGACCGCGGCGGTCGACGGGGCCACGGCGGCACCGAGGCGCTCGCCGGACTCGGCGTCGAACGTGTGCACGTGCTGCGGAACCGGGGTGACGAAGATCTTGTCACCGGCGTTCGGGTGCGCGCGGCCGTCGACGCGGGCGACGATGTCGACGCGCTTGCCGTTGACGTCGGCGTGACCGTAGAGGTAGCCGTCGGCGCCGAGCTCCTCGACGACGTCCACCTCGACCGGGAGGCCGGAGCCCGAGGTCGCGATGGTCAGGTCCTCGGGGCGGACACCCACGGTGACCTGCTTGCCGGACGCCGAGCCGAGCGCATCGCGCGGGACCGCGGCGACGCCGGAGCCGAACTGCACGCCGCCGTCGACGACGTCGGCGAGGAACAGGTTCATCGCCGGCGAGCCGATGAAGCCGGCCACGAAGACGTTCTTCGGCTGCTCGTACAGGTCGCGCGGGGTACCGACCTGCTGCAGCACGCCGTCCTTGAGCACCGCGATGCGGTCGCCCATGGTGAGCGCCTCGGTCTGGTCGTGGGTGACGTAGACCGTGGTGACGCCGAGGCGGCGCTGCAGCGAGGCGATCTGCGTGCGGGTCTGCACGCGGAGCTTCGCGTCGAGGTTCGACAGCGGCTCGTCCATGAGGAACACCTGCGGCTGGCGGACGATCGCGCGGCCCATCGCGACGCGCTGACGCTGACCACCGGAGAGCGCCTTCGGCTTGCGGCTGAGGTAGGGCTCCAGGTCGAGCAGCTTCGCCGCCTCGAGCACGCGCTGGGCGCGCTCCTCCTTGCCGACGCCTGCGATCTTGAGCGCGAAGCCCATGTTCTCGGCGACGGTCATGTGCGGGTACAGCGCGTAGTTCTGGAACACCATCGCGATGTCGCGGTCCTTCGGCGGCACGTCGGTGACGTCGCGGTCGCCGATGAGGATGCGGCCGTCGTTGACCTCCTCGAGGCCGGCCAGCATGCGCAGCGTCGTGGACTTGCCGCAGCCGGAGGGGCCGACGAGGACGAGGAACTCGCCGTCGGCGACGTCGATCGAGATCTGGTCGACGGCGGGCTTCGTGGAGCCCGGGTACAGGCGCGTGGCCTTGTCGAACGTGACAGATGCCATGGGGGTGTCTCTCCTTCACCGGCAGGTACGTGCCGGACGATCCGTTGTGAATGGATGACCATCGACGCGAACGACGGCGGTCACGTGCCCCCCAACATAGGCCCATGCGTTCGCATCCGCCAGCCCGAGCGCGCTAGCATCGTGCCCCGCCGGGGCTGTTCCCAGTCGCGGCGCCTACTCTGCGACGGTGCCGGCATCCCCGGCATCCCATCAGCTCCGGCACCCGGACGCCTCCGCGTCCGTCCGCCGCCTCCGAGGACAGATGACCGACCCGATCGACGATGCCGAGCCCACCGCCCGGCAGAGCGCCAGACAGCGGGCCGACGCACTCCGCACCGCCCAGCGCAAGCGCGACCGCCGCGGATGGTGGCTCCTGCGCGGCGGCATCGCCGGCGGCATCGTCGTCGTGATCGTCGTCGTGGCTGTCGCCCTCGTGACGTTCAACCGGCCGTCCGCCCGCGGTCCCGCCAACATGCTCAGCGACGGCATCGTCATCGGCACCGACATGAAGGCGGAGCGGACGCCCGGTCTCGCGCCCGGCGACGACCCGGTGCCGACCGGATCCGGCAATGCCGACCTGGTGCACATCCGGCTCTACGTCGACTACTTCCAGCCCGCATCGAAGGCGTTCACCGTCGCGAACGGCACGCAGCTGCGCGACTGGGTCGACTCGGGCGCCGCGACCGTGGAGATCCATCCCATCGCGCTCGGCGGCAGCGGACCGGACGGAGCGCAGTACTCACTGCGCGCTGCCAACGCCGCCGCCTGCGTCGCGCAGTACTCGCCCGACCAGTTCCTCGTCTTCCATCAGGCGCTGCTGCGGGCGCAGCCGAGCCAGCAGTCCACCGGGCTCGACTCGGCCGCGATCCTGAAGGTAGCGAGCGGCGCGAAGGTCCGCGACCTGGCGGATGTCGGGGACTGCGTCCGCTCGATGCGCTTCGAGCGCTGGGTGCAGGCGGCGTCGCAGCGGGCGTCGGACGGCCCGATCGTCGGCTCGGACGTCAAGACGGTGTCGGCGACCCCGACCGTGATCTTCGGCAAGAAGAAGTGGGACTCGAGCGACCCGTCCGACTCGGCCAGCCTGGCGGAGGCGTTCGTCGCGTCGCTCGGCGCCTCGTTCACCGACCCGAGCTCGAGCCCCGACCCGAGCGGCTCCGCGAGCGCGACTCCGACGGCGCCGGCCGCCGGCTGACCCGCACGAGCGGTCTCAGTCGAGTCGCATCGACATGAAGACCGCCGTCTCGGCGTCCGGCGGATTCCCGTACAGCGAGCGATCGAGACCCACGATCTCGAACCCGAGCCGCTCGTAGGCCGCGATCGCGGGCACGTTCGAGTCCTGCGTCTCCAGCCAGAGCTGCCGGGACCCCGCAGCTCTGGCACCGGCGGCGACGACGCTCATCAGGTTCCGCGCGATCCCCGCCCGTCGAACGGAGCGGTCGACGTACAGGTGCCAGAGCACCGCCCGGCGGTTCCACGTCTCGAAACCGACCGCGGCGAAGCCGACGATGCGTCCATCGATCTCGGCCACATGGCCCTCGCTCCACAGCGGCGCCGGATCATCCAGGGCCTCGGCGAGCTCGTGCGACTTCGTCCGCGGAGTCGAGGGCACGGCGGACCACGCGATCGAGTCGCGACCGAGCTCGAGCACGGCGACCGAGTCGACCGTCTGCGACGCGTCGATCGCGCTCGCAGCCTGCCGGTCGGCCGGCCGATAGGGGCGGATCTCCATGCGTCATTCTCGCGCGCTCGCGTCGCGCGCGATGGAAACCCGGCGCCGCGCTCTAGGCTGGGAACCCCGGAATCCCGGGCAGACGCCTCCTTAGCTCAGCTGGTAGAGCACCGCTCTTGTAAAGCGAAGGTCGTCGGTTCGAATCCGACAGGAGGCTCCCCGCAATAGCAGGCGAGAAGGCACCTCCGGTGTCGGCCGCAGCTGGCTGCGTGGGGCAGACGTGGGGCAGATCAGCCCCACACACGCCCCGCACGGTGCGCTGAATTCGCTTCGCGGATGCGCTGCAGACGGTGCACGAGCTCCGGCCGCTCCCGCTCCGCCTCCGGGCTATCGATCACCTCATGCAGCCGCTGGAAGTACCTCGCCGGCCCATGACCGAATCGGGCGCGGATCTCAGCGACCTTCGCGCCCGTCATCTTCGGCTGCTGCTCCTCGAAGTCGAGCAGCGCGCGATCATCGGGTCCGAGCATTCCCATACCCTCAGGGACCCGAGCGGCCCTCCGGTATGACACGTTCGCGGGGTACCCCGACCGGTCCACTCCCGCTTACGCTGACGCCCATGGCTCGACGACCCGTCATCCAGGCGCGCACCGGATGCCGCGACTGCGCGATGTGCACGGGCCACGCCTTCACCGGCGCCGGCCGGAACCTGCAGCGCGCCGGCGCGAACGTCGCGACTCTCGGCGTGGCCGCGCTTGTCCGCCGCACCTGCAAGGCGTGTGGTCACCCGATGTCCGAGCACGAAGCGGCAATGCGCGCCGCCGCCGCGCGCGAAGCACTCCCGCCCGGCACGGTCCAGAGCTTCGACGACATCTACGCTGCGCGGCCGCCCGCGCAGCAGTGGCCCGCCGGCTGGTACCCGGGCCCTGACGGCCGCCAGCAGTGGTGGGACGGGTTGCAGTGGAGCGGGCACTACCAAGAGCAGCTGCCGCCCCCTCCCGCGCAGCCAGACGTCATTGCGACTGCGCCGCAGTCCGAGCTCGAGCGGCTCGCCGACATGCACCAGCGCGGCGTGCTCACCGACGCCGAGTTCTCCGCCGCGAAGGCGAAGCTGCTCGGCCTGTGAACGACGACCTCGACGACGTCGCCGCGCCGAACTGCCCCGGCTGCCTTGAGCGGAGCTCCACCAGCGTGGCGTTCTCGACAACGACGAGTTCAAGGCCTCTAAGCCGAGGCTGCTCGGAATTTAGGATTCGTCCTCGTGGGCGTGAATCCGACGACTGAAGAGTTCACGATCAGACACATCAGCCATCTGGTCAACGTGAGAGGCCAGAAACCACTCAGCTTCGCTCTGGAGCGGTCGCTGCACGTCTGACCACCCGCATGAGCAGCGAGGCGTGTAGTAGTCCCGCTGCCCTTCCATGCCCCAGTCCACTCGTCCGGCATGATCCGGCGCAAGCAGGTGGCGACCCGCATCATGCCCCGCATACGCGGACCGCGGACCGTAGGGTCCGTGCCAGCCGCACGCACACTCGGCTCGGTAGTCGCCCGATGTCGGGCTCCGAACGACGGAGACAGAGTGCATAGTCGTGGGAGCGTCGCTCATGATCGGCAGGCTACTGAAGGGAGAGGGCGTGGACGATCTCGATGGCTTGGCGGCGCCGAACTGCCCGCAATGTCTCGAGCCGATGGAGGCCGTAGTCGGGGCGTGGTGGTGCCGCGCCTGCGAGATCGCCGTCCGGGATGGCAGCTGAAGGGCCCGGAGTGATGCACGGGCCCCTCAGGGCTCCGTACCGGATCAGGGTGGGCAGAGCCTGGCGGCAACCAACCGCGCTGCGGTCAACATATGCCCCATCGACCTCGCGCGATCGAACCTGAATATCCGCCCAATGCCGCATCGACAGATCTGGCATGCCGCATCGAGCAGTCAGTACCCTGACCGCGTCGGCGACTGTGGTTCGGGCCACGGTCGGATCCGACTTCATCCGGAGCCGGGCCATTCGGGTTGGCGGGGCTCCGTGGGAGCGCCCGCAGCGGCCCGTGGGACGGCCGCACTGCGGGCGCTCTTCCCACTCCGCAGACGAGAGGCGCCCGGCCTCTATTCGGGTGAGGCCGGGCGCTCTGCCGTCTGAATGTCGGCTGCCGGTTCGGGGGACGGCGCAACACGACGGTGGCAGTCGGGGGAACCGCCTCGGCGAGATTAGAGCACGCCGATTCGCCTCGAAAAGTAGACAGTTCTGTTCGCTCAGAACCGGTGCAGCATGCGCGTGCGAGCCGGGCAGGCGACCCTGCTCCGAGGCAACAGTCGAGAGGGAATGCATGTCGGAAGGCGCCGACGATCCCGACGGGTCACGATTCGGCAACCACCCCCGCATCGCCGTCGACCTCCCGCCTAGCCTTGCCACGTGCTGATCACGCCGCGATGCCCTGGATGCGAGGACGACCTCACTCCTATCGTCGAAGCGTGGTGGTGCGACCTGTGCGGCTGGATGCAGACCGACCAGATTGATCGATCGGTCAGCGCGCGGCGCGCCTGAGTGCCTTCTTCACCTCGCGTTCGGCGAGGACCGCCACGTAGTCGTGCACTGGGAGCGAGGCGAGACGGTACACCTCGGCCGTCACCAGCTCATTGACACGGTCCGGCGCCGCATCAGGGAACCGCTTCCTTAGAGACTCGGACACCTGCTCCACGACCGCTTTCGGGTCGAACTCAGTAGCCATGACACGACACGCTAGACGGCGACCGTGAACGCTTTGTGAGCCGCCAATCGCCACCCCGAGGCGCCTGCTCATCGAGCAGTGCGGGTGGCTCGGCCGTCCGGATGCGCTGTCGGCGGTAGGCGGCTACTCTGCACTCATCGCCGGGCCGGCGGCTCCGTCTAGCTGAGGAGCACCCCATGTCTCGCTTCCGTCGCGACCGCCCGAACATCACCCCGAACAGCACCGCCCCCGCCGAGCACGAACGCACCCACCTCGCCGCCGGACTCTACCCGGCGTGGGAGCGCGTCTGGCGCGACGGGAAGGACATCACCGACCTCGGCATCCCGCCGGCGGAGTGGCCGTGGCCGCAGCGGAAGCACTACGAGCTCGGGTGGCGGCCGATCATCGCCCTTGATGGCACCCGCATGCCCTGACGTTGGGGACGAACAAGAGGTACGCCGAGCACTTCGACCGGCTCGCCGACCAGCGCATCATCGAACGGATCACCGGCAACGACCCGCAGACCCTCACCACCGAGGAGCTCGAGCGGGACACCGAAGTGATCGTCACCCCAGAGCGCGCGATCCGCGTCCGCGCGTGGGTGCACTACGGCGTCTCCGCCCTCTCCGTCGAAGCGGAAGCGGTCGCGTGGACGTCGCGCGCGGTTGTGATCCGTTGGCGTACACCTGCCGGCGCAGTGCACCGGGCGTGGGTATGGAAATCAGCGGTCCGTCGTTGACCGCTAGCATGTGGAGATTATGTCGAGTCGTCGTCCGCCACGAGAGGACGAGACGCCTCCTGACCCGACCTGGACCCCGCCGCCAAAGTCAGAGTGCGACGAAAGAGAGATCCTGGTGCCTCTCGATGCTGACGGTGTCAACCGCATAACCATGCGCTTGCGCGAGTGGAATATGCAGCTGGTGGACTACGCCGTGATCTACACCCGACGAGGATCGGACGGATCCTGGAGCGAAGTCTGCTGCGTCGACTGCAAGCACGGCACCGTCCACATGCACGTCGGGGTGCCCCACACGGACGAGAACACGACATCTCTGAGGCCTATTCACTCTCAGGAAGACGTGCAACAATCGTTTACATCTTCCTACGACCTCGTGTATGGCTCGTATCTTGAATCTACGAAGGGGCCGGATCTCTGATGTCCCGGTTTGCTGGAGTTGATCGCGACGAAGTAGTGCGACGCGTGATGACGGCGATCGCCGTCGGGCCGCAGGTCGTTGAGCTGCCCTACGTCGCGGAGGACGGGTCCTGCCCCCTGGTGATCACCACGCCTAGCGAATACCTGAGCGAAGTGATCAAGCGCGTTGAGGCTGTGGGCGGTTCGGCGAACATCGCTTACGCGGAGGCGAAGCGGTTCACGATCTTCACGATCGAAGGATCGAAAGTCCCGCCGGGATCCGGTGAGGCCGGCACCGATGTCTTTGCGCAGGACATGTCGATGGGCATGTTCCGCCTCCGCACGCGCAACAATCTCGGGCCGTTCCGGTTGGGCGCGAAGACGACAATGAGTGTCGATCGAGCGCAGTCGTTCGACTACGCGGCTAGGTAACGCGCCGCCGACGACGGGCGAGTTGCTCATGCGATCCGCAACCGTCGCCGTGTCGTCACCCTTTGGCGTGCGAATAGCATCCGCTCGCCGTCAGGTCATCGCGATCCGCCCCGCCTGAGTCCGGGCACGACTAGAACGCCCCGGCGCTCGACCCTCGTGAGGAGGAATCGAGCGTCGGGGCGCCTGCGGTTCTTCTTAGTTCGAGCCGAAGGTGACGCTGCCGGCGCCGGCGTTGCTCTTGCCGTACGTGAAGGTGAGCTGGCCGGAGTAGGTCGGGAAGGAGCAGCTCTTCTGGGCCTTGAGCTTCATGGTCCCGTGGCAGAGGACGGTCCCGGAGGTGCCCTTCACGATGGAGTACCCACCGACGTACGTGGTGCCGCCGGGGAAGTTCGTGACGAAGGAGGCGAAGTCCGACGCGTTGGCGGTGATCGTGACCGAGCACAGTTCGTCCGAGGCGGAACAGCTCTTGCTGAGGGTCTGAGCGGAGGCCGGGAGCGCCGACAGCAGCGTCGCGCCGACGGCCATCGCGAGCGCTGCGGTGGTGATGAACGTCTTCTTCATGGGGTGCTCCCTCGTCTCGGGGCGATGCCTGTCATCACCCTCGGCGGCAGAGTATGAGCATCCGTCACGCTGGTTCAAGGAAACAAAGTGGAACAGTCTGTTCACCCATCGAGCGTAAGGACCGGCGGCCTGCCGGACAGATGCGCGCGCGATGCCAGATCATGCGCCGCGGGGGTAGATGGAGATCCCGGATCCGACGCGAACTGAGGATGCGTAGCTTCCTTCGCATGAAGACACGAAGGCTCCCCCTCCTCACCTCAGCTCTCGCCGTCGCGACCCTCGCTCTGCTCGGTGTCGCGCCGACCGCCGCGCAGGCTGCGACCGTCCCCCTCAGCTCGAGCGACGAAGCTCACTTCCGTGCGACCTGGACTCAGTACGGCGTCGAGTCGGGGGTCCAGGAGCAGCTGCTCAACTCCTACAAGGCCGGCGGTGTGTGGGCGTCGCTGACTGGCGCGCAGCCGGTCTCGAAGGAGACCCGCAAGCACGGCGGTTCGTTCGACGTCGTCTCCACCTACGCCGATGGCTCGATCTCGGTGCTGACCCAGGACACCATGCCGCCGTCGGGAGGGAAGCCGGGCACGGTGACCCCGCAGGCCGACATCTACGGATGCAAGCTGGTCTCGCAGGCCCCGTACATCAACAACTACTCGTGCAACGTGCACACCAACGTGGTTCTCGCCGACTTCGCCTACACCGTGCTGTTCAGCACGATCCTGAACGGATACGACCGCATCACCGGCAAGAGCGGGCTCACGTGGAACTGCTACGGCGGCTCGTGCACGGGCGCCTACACCAAGATCTTGAAGGCGAACGAGACCGCGAGCTCCGCGGCCTCCGCGCAGGGCGGTCTCGATTACACCTGCGCCGGCGGCGCCTGCAGCAGGAACTACTTCCTCGTGTTCCAGCTGCGTAACGACCACTACTCCGCGTACAACAATTGAGCTCATGAGCTCAAACCCCGTCCTCGGCTTCTGGCCCGACTTCTTCTGGATCGTGAGCTCGGCTGTAATAGCCGCGGTCGTGATCACTGCAGTCGTGCTCCTAGTGCGATACCTGAGGCGCCAACGCCCTACGCAGCCGCGACGCTGAGTACGGCGAGACCGGCGCCGCAGTCTGGCCGGCGGTCCCGAACAGCCGAACGACGACGCCGGCTAACGGCAGATACACGAAAGCGCCCCGGCGCCCGACCCTCGCGAGGAGGATCGAGCGCCGGGGCGCATGTGTGTGGCGGTGGATCAGGTCAGGTAGACGTACCCGGCGGCGACCGAGGCGGACTCCGGGGCGTCCTTCACCCGCAGGCGGACCTTTGCCGGCGAGACGTCGACGAGGTAGCCGTTGACGTCGTCGGCGTACTCCGGGCCCCGCAAGAGCACCCGGTACTTGGCAGTCCCGTCCGCCTCGGCCGCGACCCAAGGCTTGCCGGTGCCGACCTGCACGAGCACGGTCCCACCGTCGGGGACGCCCGTCACGTCCGGGATGTGCCCGTACTGCTGGTCGTCGCGAGGAAGGTCCATCGCCTCACCCTTCGATTCGTCCCGCTTGCAGCGGGTGGCCGGTGATCTCGCCCGCGTCGAGCTCGTGCCCGACGATCGGCCTCGCACTGAGCGGATGCCCGACGATCTCGCCGGCCGTGATCGTGATGTCTCGCCAGTCGTGCTGGCTCTGGACGGTCGGCGAACCGAACGCTCGCGACAGGATCGAGACGAGCCCCGCGACGAGCCGGAGCGCGGTCAGCGTCGCTGCGGCGTCCGACACGACGCCTGCGGTGCCAGAGACGGCGCGGGTCACGGTCGGGGAGCCCGCAGCGCCCGATACGACAGCCGCGGCCCCCGAAGCCGTCACCAATGCTGTGGGCGATCCTGACGCCCGGCTAGACGCAGCCGCGATACCGGACGCTGCGCCGATGATGGTCGGCGTGCCGGACGCACCGCTCACGACAGTCGCCGTGCCCGAGATGCTCCCAGACCCCGCCTGGATCACGGTCGGCGAACCGGATGCTCCGGACGAGACCGGCGCCGTCCCAGACGCAGCACGTAGCGCCGTCGCTGACCCGCTCGCGCCAGACTGCGCAGCTGCGGTCCCCGACGCCCCGAGCAGCGCGCTCGGCGTCGCAGACGCGCCGCTCGCGGCCACTGCGCTGCCCGACACGGCTTGCACCGAGGTCGGCGACGCAGACGCCCCAGTGACCGCCGCGGCCGTCCCGCTCGAGGCGCGAACGACGGACGGCGCCGCCCCGGCGCCGGACAGGACCGCCGCGGCGCCAGCGGCCGTCAGCAACGCCGTGGGAGCGCCGGACGCCGTCGAAACAGCAGCCGCCGATCCAGCGATCGGATAAAGGGTACCGCCCGTCGACGCGGGTCGGAGTGCGATCATGCTGCCGGCGTACGGGAGGCTATTCGACCCGTTGCCGTGCGGGATGCTGAACGTCCCCGTCGCGCCGGCGGGGCTCTGCAGCTTCTCGCCCGTCCAGAGCACCGGGGCGTCGTAGGTCTCGGTGACGCCACCGGGAGGGGTGATCGCGTTCCCGTCCCACGACGCGCGGACCATAGACAGCAGCGCGCCGTCGGTCACGGTGGTGATCGACGGGATCACGACCGCCGTGGTGCCGGAGCCCTCGTTCTTCTGCAGGCTGCTGCCCGTGACGTCGATTGGGGTCGTCAGGTCGACGCCGGTGCGCGCGGTGGCGCGCGCCTGTGTCGTCGCGGCCGCGTGCGTCCACGTCCACGACGTCGCACCGTCGAACGCCTTCACATAGGTGCGGGTGTTCACGACGTACGGGTCCGGCGCCGTCATCGTGGTCTGGTTCACCAGCGCCCACCCGGCCGGCGCCGTCGGGCTGATCGAGGTCGACGCTCCGAGGAGGAGCACGACCTCGATCAGGTCACCGGTCGTCGCGCCGGCGGGCGCCGTGACCGTCGTGTTCGTGCGAGACGCGGAGGAGACCGTCGACGAGGACCGGGTTCCGATCGCCATGCCGCGCCTCCCTCAGTCGTCCGTCCTGATCAGTCGAGCGTGACCTTGAGCTGCCCGACGTCGAACTTCAGCTGGTCGCCGACCGCGACCGACTTCGTGATCACGGTGCCGCCGGTGTCCGTGATCGTCGTCCAATCAATCCGCTGCGTCCCCGCCGTCGCCGCGTTGAACACCGCGAAGTGGGAGATCGCGCCGGCGCCCGTCGCCGCCGCGGTGGTGAGCACGTTCGCGTTCGCCTTGACCGACGGCTGAGCAGCAGTCGCAGCCGCCCACCCCGTCGCGCCGATCGCCGTGCGCGCGAGCCCCGAGAACTCCGACGTGCCGTTGATGGAGTAGGCGATGTAGTCGCCCGCCCCGGTGAGGGGGAAGCGCTGGTCGAGGGTCGCCTGCGCCTCCGTCTGGGTCATGCCAGCCATCGCCGGCTCCTTCCGTTCAGGGGTGGATAAGGTCGTGCAGGAGAACGCCGGCGATTACCGCGGGAGTCGCGATGACGGCCGGCGAGGGCAGTCAGGCCGGATGGCCGGCCTGCAGGTCCGCCTCGCGCTCCGTGAGCGTGCGGTCGTCGTCGGTGCGGATAATCACGCCGAGCTGCGTCGTGAGGATGTTCAGCACTCCGACGGCGATGATCGGGATCTGCGTCACCGGGTTGAAGTCCGGCACGACGAACTGGATCGCGAACGTGACTAGCGCAGCGGCGATCGCGACGCCGGTCTTCGCGCGCCCCTGCCATGTGCCGGGCAGCAGCCGCACCCAGAAGGTGCCGACCGCGCCGATGATCAGCACGGCGTACGAGAGCGACGCGATCCACACGGAGAGGGTGGGCGCGTCGGGCGCGCTGAGCGCTGCGAGCAGCGCGGCGAGTCCACCGGCGCCGATCGTGAGGACGCCGAAGATGGCGGTGGCGTACTTCTGGAACACGGTGTTCATGGGGTCTCCTCGTCGGACATGACGAAGGGCCCCGGCATCGCCGAGGCCCTTCGTTCCTACTTCTGCTATTCGGTGAACGCGATGATCTCGCGGACTTCTTCGACGTTCGTGTCGAACCACTCGGTCCCCACTGCGCCGCGCACGCGCCGACCGCGCAGCTCGAGCACACCGTGGATGGTTCGCTCCAGCAACGCTGGCTGATCTGTCTCGTGGACCAGCGCGACGACCGGCGCCTCGGGGATGGCCGTTCCGACCTGATCGCGTATGCGCGCCTCGGCGCCCACCGTGCTCATCCCGACTTTATGCGGCCACTTCGTGCGCCCTTGAGCACTTGCCAGCAGCTCGTACGCGGGGAGGTAGTACGCGTAGACGGCGGGACGCGCTGTGGCGCCGTCGTCGTCGAAGCCATCCTCGTCAACCTCAGGCGAGTCGATCTGATCATCGACAGGGTCACCGAGGATCCGCCAGTAGCCGTACGCGCCCGTCATCTCGGCCAGTCCGCGAGTGGCTGCGGTGTTCAGCGCCTTCTTCGCCAGAGAGATCAGGTTGCCGTTGGCGGGCGCGCCTCCGAGATCGAGATGTCGCGCGACGACCAGCTCAATCAGGTCGTTTCGCCTCATCGTGCGCCCCCCGAAGAGGTCCAGCGTCAACTCCATAAAGACGTTGGGAGTGAGCGGCAGGCCAACGTACGCATACGAGCCGGTGTCAGACACGGATCTCCTGTCAGCCCCCGAGAAGCGAAACGCGGCACGGTCCGTCCGCGGTCTGGGTAGCGCCGTCAGAGTACGTGATCAGCCACGTTCCATCCGTCTGGCAGAGCATCGACGAAACCGACCGTCCGTCGGGGCCGGCGGATCCCTGCGGGCCCGCTGGCCCAGGCACCGTGGAGTCGGCTCCGGTCGCGCCGGTAGCCCCGGGGGATCCAGCGGCCCCGGCGTCACCCGCGGCCCCCGGCGGGCCCGCGCAGTTCGACCGCGCCGAGCAGTACTGCTGGATCGCGGCGAGGATCTCGCTCGTCGTCGGCGGCCGGCCCGCAGCGCCGGTCGCGCCGGGCGTGCCCTGGATGATCTGCTGCAGCACCTGTGGCGACGGCGCTGACGTGACGCAGTTCGCGGCCTGGCAGTCGGCGGCCAGCGCCGCGTACTTGTCGAGCAGGTCAGCGAGCTGGTCCTGCTGGCGCTCGTTGAGCTTCTGCCGCTCGCCCAGCGTCGTGCGCAGGTCATCGGCGCGCTTCTGCTGCGAGGACGCGTACTGCCCGAACCCGACGTAGCCAGTCGTGATCCCGGCGACTCCGGCGAGGATCACGAGCACGAACAGCACGTTCACGAGCGCGGGGCGCTTCCGCGTGTGCTTCATCATGAGTGCACCACCTGAGCCAGATAGCCGAGCGCGAACGAAAGAACTGGCCCGACAACCGCGAGCGCGATCGTCAGCCGCTGCTGGCGGCGAAGCTTGTCGCCCTCGACCGCCTGCGCCTCGAGGTCACGGATGCGCGCCTCGGAACGACCATGCCGCTCGGCGTTCCCCGCCTTGTCCGCGTTGTAGAGGTCCATCGGCACGACCCGATCGCCGACCTTCTCCACCGACCGCTGCAGATCGTCGAGCCGGCGCATCAGCTCCCAGCCGGTGGGTTCCGGTCCCGTCTCGCCAGCCATCAGACCCCCGCCTGTCGTTGCACCGCTCGAGAGTGTGCAGGATTTACACTTTCGGGATGGACCCGATGGACATGCTCCGCATCACCGCTGAGCTCGACGCCCGCCGCCCCGAGTTCATCCGTGACGCGCGACGTGCTGGCAAGACCTGGGAGCAGATCGCGAACGCATCGGGGCTATCCCGCCGCACCGTTATCAACCTGTCCCGTGAAACGGGGGTGCAGAATGCGCACGATACGGAGTAGCATCCCCAGCATGAGCAAGCTGCAGACCCTCGCCGTCGCGATCGGACTCGTCGTCTGCATCGCAGTCGGCGGTGCCGCGGCGTACGCGTTCAGCAGCGCCGGCACGAAGCCGGCCGCCGTCGCGGAGCCGAGCGAGGCGCCGGCGATCGACACCGCCGGGCACGGAGCCGAGGAGGCCGAAGCCGCAAAGCAGGCGACCGCCGACCGTGAGGCCGCAGCCGCTGCCGAGGCCGCTCGTGTAGCAGCGGAACAGGCAGCCGCGGCCGAGGCGCGGCGTCAGGCGGAGCTCGCGGCCCAGCAGGCTCCGAAGCGCCCGTTGGGTGCGACCGGGTCGTCGTCTCCGGCGGGACCCGTTCGCTGCCCCGCCGGCTCTCAGGCGAACTCGTCCGATGGCGTCAACGACACCTCGTGCTTCCCGACGGTCTGCTTCACGATTACGGTCCCGAACCCGGATCATCCGGAGTGTGACCGCGCGTTCAAGCCCTAGGCGGCGCTTGTAATCGACTTCCGGAGTTCGGCGATCTGTCTCTGGGTGTCGGCGTCCAGCACGAGCGGCACGATCGCGCCGAACAGGTCGTAGTTGACCGTCTTCGGCGTTCCGCCGTCCTTTTCGAACACCACGAAGCACGACATGTTGTGCGCGATCAGGTCCTCGGCCATCAGACCCACATCCCACGGGACCGGATACTCCGGGTCGTAGAACTCGTTCTCCGGGTCGTGACGGATCGCCAGCTGGTTCCGGTACTGGAACAGCCACCCAGACACCGCGCGCGCGTCCGCAGCGGTGAACGGCAGCGCCCGCAGATTCGCCTTCGACTCCCGCGTGGACGGAGCGAACCCGTAGCGGCCGCTGTTGTGCTGCCAGACCGTCTGCCGACCACCAGGGAGCGTCGACACGTCCAGCGAGTAGGCGCCCACCGATGTGAGCCCTGCAACCGCGCTCAGGGTGCCGTTGACGGTCTCGTTGCCGTCGATCTGCGTAGATCCGGTCGCGTGCATCGACACGGTTGTGAATCCGCCGGCGAGCGCGTTCAGGATGGCTGACTGGATGTTGGCGATCGCCGTCTGCACCTGCTGCACGAGCGACCCGACCTGCGTGCCCGTCGGCCGCTCGAGCTCGAGCAGCCGCCGCTTGATCTCGTCGATCGCGAGCTGCAGGTCGTCAAGGGGGAACTGCTCCGAGCCGAAGCCCATCAGAACTCCTCCACCGTGACGTCGACCCAGCGGCCCTGGTCGGACGCGAGTGCCGTGATGATGCCGTTGATCGTGCCGTCCTCGAAGAACGGGTCGTTGCGGACCTCGAGCTCGACCTGGTAGCCGAGTCCGTACGAACCGACCAGCGGGGCGACGTCCTTGCGGACCTTGAACCGCACCGGCGCGCTCGTGTGCCCCGACACCAGCAGGTTGCCGAGGGCGATGTCGCCGAGCGTCGACTGCTCGCTGGCGGTCGAGTGCGACGAGTCGAGGCCCTCCCGGTACGGGAAGCCGAGGTCGAGGAGCATCTGCGACGAGCGACGCGCGACGACGACGGAGTCCGCGCCGCGGCCTCCGGTCGCGTACTCCGTCGACCGGCGGCGGCCCTGGTAGCCGCCGGTGAGGCCCTTCACGACCTCGTTCTCGGTGCCGCGCTGGTCGCCGTCGAGGGTCCACTTCACCGAGTTCTCGATGCCGAGGATCGGTGAGTCCTCGGTGCCGACCCGCACCAGCCACTCGATGCCCTGGCGGTCCGTGCGGAACCGCGGCACGAACTGGATGTCGGGGCCCCACTCGAGCTGCGTGATGTCGGTGAGCGCCTCCGAGAGCGGCTTGAACGCGGTCGCGTCCCAGGACTTGGTGCGCGTGCCGGCCACGTCGGGCTGGAACACCAGCGGGAGGGACGAGTTCACCTGCGCGCGGGCCTGCTGCAGGAGCCGCTTCACCATCGTCGAGCCGTCGACGCCGGAGATCGTCGTCCCGATCGCCGGGTTCGAGATCGTCTTCGTCGCGTCCGAGGGATCCGGCACCAGCCACTTCGTGACGTCGAAGGTGCGCGCGGCCGCGGGGAGCACGAACCGCTCCTTCCAGAACGACCAGAGCCCCGACGCGGGGACCTTCAGCGTCAGGTCGTCCCAGCTGTACGTCGGGCCCGGATCGGGCGGGATGGGGCCGGCCGCCGGGAACCACTCGGGCCCGTCGTCCTCGATGATCGCGAGGAACGCCTTCCCGCCCGCCGTGGCGTTCCGAAGCCCGAGCTCGGCGACGTCCGGGTCCGACAGGATCGCGGTCGCCTCGAGCGTCTCCGCCGCGTTCCGGGACTGCTGCCACCGGTACTTCGTGAACGGCAGGTCGACGATGTTCTTCCCCGTGAGGAGGTCGCCGACGATCACCCGGGGCATCAGGCCTCCTTGATGATCTCGGCGCGCACCGCCTTCGCGACCTCGGCGGCCGTCGGAACCAGCGCACGGATCCGGTCGAGCTCGGCGGCCAGCGCGGTCGTCAGCTGGTTCGGGGTGACCCCCCCGGCGGTCGGCGCGGGGAGCGCGCCGATCTGGTCCCTGATCGCCTTGAAGTCGTCCTTCAGCACCGCGTCGACGTCGGCCGCCGTGATCGACGTCGTGCCGCCGCCCGTCGGCGCGACGGCGCCCCACGCCTTGCCGCGGTTCACCGCCTCGTTGACGAGGGTCACGATCTGGTCGGAGGTCATCGACACCTCGCGGATCGGCCACGCCGCCCAGTTCGTCTGGAACGAGAAGTCCCCGACGGACGTCCAGAGCATGCCCCAGCCGTCTCCGACGGTGAACAGGGTGCCGTCGGAGTTCTTGAAGTTGATGCCGGCCATGCTGATGCTCTCCTCGCGGACGGGTGTCGCGCCGGTGCCTGCCGGCGTCGTGCCGGCGCGGGTGTCCTTCGCGGGGTAGTACTGCAGGTGCGCGCGGTCGCCCGCGATGACGCCGAGCGCCCACCCGTAGCGGTAGGCGTTCGCGGCGAGCCACCGGCCGGCCACGGTCCCTCTGTCGCCGGCGCCGACGAGATCCAGCGCTGTGCCGGTCTCGTGCGTGCCGTACGGGTGATCGAGGACCATCACGCCCTCGGCGACGTTGTAGGCCGTCGGTCGAAGGTGCATGGCATGCTGCAGGGCGGCGTCGCGGTAGGCACCCCAGCGGTAGCCGACGAGCTGCGCACCCTGGTTCTGCGCGGCGTAGTCGACGTTCATCCGCCGGAACGACGCGCCAGCATCGGCCCGCAGCTGCAGCCCCCAGAGGGCCTGCGCGGTGACGAGCTCGGCGGCGGTGAGCGCCCCGGCGGGACTCCCCATCAGCCGAGCTTCGTGATGTGGATGCTCGTCGGCATGATCCGCGCCGCGCCAGACGTCTGGTAGACGACGAACTTCACGTCCGCGGCCGCCGCGAGGTACACCGTCACGGCGGGCAGCGACATCCGGTCCTCGCCGGCGCCGACCGGGCCGCGTGCGAGCGGGTTCCCCGCAGCGTCGTCGAGCTCGATGAAGGAGCGCCCCGTCGCGGCGGTCGAGATGTTCGTGAACGCGTCGATCAGGTACAGGCCAGGCTGCAGCGTCAGGCCACCGGCGATCGCCGTCGCGAAGCTCGAGTCGGAGGTCGCGGCCGTCACCGGCGTGAGCGTCCCAACCGACGTCGACGTCCCGCCGGCGTTGTTCACCGTGGGGGATGCCGTCCACTCCGCGTGGCGGGTCAGCGGCCCCCAGGACGTCCCGTTCCACCGGAACTTCGCGCCGGTGTCGAGCTGCAGCGCCTCGGTCATCGGCGCGTACCCGAACAGCTGGTCCCGCTCGGTCGAGTTCCGGACCGGGATCGGCTCGCCCGTGAGCGCCGTGTACTGGAACGTCTGCGTGATGACGACGCCGCCAGCGTTCGTGGCGGTCACGTTCGCCGGCACGAGCACCGTCGCGAGCTCCACGGCGCCCGGGAACGCCGCGAGGCTCGGCTTCGTCGGCGTCGCACCGGGGGAGCCGGCCACGACACCGAGCACCGGCAGGTCGTTGGCGTCGCCGTACGGGGACGCCTGCTCGTTCTGCTTGAAGTAGATGACGTCGATGCGAGAGTTCGCCGTCGGCGCCGTCGCGATCGTCACCTGGGTCGTGCCGTCGTTCGACTGGAACAGCACGCCACCGCGGACGGACACGCCCTCGAACGCCGCGACGTCGACCTTCATGTCCGACCGCGCCGTGACGAGCGGGTTCGCGTGCCGGAAGAACACGCCCGCGCGCGGCGCACCTGCCGCCGTGCGGACGATCAGCCCGGCGAAGTCCAGGCGGCCGTCGGTCGTCGACGTGACGCCGGTCGGGCCGGGCCAGGCGGGACGCATCGTCATGTCGACTCCTACCAGTAGGCCGGCGCGAGCCAGCCGGTGAACAGCGGGGTGCCCGAGATCGGGCCGAGCGTGTTGACCTGCAACGTCACCGAGCCGCCCGGCGTCACGACCGGGAAGTCCGTGCGGGTGAGCGAGCCGGAGAGGTCGTTGCCGGGGTCGTCGAGGTAGACGCGACCGGTGCGGGACAGCAGCGTGACGGTCGAGCCGAGAGGGATCGCGCGCTCGAGGCGCGTCTCCCGGCCCGTACCGACCTCGCGGAGCGAGAAGCCGCCGTCCTGGCCGCCGGTGACCTGGATGCGCGGGTACGCGGCCGCCGTCCCCGGGTTCACCAGGGTGAGGCGGCCGGCGTTCCCGGCGGTGCCCCAGTCGGACGGCCAGACCGCCGGCCAGACGTATCCGCCGCTGGCAGTCGGCAGCCCGACCGGGCCCGACTGCACCTCGGGGCCGTACATCCGAGGATCCGGGGCGACCGTGTACACCTGGAAGGTCACGACGGTCTGGTTCCGGATGTCGTCGATGTCGATCCGCCGGAGGCTGACCTGGCGGGTGAACGCGCCGTCCTCGTCGGTGAGCGTCATCGGCATGAGCGCCCGGTACGCGCCCGCGAGGCCCTTCAGCTCCCGCTGCTTCGCGAGCGCGTCCGCGCGGCTCGTGCCGAGGTACATGCCCTCGAACGACGGCGCGACGGAACCACGGAAGTCGTCCGTGATCCCGAACGCGCCGTGCCCGCGCGGACGCTCCTCGATGTCGGACTTCGAGTCCGCGAGGGACTGCCAGTCCTTCAGCGCCCGGAAGTACCAGCGGCCGCCCGCCTCGCCGCGACGGGACGAGAAGACCCGGTTGCCGAGCAGCAGAGTCGCCACATCAGCCTCCCAGTCGCAGCTCTCGCGCCCACGCGCGCGCGGTCACCCGCGGGTCCTCGCCCACCGGCGGGTAGACGTTGAACGTCTGCTCGCCACCGGTCGACGCTGCGGCCTGGGCGAGCGCCCGCTCGGCGAGCGCGCTCGTGAGCGCGAGCGCCCGGTTCTGGACGCCGTAGTCGACGACCGTCTCAGCACGCCCCGCCTCAGCAAGCCGCACGAGCGTGCCGCCCTCAGACGGCAGCACCGTCGCGCCGAGCGCGAGCTTCGGCGCCGACACATGCCCGAGCTTCCCGATCTTGATGTCGATCGCGCCGCCCGTCGCGTCCTTCACGCTCTTCGCTACCGAGTTGATCTGGTCGATCGCCCCGTTGATGATGTCGATGACCGCGTTGATCACGCCGGCCACCGCCGACGCGACGCCGTTGAAGGCGCCGGTCGCGATGTCCTTCACCGCGCCGAACGTGTCGCCGACCGTCTTCAGCGCCCCGTCGAGGTCTCCGCTGAGCAGCTGGGTGATTGCCTTCACCGCACCGGCGAGGATCGTGCCGAGGATGTTCGCCGTCGCGCCGATCGCGGTCGCGAGGATGTTGATCACCGGCGTCAGCAGCTGCAGCGGCAGCGTGAGCGCCGGGAGCAGGATCTGCGCGAGCGTCGTGATGATCGGCGCCAGCAGATTCACGAGCGGCGCGATCAGCCCCAGGATTGGTGTGATCAGCTGCAGCACCGCGCCGATGAGCGTCGCGATCGGCGGCACCAGCGCAGTGATGATCGGCACGAGCGCCGTGATGATCGCCATCAGCGGCGGCAGCAGCGCGGTCACCAGTGGCAGAATCGCAGGCACGAGCGCCCCGAAGAGCGCCACGATCGGCGGCAGCACCGTCTGCGCCAGGGTCGCCAGCAGCGGTCCGAGCACGCTCACCGCCGAGATCAGCGCGTCGCCGAGGATGGGCAGCAGTGGCTCGATCGCGGTCAGCAGTCCGGTCACGACCGGCGCGAGCGCCTGGAACACAGCACCGAGCACCGGCCCGAGCGTCCCGGCCAGACGACCGGCGAAGCCGATCATCGACGAGAAGATCGACACCAGCGCCGGGAGCGCCGGCAGGATCGCCGTCAGCCCCGCCTGGATGCCGCCGAAGAACCCCGACAGCCCCTGAGCGAACACCGGCGACGACAGCGCGCTCGCGAGCACCGAGAAGAAGACGCCGAGCTGCGCCCCGGATCCGGCGATGATGCTCGACAGCGTCGGAGCGAGCGCCTGGAACATCGACCCGATCGGGCCGAGCGCGGCCGCGAGCCCCGCAGCGCCCTGCGCGGCGCCGGCGAAGAAGGTCCCGAGCGTGTCCTGGAACGCCGGCCCGTTCACCACCGCGGCGATCGTCGCGAGGGTCGTCGCGAGACCGTTGATCGCATCCCCGCCGCCGGCGTTGAACACCCCCGACAGGATCGACCCGATGCTCACCAGCGACGAGCTGAGCTCGGCGACGATCTGCAGAGCGTTCTGGATCCCGGCCGCGAGCGCACCGGACGCCTCCGCGCCAGTCAGCCACGCGGCGAAGTCGCCACCGATCTGCGAGACCCAGGCGCCGAACTGCGGCAGGAACGACGCACCGATCGACAGCAGCGTCACGAACGCCGACGTAAACGAGTTGATGCCCGGCAGCGCCGTCGTCACGCCGGCCGAGATGTCGGCGAAGATCGAGCCGAGCATCCCGCCGCCGAGCGCAGACTGCAGCGTCGACGCGATCCCGCCGAACGCCGACCCGAGCTCGCCCGCGAGACTCGCGAACCCCTCGCGGAGACCGGGCAGCAGCGAGCCGAGCAGCTCGCGGATCGGGGCGGCCGCGACCTCCCAGAAGTTCGTCGACACGACGCCGGCGAGCGCCTTGTAGCCCGAGAGAGTCCCGGCAAGGATCTTCGGCGCGTCCTTCAGCGCGAGCACGAGCGTCGTGACCGAGAGACCCGCAGCGACGAAGAAGCCGGGCAGGAGCGCGGCGAGCGGCGCCAGCTGCCCGAGCTGCACCACCACCGCGCCGAGTCCGGCGACCGCGTTGAGCGCGACGCCGGCGAGTCCGGCGATGCCGAGCGACAGCGCAGCGATCTTCGGGAGCGCTCGGTCGAGGTTCTGCAGCCGCTCGCCGAGGTTCTGCACGAAGTCGCCGGCGAGCCGAGCGCCCGAGAACGAGGCGAGGAGAGTGGCGACCTGGATCGCCGACGACTTCGTGATCTTCAGCGCCACCGGCAGGTCGCGCTTCCGGGTGAGCTCCTTCAGGTGCGCGATGAACCCGGCGGACTGCGCGCGCACGTTGAGGTCGACGCGCTTCTTGTTCAGGTCCTTGATCGCACGGTCGACCTGCTGCTTCAGCGGCCGGGTGTCGGCGGCGACCGCGATCGACGCGGACACGGTGCGCTCGACGCGGTCGAGGGACTTCTTCAGGTCCTGCCGGAACTTCGACGAGTCCGGCAGGACCCGGATGTTGACCCGGCCCGCCGACTTCCCACCCACAGAGGCCACGCGCACCTCCTAGGTCGAGATCCACCGCCGGAACGCGGGGAGGTTGAAGTCGGCGATCGTGAGCGCGTCCGCTGGCGCCTCGACCTGCGGACGCGGGTACAGGTCCTCCTCGCGCGCTGGCTTCCCGGCCAGACCGTGCAGGAGCATCAGGACCAGGTCGCGGAGGTCCGCGGCGAGGATCCGGTCATGGGTCCAGCCGAGGAACTTGATGCCGCCGGCGAGCTCGGCGGCGAAGTGGGAGTCGGGCTCGTAGTTGAGCTGCTCCACGAGCGCGAGAGCCTCGCGGGCGCGCTCGACGTCGACGGGCTCGGCGACGATGTCGCGCCAGCCCATGCCGAAGTACCGGCGGAAGTCGAACGTGAGCGCGCCCGCGTAGGCCTCGTTCAGCTCGAGGAGCTGCGCGATTCCCCCGAGGCCTCGCCGTACCTTCCGAGGATCGCGAGGAAGGCGGAGTTGTCGGCCTTCGCGGCCCACTCGCGGTAGGCGGCGGGGTCGTCAGCGATCGACTCGGCGAAGTCGTCGATGTCGGCGATCAGGTCGAGGACGACCCCGAGCTCCTGATCGGTCATCGACTCGACGTCGACGGTGATCGCCGCGTCGTCCGGGGTGCCTTTGATGCCGAGCGCGGTGCGTGCATCGAGCGCGAGCTTGGTGACGACGTTCCGCTGGCGGGGCCGCAGGTTGCGCTGCAGCTCCGGCATGTCGGCGAGGAGCTCGTCCTGGGTTGGCTCGGCGTCCTGCGCCGCGGGCGGCTGGTGGTCGGTCGGCGCCTTCGCGCCCTCCGGGATGTCCATGCTGGCCTACTTCCTGGTCTGCTGGCCGAGTACTGGTGTGGGCCCCTGCTCCCGCCGGCCAGCATGTCCAGGACGGGAGCAGGGGTGTCGGGGGATCAGGAGTGGGCGAAGGCGAGCGCCGTGGAGGTGCCCGCGGTGTTCGTCACCGTGATCGGCATCGAGCCGGCGGCGGCCGTCGGCACGGTGGCCGCGATCGTCCGGTCGTCGATCAGCGAGTAGTTGCCGGCGCCGGCGTTCGTCGAGCCGAACTTCACACCGGCGGCGCCGGTCACCCCGGTGAAGCCGCGGCCCTTGATGACGACCTGCGCGCCCGACGCGGCCGACGCCGGCGTCACGCTGAGCAGCTTCGGCACCGGCACCACGAAGGAGGACTTGAAGACCTCCATGATCCCGGGGACCCCCTGCGTGTTCGCGGGGATCTGCGCGGGGTCCGCGGCGAGGATCGACGCCGCGATCGGGAGCTCGAAGAACTTCGTCGCGTCGATCGACGGGGCGTCGCCGAGCTGCGTCGACGTCTCCGGCATGTAGAACCCGAGCGAGCCGGTGCCGTCCGTCATGAACAGGAACAGCGCCTTCTCGAGGCCCGGGTTCGACGACGGGACGACGTAGCTGCCGTTCGGGGCGAAGAAGCCGCCGAACGCGAGGTTCAGGTTGTCCTCGTCGACCTGCAGCGAGTTGAAGCCGAGGCCCCAGTTCGTCGACGCGTAGATCACGCCGACCGCGTCGGCGAGCCACGTGTCGAGGACGGTCTTGTCGCCGCCGTCGCGCGAGAACGCGGGCAGGTTGTCCTTCGACGTGTGGCCGATGTTCGTCCAGCTCGGCGGCTCGGTGCCGGTGAGGCTGAAGTCGGTCCAGTCCGCCGGCATCGCAGTGCCGGCATCCGCGACGAAGAGGGTCCCGTGGCCGGGCACGATCATCGCGCTCTTGTTCGCGCCCATGCGCGCTCCTCCATCTGTGGCTGCTGGCCCGCCCCTGATGGGCGCTGGAGGATCTACGAGGCTCGGAGCAGGACGCTCCAGGAGCCCGAGTACTGCACGACGTGACGGCCGCCGATGTCGGTCTGCGCCGTCCGCGTCGGAAGGTCGATGTCGGCCATCTCAGGGATCACGATCCGGTCGCCGTCGACGACCAGGGCGGTCGCCCACGGGTCGTCGTCCCACGTCCTGATCGCCGCGTACGCCGCTCGCGCGAACGCCTTGGCATGATCCATGCCGATGCCGTAGAAGTTCGCCGAGAGGGTGAATGACCACGCGCCGGGGCCGTTCGAGATCTCGCCGTCGCCGGTGAGGTCCCAGATCAGCTGCGGGAAGTCGCCCACGAGCTGCGATGTGTCGATGCCCGGGGCGATCACGACGTCGTAGTCGAGGGCGGCCGCGGCGATCGTCTGCGCGAGGAGTTCGGCGATGTACGCCTCGGCGTCGATCACGAGACGGTTCCGATCGCCTGCACGGCCTTCCGCATCGCGTGGCGGCCGCGGACGTACCCGAGGACGGGGCCGTCGGCGCTGTTCCGGATCACGTGGCCGAGCTCCTTCGGCGCGGCGAGCGGGTCGGTCGCCTCGACGAGCCGGTCGGTGACGCCGCGGCGGCCGCGGACCCGACGGACGTGGATCGATGAGGCGAAGGCCGCGTCGTTGCCGGCGAAGCCGCGAGCGAGCGCCGCGAGTCGCCCGGCGACCGCGTCCATCTCGGGCGACTCCCCGGCGATCTTCGCGGCGAGGATGCCCGCGTACACGTAGACGACGGCCACGACGATCACCTCTTCCGAATGACGATCTCCCAGTGCCGGGAGCGGACGCCCTTGTTCGCGTGCCGGGCCGGCTCGACCTGGTACCAGGAGCCGCCCTCGAAGGCGATCTCGGAGTGGATGTCGCCCGGCCACTGCAGGCCGTGGAACGCGACCTGGCGGGTGTCCTGGCCGCGCTCACCGAACTGCTCGAGCAGCTCGGTGCTGAGCGGGTAGACGTTGCAGCGCACCGGGACGGGCGCGCCGACGGCGCGGTACTCCGCCTGCCCGGCGGTCCCGCGGTACTGCTCGCGCTTCTGGACGAGCAGGGAGTCCTGGGGCCTCATCGGCCGCCCCAGGCGCGGTCGAGGCCGACGCCGATCGTGCCGGGCACGCCGGTCGGCTTCACCTGGATGCCGGCCAGGGTCTCGATGTCGTCGGCGGTGAAGTAGAGGTACCCGGATGCGACCTGCGTCCGGGTGGAGTAGCCGTAGCCGAGCTCGTTCTCGGACGCGAGGCCGTCGGGGTTGCGGATGACCCGCAGCACCGCCTCAGCGATCGTCGCCTTGTAGAGGTTCTCGGTGAGGGCACCGCTGGCGAGACGCGACTCGATCGCGCCTCGCCAGCGGGCCGTGGAGAAGTCGATGGCGTCCTGCAGCTTGGCCTGCACGTACCCCTCGTCGAACTCCTCGCGGAGCGCGCCGGAGTACCGGGCCTCGACGTCAGCGAGGTCGACAGCGGGGATCGCCATCTCTCACCTCACTCCTGGCCGGATCCGGCCTGGCTGCCGTCGCCCTCCGAGCCCTCACCGGACTCGCCGGGGTTCTCGGCGTCGAACTGCTCGAGGCGCTCGATCAGCGCCGTCTTGCTCCCGCTCGTCGGGAGCTCGCGCTCCTTCGCGAGATCGCGGAGCTCGTCGCCCGACAGCGCGGCGTACTTGCCGTCGCCCTCCGAGCCCTCACAGGACTCCTCCGGGTCGGCGAGCTGGGCCGGGACGAACAGCTTGGCGCGGCCGTCGATGACGTCCTTCGCCCACGACGGGACCGGCTTGCCGGCCTCGAGGAGCGTCGGGGTGCCGTCGCGATCGGCCCAGACGTCGACCGCCAGGACCTTCTTCGCGCCGGCCATCAGAGCACGTCCGCCGAGAAGGTGGCGTTCGCGTTCCGCTCGACGGGCAGGCCGATCGCCGAGGCGAGGACGTTGTGGCCCTCGGGGTCCTCGTCGTGGAACGCGGCCGCGAAGATGCCGGGCTTCTCGGCGTCGGCGATGCCGTACGTCGAGTTGATCGCCTCGGCCGGGATGCCGACCTCGGTGGTGCCGAGCCCGCCGCCGAGCCCGATCACCGAGGCGCCCGGGACCGGCAGGAAGACGAGCTTGTCCTGCGGGATGATCCGCGTCGCGACGCCGCCGACGTTCACCTGGTCGTCGTTCACCTCGAGCTGGCCGAGGCCGAACGAGTCGAACACCGACTGCACCTGCGCGATGCTGATGATCGACGAGACGTCGGTGCCGCGGCCCCAGTACGCCTTGATGATCGAGGTGTTCTTCTGCAGTGCCGACAGGATCGCGGTCGACATCTCCGCGTACGCCGGCGGAGCGCCGTTCGTCGCGACGTAGACCGCGCGCCACGTGAGCAGATCGGTCAGTGCGTCGGCCGAGACCGTCGACCAGGCCGTCCCCGCCGCGACCGAGTGGCCGGCTTTGCGGCCGAAGTCGATCGTGAAGTTCAGGCCGTTCTCCTGCAGCACGACCATGCCGGTGTCGACGGCCTGGCCCTGACCGAGCGCGAACCGCGCCGCGATCATGGCGCCGAGGCGCTGCGCGTAGTCCTCGAACTTCGCGCCGATCGCGTCGGTCTGCCCGAAGAGGCTGAGCTGGTCGAACTCGTTCACCCGCAGCTTGCGGCTGATCGGCGGCAGCTTGCCGCTGCGACCCTGCTGCCCCGGCACGGAGCCGTAGGGCGCCTCCGTGTCGAAGGTGCGGTACGTCGCGGCGTCGGTGAGCTGCAGCGAGTTGATGTCGAAGTCGTAGCTGAGGGTGAAGTTCTCCTGAACGGGGAACCACTTCGACAGCTTGAACTGGGACGCCAGCACGTCCGCGGCCGCGCGTGCGACACCGGTGAGCTGGGTGGCGGTGCGGAATGCACTCGAGTACGTCATGGTGCTTCTCCTCTCAGCTCTCGAAGACGAACTTGCCGCCGGTGGTGGCGGTCGTCACGTCGGACGCTCCGCCCGCACGCTGGGCCGCGATCGGCAGGAGCGGGGTGGTGATGATGGCGTGGCGGGTGACCGCCGCCGCGACCTTGGACGACGTCGTGCCGTTCTCGAGCAGCAGCTGCTGCTCGGTGAGCAGGAAGCTGTCGAGCGCGGACTGCCGACCGTCGGAGGCGGTGGTGTCGTACGGGCCGTAGAGCCCGGTGGCGGTGACCTTGGCGAGCGCGATGCCCGACTTCAGCACCTTGGTGTTGGCGTCGTAGTGCACGCCCGAGGTGAACTTCGAGATGTCCAGGGTGCGGACGAGTCCCGAGCTGATGCCGTGGTCGCTTCGCAGCCACTGCAGGTCGGTCCCGCCCACGTAGGACACCTGAGGGGTGAGATCCATGGGGATCCTCGCTTTCCGTGTCGGATGGGGGTGTTACTGCTTGCCGGCGGGCATCAGCCGCTCACGAGCCGCCTCACGGATCGCCGCGACGGAACCGTCGCTGCTGCCTCCGCCGGAGCCGCCTCCCGTGCGCCGGCGCTCGATCGCGGCCCGAACCGGGTCGATCTCCGCGCCGTTCTGCTGATGCCCGCCGGCCTCTGCGGGACCGAACGTCTCCGCGAAGTCGTTGAGCTTCTCCATGTCGATGTCGCCGGTGCTGCCGACGAACGTGGACACGTCGATGTGGGCGAACGCCTTGTCGACGTCCTCCTGGGTCTTGCCGGTCGCGGCGCGGAACTGGGCCTTCACCGCGTCCTTCAGGTAGCGCTGGGCGCCGAGGTTCTCGCCCTCCTGGCGGGCCTCTTCGCGCGCCTCCGCGAGCTGCCGCTCCTGGTCGGTCTGCGACGCCTGCTGGTGGGTGCGCCACTTCTCGGCGTCGTCGTGGTCGCTGCGCGCGGCGTCGCGCTCCTGCTCGGCGGCGCGGCGTGCGGCCTGCTGCGTCTTCGACTGATTCCGCCAGTACGCGGCCTGCTGCTCGGCGGTCATCTGCTCGACCGGGGTGTCCGCCGGGAAGCCGAGGTCCTCAGCGCCACCGCCCGCCCCGCCGCCGGCGCCGCCGCCGTTCTGGTCCTCGGGGAGCAGCGTCCGCAGCCGGCACGGGATGCGGCGGCCGAACGAGTCGAAGGTGTGCATGTCGATCCTCCAGATCGGTGGATGGCGCCAGACCGGCGCCGATGACCCGGCGTCCGCCGGATGGTCAGCTGGCGAGACGTCGCGCCGACGCCTCGTAGTCCTTCAGGAACCGGAGCGACCGGAACAGCGCGAGTCGCTGGTCCACGAGCTCACGCGGCCCGTCGGCGGGCAGCGACGCCGGATGCTCAGCGACGAACGCGTCGTAGGCCGACTGCACTGCGTCGAGCTCACGTGCTGCGGTCTCGTGGTTCCGGCGCGCACTCGCCGCGACGCTCTCCGGCGTGCGCGGGATGTAAGCGGGGCGGCCGGCCTCCTCCGCGGTGCGGAAGTGGTCGCCCTCCTTGACCAGCACCGGGCCGAGCTCGCCGTGCTCGTCGATCGAGATGCGGACGTCGCGGAGCGCCTCGGCCGAGTTCCCGCCGGCGGCCGCGTAGACCGTCTTCAGGTCGTCCTCGTTCAGACGGAACCCGGGGTCGTCTCGGCCGGTGATCGCCATGACGTCGCAGTTGCAGGAGTCGCCGTGGAGGGGCGAGAGCGCGGAGGTTCGATAGGTCCGGGTCGCGGCGACCGCGCAGAGTCCGCACGTGCCCGATCGGGACAGCTCGGGGTGGATGATGCGCCGGTACCCGCTGACGTTCGGGCGGGACGCGAGCACGTTGCGCGCCTCGTCGCGGGAGGCGAGCTTCACGTCTTCGCCGGCGATCGAGATGATCCGCTCGGTGAGCGCGTCGCGCTGTCGCTCGAGCGACTCCGCCTGCCGGCGCTGCCAGATCCACTGCCCCACCGGCCGCTGCCAGAGGTCGAGCGGGTCGACCGTGAGGCGCGCGGGGCCGCTGTCGGGGTCCGGGAGGTTCGACGTTGCGACACCGAGCTCGCGGAGGTGGGCGATCATGTAGGACCGCTCGAGGCGCCGGGCCCGATCGACGGCCGACTGTGTCAGCGTCGCCGACCGGGCCGCGAAGCCGACGACCAGGTCGTGGTCGTCGACCCGCTCGAACCCGGACCAGACCCCGAACAGCAGCTTCAGCAGCTGCTCGATGATCGAGTCGCGCTGCTTCACGTGCTGGTCCGACATCGCCGTGAGCTTCGACAGCGACGCCATGCGGGACCTCCTACGCGGCCGGCGCCGGCGTGTTGAACGCCTCGTCCGACAGGGACTGCTGCTCGAGCTCGATCTCGTCCGGGGTGAGTCCGAAGATCCGCTCCTGGATGAGCCGCTGCGACGCCCCGCCCTGCTTCGCAGACGCTGCGGCCGTCGCGCGCTCCTGCCAGGTCATGAAGTCCGTCGACGCCCAGATCGCGGTGATCGCCCCGGCGTCGGCCCGGACGTCGTCGGCCTGCGCGCGGAACGCGGTCGCAAGCGCGGCGGCGAGGGTCTCGTCGGCGCGGTCCTTCCAGTCGCCGACGGAGAAGAGCAGCCCCTCCTTGATGTTCGCGGCGCCTTCGGCCGACTGGTTCGCGGCGTCCGGGGCGAGCATGTAGAGCGGGGTCTTCGACACCGCGGCGAGCTGCTTGATGTCGTCGCGGGCTGCCTCGAGGATCGGCCGGATGTCGGTCGTGGCCGACTCCCAGATCTTCGCGCCGTCCGGCAGCACCCAGTTCGCTCCGGGCCCGGCCTTGAAGACGTCGTCGTAGTTGATCCGCTGGCCCTCCTGCGGATGGCCGACCGGGTAGAACTCCGGCAGGGTGCCCTCGATGACGCGCTGGTGGAACGCCTGCATCGCTGAGATCACGAGACGGTCACGGATCGTCGCGTTGACGCGGTCGAGGCCATCGAGGTGCTTCTCGAACATCCCCTGGCCCTTCGGGCCGTTGAGCGTGTGCACCGGCACCTGGTCCGTGTAGCCGAGCGGGATCGGGTCCGACGCCCACTCCCACCCGCGCCCCGGCACCCACAGCCCGCCCGTCGTCGGGATCGACGAGACCCTGCCGACCCGGTAGGCGTGGCGCATGTAGCCGGGCCGGAACAGGGTGATCACGTCGGCACCGGCTGCTGCGTCCCAGCCGACGACGATCGCGGCCTCGTTCAGCCACGGCATCGTCCGGTACGGGCGCGCGGCGACCGTCCACCCGTTCGCCGGGAGGATGTACGGCTGCGCATCCGGGCTCGGCTGCGTTGGGCCGGTGACGGTGAGGAACGCCTGCCCGTAGGTACCGGCGTCCTGGAAGAAGTCGCGGATCCCGACGCCGAGGTGCGATCGCTTCCAGTTCGCCATCGCCGCGGCGTCGCCGTTCGCGTCGCCGGGCGCCGCCGTGCGGAACCCGAGGGGCTTCATGCGGTCGGTGCGCGCGGACACGATCAGCTCCGCCATCGTGAGGCGGGTCGTGTGCAGGAACCGGCGGTACGCCTCTCGCACGCGGCCGTCCCACTCCTCGGGGAGCACGTTCGTGCCGTCGGAGTAGGACTGCAGCCGCGCGAGGCGGGGGAGCCCGGCGCCGAAGTCGACGCCGAGCTGCACCAGCCACCAGTCGTCGGTGCCAGGGACGCTCGTCTCCGTGAGGAGCATGGTCACCGCCAATCAGAACGAGAAGGGAACGAAGCCGGCCGCGCGGTCGCGGTCGGGCTTCTTCGAGACGAAGTCCGCTGCTGCCTCGAACGCGAGCGCCGCCGCCACGGCGGCGTCGATCTTCTTCGACGAGTTCTTCGTCTCCTTGCCGATCACTGTCCCGCCGCGGCGGTCCCAGCGGCGCGCGTTGAGGAAGTGCCGGCGCATGACCTTGCCGAGCGGGGAGACGTCGTCGTGCGACGTCGTCCCGGTGACGAGCGCGGTGTGGAGCCGCTCGAGCGCGTCGGCCATCTGCACGTCCCGCTTCGTCCACCAGGCGATCGGGTGCTTCGGGCCGGACTTCGTGACGAGCTGCGGCCCGTACTCGCGGCCCCACCGGTCGACGTAGTCCTGCCAGAGCGGCGGGTCCGCGTAGAAGCCGACGACCTTGAACTTCGCGAACGCGCGCGCCACGGCCGCGTCGACGGCATCGCGGTCGACTTCGTACCCCTCGGCCTCCGGCCCGTCCGGGGTCTCGGCGATCAGCAGCGGGAACAGGTACCGGTCCGAGATCCGGCACGCGACGAGCGCGGTCGCGTCGTTCGTCGACGACCCGTCGAAGCCGATTGTGATCTCGTCGCCGTCCCACGGCCGCACGAAGTCGTGCTCGATGCCGGTCTGCCGCTCGAGTCGACGCGCCGCCTGCCGGCCGCGCGCGTCGTACTCCTGCACCTGGATCCAGGACTTCGAGTCCGAGGTCTCCGAGTTCAGGAACAGCCGCCGCGTCCGCGACTCCGGCCGGCGCGGGTCGTACGCGCGCTCGATGAGCTGCTCGACTGGGTTCCAGCCGATCGCGTCGCCGTACGCGTCCGTGAACGCGGCCGCGAGCGCGTCCTCGTCGCGGAGGTCGACGACCTCGCCCCATCGGTGGTCGAGCAGCAGCCGCGGCCGCCGCGCGAGACCCTCATCGATGGCCTTCGCGTAGTCGTAGGTCTCCTCGGCGATCGACTCCTCGCCGGCGCCGTACATCGTCGTCGTCTCGAGCATCCACGGCTCCGCGGTCATGGCGCGCTTGCCGAGGTTGTCCTTCACGGTCCGGTACATCGTCCGCAGCTGCGGCGTCACGTACAGATGCGTCTCGTCGGCGACCACGAACGTCTCGAGGCCGCCGTCCTTCGACGCCGAGCCCGACGTCGACCGCTTGATCGTCCCGCCGCCCGGCATCACCACCTGCGACAGCCCCGCGACCACGCCCCACGCCTGCAGCGCGAACAGCGGCGCCTCCGACCACGTCAGGTTGAAGTGGATCGTCGCGTACGTGTTGCCGGTCTGCTCCTCCTCGGTCGCGAGGATCCGCACGAACGGCGACCGCACGACGCGGCCCATCGGCTCGCCGGCGGCGTAGGTGTACGTCCGCCCGAGGTACTCGTACGTCTCGCCACCCCGCGCCCAGCCCGCGAACCGCGACGGCCCGAACGCCTCGAACAGCGCGAGCTTCGCGGCGAGCCCGGACTTGTCCGAGCCCTTCGGCCGCGACAGGAACGCCGAGTCGTAAAGGCGTCGGCCGGTGACCTGCGCGAGCGCGTAGCAGTCGACGATGAAGCCGGTGTACTCGTCCCCGAAGCGCACGTGCTGCCCGACGACGTCGCCGGGGCCGTGCACGGTGAACGACTCGATCCACCAGGTGGCGAGCCATCCGAGGGAGATCTCGCGGTCGTGGCCGGGCGCCGTGATCACCCGGCGCGGCATCAGCTCGTCAGCCGGGAGCGGCGGTCATCGATCGACGTCACGTTCGCCGGCGCACCAGCCTGCGGGGCCGCGTCGTCCGACGGCAACGGCACGCCGACCTCGACGCGGAGCCGCGAGCGGTCCTCCGGTGTCGCGCCGAACTTCTGCACCCGCAGCCGCACCTCGGCCGCGAGCTCCCACTTCCCGTCCGTCCACATCGCGTGATGCATCAGCGCCGTGTCCAGCAGGAAGTCCCAGTCCGGATCCGTCGTCATCCGGATCGCCTGAGGCGACTCCCGCCAGTGCTGCCACCACGACTGCGTCTGCGGATGCCACTCGACCGGCTGACCCTTCCGAGTCAGCGCCGGCAGCTCCCAACCGCGGACCTTCCCGTCCTTCACGAGCTGCGTCGTCTCGTGGTCGTTGCGCGAGCGGGTGTGCGAGCTCGAGGGAGCAGGACCGCGACCAGGCATATGGACACCTCCGGAACGGATGCCCCGACCCGAACGGCCGGCGGCGTGGTGGAAGCGCGACGCCGCTAGAGGGTCGCGAAGTAGACGACGTTCGCCGCCAGAAGCACGAGCGCGACGCCAAGCAGGATCCCGAAGATCCGCGTGCGCACAGCACCAGCCCCGAGCTGCCGGCTGCTCGTCACGAGCAACGCCACGAGCACGGCAACGAGGCCGATCGGGATAGCCAGAGCTAGCCAGTGCATGGCGCGATCGTAACGACGGTCTCCGATCCGATCGACACCCCTGTGACCCCTGCGCACCGCGACCAGCAGAACGCGGAGCGGTCTTAGAGAGGTCCGGGGGAGGGGGCGGAGGCCCCTAGGGAGTCGTGAGCGCGATGAGCGCGATGACGATGGACGCGATGGAGGTGAGGAGTGAAGCTCCTGCGACCGTGATGCTCGCGATGGTCATGCGGCGGTTGAAGCGTTCGCTTGCTGCGGAGGTCCGGACGTTGACGGCAGTGAGTAGGGCGAGGCGCTTGGTGTGCTCGGCCATGGCTTCGGTGGCTGCCGCGGTGCGGTCGGGCCGGTCGTCGTACGGGATCTCGCCGATGTTGTAGGTCGGGATGGGTCGGACGATCACTGGGTCGTCGGCCATCGCCGTGAGCGCGCCGAGGAAGTCTGTCTGCTCCTTGAGGATGCCGGCGGCACCCAGGTCGCCGAAGAGCTTGCCGAGGTCGAGGCCCGGCTTCTCGTCAGGCTCGTCGTCGTCTCCGTGGACTTCGATCACCTGTCGAGTCTGGCATCGGGGACCGTCAGAACGGTGGCGGCACCGCGGGCCTGGGTCTCTCAGCGAGGAGACCCGGGTGTCGCGGCTTCGCCTGCTCAGCGGTGCGGCGCGCTCGGGCTGCGGCTGATGCGCGGCCGCCCTCTGCCCCGGTCTTCCTGGAGTGGTGCCAGCGGCAGAGGGCCCAGAGGTTGCTGTCGGCGTCGGTGCCGCCGTCGGCTGGGCGGATGCGGTGATCGACGCCGCCGTCGGCTGGTGCGAGGCAGCGTCTGCCGGTGTCCTGTCGGATCCACTGGCAGCGGCGGTGGTCGCGGCGCATGATGCGGGCGACCGTGGCCGACCAGTCAGGCGGGAGCGTCTGCCGGCGGGTGCTGCCCTTCCATCCGGGCATCAGATGAAGCGCTGGCGAGCCCAGTGGCCGAGGCCTGCGCTGATGGAGAGCATCTGGCCGTGGGGGCTGAAGACGAAGCGGCCGCCAGCGTTATGGCGTTCGAGGTCGACGTTCGTCCACTCGCAGACAGCGATCCAGCCCTGCATGAACGGCGGGTCGTCGGGGTCGTCCTCGCCCTCGATAGCGGTGAGCTCGCCGATCGCGGCGACGAGGCGCTCGCGGGCGGCGTCGTAGCGCGCCTTCTTCTGGTCGTCCCAGGTCATGTAGCCGCGGGTGGGCTGCTCCCAGTCGCTTCGGTCGTCCACGGGGTCTCCTCTTCTGGCTGAGGGTCGAGCTGCCACGGATAGAGCGGCGCGCCGAACGCGTCGTAGCCGATCGGGCGGATCATCCGGGGCCGAGCGGGTTCTTGCCCTTGCGCTCGCCGGGCCAGATCCCGAAGGTGTCGTGGAACCACTGCGCGACGGTGCGGTCGAGGATCGCCGGCGACAGGTACTTCCGGAGGTGGTTCTTCAGCGCCGTGTAGGGGTGCGGGGAGAGCGACCACTTCGCGAGGCCGGGGCCCTTGGTCCAATACCACTTCAGGTAGCCGCGCGTGCCGGGCTTCGGGTTCGCGACGACGTCGACGTGGAGCGGGTTGGCCATGGGGGACCTCCTCGCGCCGGTGGAACAGACCAACTCATAGACGGCAGAACGATCTGTCTGCTGTTCAGTGCTAGCCCTGACCTGGGCTGCCCTCGCCGCCGAAAGACTGAGGGGACTTCGGGAAAGGAGAGCCAATGGAGGCTCGGAAGAAGATCAGCAGGATCGCGTCGGCGGCGGGGGCCGTGGCGCTCCTCGCGGGAACGGTCGTGACGGTCCAGGTGGCGTCGGCACAGCCGGCGGAGGCGGCGTGCTCGCAGTACTCGTACTACAGCCAGCAGCCGGGACGACGGGTCCAGCTCACGAACTGCGGCGCGACGGACGCCAAGTTCTTCGTTCAGGAGTTCGGAGTCCAGCACTGGATCTCGCTCTACAAGCAGCAGTCCGTCTGGTCGGATGACCCGGCCGCCCGGGTTCTGAAGATCGGATCCTGATTCAGTAGCCGTCGGCGGGCGCGTCCCCGAGACGCGCCCGCCCGCGGCTTCCCCTCCGCGCACCGACGGCTCGCAGCACACGCGACGCCGGAGAACGAGAGAAGCCCCGGACCGGATGGTCTGGGGCTTCGTGTAGCGGTTGAGAGAGTTCTCCCGACTGAGGTCGACGGTAGCACTGACTCATCGGCGTGCTCGCGGATCGTCGCGCCTCGGGCGTGTCGGGGTGCGTACTGTGAGCGCGTGCATCCTGAAGTGCGGATCGTTGGGCTAGCCGGCGACCGGCCGCGGAACGTGACCCCTGGTGTCGAGATCACGACGTGGTCGTCGGTCAAGCTGGCACGCGCGATGAGCCACCTGAGCGACGTTCGTGATGTCGCGATGTCCTTCGATGCGACTGCAGCGGTCTGGCTCGACTTCGAGCCCGAAGGTGAGGGCGGAAGGTCATTCCTTGGGTCACTGCGGGTTCAGGCGACGCCTCCCATGGCTGAGCTCGCTGCCAAGCTCGGCGACGCCGTGCAGAACTTCCGCGCGAGCCTGGACGCGCTGGTCTGGGAGCTGTGTCACCTCGACGGGCAGGAGCCATCGAAGGCGGTTCGGAACCGCGTGCAGTTTCCGTGGGTCGAGAAGGAGTCTGGGTGGCGCGCTACCGAGACGGTCCTGGCCTCAATGCCAGCGGAGTTCCGGGAACGGCTCCGGAGTCTCCAACCGTTCGCCAGCGCCGACTACGGCGCGCTCGGCGTGCTGATAGGGCTGAGCAACCAGGACAAGCACCGGGGAGCTATCAGCGCTCGCGCAGCTGCTACACGCTTCGCCGCGCCCTATCGCGTGATCGAGGGCCCGCGCTCCGGCGACCCGGGTGAGTTCGCCGAGATGAAGCACGAATGGCTCACCGAGATGAATCTCAAAGACGGACCGATGGTGAGGATGACTTCCACCCACGGCCTGGAGTTGCTCGAGCCCTCAGTTCCGATCGAGGTCGACTACGCAGTAGCGCACCGAGACGAGGAAGCGCCTCTCGCGGACGTCCTGAACTTGTTCGCCGGCATACCGTTCGTCGTCGAGTTCATCTGTCGCGGCTACTGGCAGCACGACGAAGTGCCCTCGGTGCAGCGCTAACTTCGGTGCCGGCCCCGATTCTTGTTACTGCGCGTGCGGCTAGCGTCGGCACCATGCAGCTCTTTGGATTTCCGCCCGTAGAGCGCGGATGGGCGGTGCTCACTCACGCGGGTTTCGAGGTGACGTGGGAGACGGACGGTCCGCCACCGAATGCCAACTTCGAGAGCTTTCTGCTCAGCTTCTGGCTTCGCCGCGACGACGACTCGGCGCTGCAATTCGGTGTGAAGTTCATGAAGGATGCGGAGACGGTCGTGTTCGTCTTCGACCACCGCGCGGCGCAGCAGACCAACGCACCGCACGCCCACGGTCGCGTGGGTGTGAACGGTCGACAGATCGTCGCGTACTTCCCGGGCGAGTGGATACCGGACGAGTGGCTCGGCACCGAGCGTCGCGCCTGGGTCACCGTGAACCACGACGGGGTCGATGTCGGGAAGGACCTCACCGGCGGGTGGATCGACTTCCCAACCGACCGGCCGACGCGCGACTGATCGCGAACGCGGTGAGGCCGCCGCGGGTTCCATGCCGCGACATCCTCGTGCCGTGATCGTGGTCAGAGTTGCCCTGCGACTGCTGCCACGAGGAAGGCGATCAGCACGCCACCGAGGATCGTCCACACCCAGCCGACGATGGTCGCGGTGAATGCGAGTCCGTATCCGCGTTCACCGGTCTTGCCGATCTGGTAGATGGCGGTGTAGCCGAGGGCCATGCCGACGACCGAGCTGAAGAGCACGGCGATGATCGACGCGACGGCGAGCGGGTTCATCCTCCCGGACTGTTCGACTCCGGGTGCCTGGGCTGGTGCGGGCTTGTGGGTCGACTGGTAGAGCGCGATCGCGATGAACGGCACGGCAGCTAGGGCGTACAGGCTCTGCGTCGAGAGCCCCACCAGCACGGTGGTGATGACGGCGATGGAAGACATGACGATCGCCGACACGCGGCGGCTTCTGATCGCTATCACGAGCGTGACCACAGCGCCGGCGATGAGCACCAGAGCGAGCGGGATGAGGATCCAAGCGGGCATGCGCGTCCTGTCGAGTCGGTGTTAGCGGGTCGGGCGTCGGGGGCCAAAGTGAGTGCACATCAAAGCGTGTGGCGACAGCATAGGGCTCGCGCAGTCGGGTAAGGCCGCCGGCGGATTCCGCTCCGTCGACGGCCTCGCGATCCGTTGCCCCAGGCGGATCAGTCCTGCAGCCGACCGCGGTGAGTTCTAGGGGCGCGCGCTCCCACACAGCTAGCCGGAAGCCTCATTTCTCGGTCTGCTTCTGCCGGGTGAATGTGATCGCGAACCCTCGAAGCCAGATCGCGTTGAGTGCGTCCTCCAGGGCCAATCCGTCTGCGGCGCCGCCCAGGGCAGTGAGCACTTCCGTCTCCGAGACCATGTCGGTGATCTGGTCGATCAAGGCCTTCTGCTTCTCGACGGTGAGCAGGCTTGCGGAAGCCAGGACAAGGGCGTGACCGGCGACCTGCACGAGGCTGTCGCGGTCTAGTCCTTCCAGCTGCTGGCGGAGATCCCAACCCTGGGGATGGTTCATACCGGTGATGTGGGCCGTCAGCAGGTCCCGAACGAAGCCTCGCGTCGGCTCTTCTACGGGGTACTGGTCGATGATCTGGTCGGGATCGAAGGTGTCAGGCATGTCGGCCAGTCTTCTCGATGAAGGTCAGGTGCGGCGCACCAGCTCGGCGTGGTCCGGGTTCGTGGGGTCGTAGGGCTCCTCGCGGTGCTCGTCCTCGACCCACTCCGGTGGCGCGGTCGGGCCCATCGCGGTGCGGATGCCGTCGACGTCGATCGCGACGCCGACCTCCCGGCCGAGCTGGATCACCTCGATCCGTCCGATCCACCGGGCAACGCACTCCCGGTTCAGGCACTCGACGGCGAGCTCCCCGTCGGCGAGGTAGACGTGCAGTGCCTGCCGTTCGACGGTCATCTCGCCCTCGCCGGTGATCACCCGCGCGCACCCGCAGACCGGGCAGGCGACGGTGAGCTCGTTCTGCCACGGCGGCTCGAAGTGGTTCCGGATCCGCTGCACGATCTTCCGCAGGCGGGCGTCGGCGGCCTCGTGCTGCGCGAGCGTCGTCTCCGTGCGGGCGGCGGCCGCGGAGAACGCCGACCACCAGGCGAGGAGGTTCACCTCCGGATCCCGGTGCGCGCGCATGCCGGCGGACTCCGCCATGCCGGCGAGCTCGGCGGCGATGTCGTCCCACAGCTGCGTCGCCTCGACGTTCAGGTTCGGCTTAGCCTTCTCGGACCCGCCGGAGTGCGTCTTCATGACGTCGCCGCCGGCCTTCGCGTTCCGCAGCCACCGCAGCAGCGACGGCGCCCACCGGTCGGTGCGGCGGTCGTCGCCGTCGCGCTCCCAGACTCCGAGCGCGAGCTCCTCCACCAGTTCACTCAGATGCGCCACGAGCGCTCCTCCCTCATCGCAGTTCCGCCGTGGTGATCTCCCACGGCCACAAGCCCTCGGACCGGCGGATCAGCACCGGCCACTTCCTCTGGTCACGGTCCCCACGCCACCGGCGCAGCCCGAACCGGTTCTCCTGCGTCCCCGGCACTAGGCCGAGACCGAACTCCGGCCAGCCCATGAGGGCGGACGAGCCGCGGGGGCGGACGTCGCGCTGCCCGGCGCGGGTGGTGGCGTGGCCGGCGTGCGCCTCAATCACCAGGGCCATGCCGCGGTCGCGGAGCGTGTCGAGGGCGGCGAGCATCCGGCCGGCGTTTTCGTCCTCGTTCAGCGACAGCTTCGTGAGCTTGTACAGCGGTCCGATGAAGAGGATGTCGGGCTGGTAGGCGTCGACCCACCGGTGCGCCTCAGCGAGGTCCTGGTCCTTCAGCAGGTCGAACGACGAGACCGTGCGGAGGCGGATGTGCTGCGCCGGGTCGACCCGCCCGTGCATCGCGGCGTTCTTCACGAGGCCGCGGACGGAGCGGCGCCACTGCCGTTCGGAGTTCTCGGCGTCGATGACCATCACCCGCTGCGGGTCAAACAGCATCGACGTGACGAACGGGTGGATCCCGGCGGCCGACATCACGGCGAGCTGGCGGACCAGGGTGGACTTCCCGAGACCCTCGAAGCCGGTGAGCATGAGTCGGTCGCCGCGCTCGAGCAGGTCCGGGATGACCCAGTCGTAGGTGTCCTCCTCGAGCAGCACATCCTCCAGCAGGCGCGGCCCGGCGACGTGGGTGCGGCGAGCCTCCTGCACGGCGCGGATCCGGTCGATCGCGGACGCGGCGACCTGCGCCGGCGGCGTCGCGGATGCCGCAGCCTGCATGAGCCGCTGCGCCTCACCGCGGAGCAGCCGGCGTGTCGCGGCCTCGCGGACGCGGCGGGCGTATTGGTCCGCGTTCGCCGCCGTCGGCAGCGCAAGGATCCAGTCCTGCAGGTCCACGATCGTGACCCCGCGGACGTCCCACTCGGCGAGCAGGTCCGCGACGACCAGGACGTCGTACGGCTCCCGACGGGCGGCCTTCTGCACGACCCCCTCGAAGATGCTTCCGAGGCGGGGGTCGGAGAAGTCCTCCCCGGCGACCTCGTCGAGGCACCAGAGCAGCGCCTGCGGGGAGGTGATGATCGCGGCGATCACGGCACGCTCCATCGCGGTCACCTGCCCGGACGTGGGCTGGTGGTCGTCGAAGTCCTGCGGCGCCGGCGGCGTCAGCTGATCGGTCATCGCTTCGCCGCCGGGTCACTCAGGATCACCGCAAGCACCACCGCGCCGATCAGCCGCCTCATCGCTGCACCTGCGCGATCTCCGCAGCGGCCGCGTGCAGCCCGTGCGGGTACGCGACACCGTCGCGCCCGTTCCGGAGCACCTGCTCCACCAGCGCCTGCAGCGCCGGCCCGACCTGCAGCTCGCCGCCGTCCTCGAGCACCTGCAGCGCCCGCGCGCACGCCTCGTTCGTCGTACTCATCGGTACAGGTACGCCCTCTCCTCATCGATCGGCTGCTCCTTGGCCGGCTTCGGCCGCGCGCGCATCAGCCATGTCGTGAACGCCGCGTTCCAGTTCGCCGCATGCCGGTCATGCGTCTCCGCGTGCAGCCGGAACGACTCCGCCTCGACCGCGATATCGACCCCGCGGTCCTTCGCACGCTCGAAGTGCGCCGCCGTCGGAGACCACCCCTTCGGCAGGCGAACTTCCGGCTTCTTCGCGCGCGGCCGCTCTCTCTCTTCTTCTTCTCTCTGAGAAGAAGGAACATTGGGCGATTCCGCCCGCTCCTGTGGGCGATTTCGCCCACTCTCATTGGGCGATTTCGCCCAGTCGACCGGGCGGCCATCGACCACCGTCCGGTAGCTCTTCGTCCGGTCGTAGTTCCCGCCGAGGCGGTGCTCGGTCGAGTCGAGGAACCCGCCATCCAGGAGCGTCCGCAGTGCGCGCTTCACGGCATCCGGGGACAGGCCCGTCTCGTCCGCGAGTGAATCCCGCGACGCCGGCCACCATGCGGTGCCCTCGTCGTCGACGAACGGCGGCTGGTGCATCTGCAGTCGGTAGTCGATGCGCGTCCACACGAGCGCCTCGTTGGCGCCGCCGAGTCGCTTCACGAGCGCCGCGCGGACCATCATGAAGTCCTTCGACGTCGCCTCCGCGACCGGCACTCCCTCGCCGCTCATGCGGTCCTCCTCTCGTCGTCGTGCTCGCACGGCTTCACCAGCCAGCAGCGGTCGCAGATCTCGGCCTCCCGGTGAGGCCGGTCGGCGGTCAGCAGCGCAGTGTCCTCGCAGTCGACGTGCACGAGCTCGTCGTCGACGTAGATCACGAGGTCGCCGCGGTCGAACGTGTCGTGGCAGGACGCGCACCGGCCCGGGTAGCGAGCGCTGAACGCGCCCATCAGATCGCCCCTACGATCAGCGGCATGAGCACGCTGACGCATCTGAGCCACGACGCGGCACTTGCGCTCTCGACGCTTCTTACCGTCGTGTTCTTTGCGATGCTGGTCGACCTCGTTCGCGTGCGGGACGGCGCCCCCCAAACTTGGAGACGCAACGTGTTCACCTGGGCGTTCGCGCTGGTGATCGCGGTGCTTTTCACGTTCACGCAGATCCTGCTTCTGCGAGCGACCAATGACACCCTGCCGGCGTACGCGAACCCGGTCGCGTGGATCTTGTCGTTCGCCGTCTTCGGGCTGACCCTCACGTTCATCGTGACGAACGTGCGCGACTTGAGTCGATCCGGTTCGAAGCGGCGGCCCTCACGATGGTCGCGCAGTCCGCGCCAGAAGCCGGTGCGAACATGGTCTCGACGAAAGCGGCTCGTTCGTTCGTTGCGAAGCCCGAAGCCGCCCATCACGCGACCTCTCCGTAGACGGCGGCGCGCATCTGCCGAGCGACGAACGCGCTGATCGGAACCCTTCCGCCGTTCGGGAGAAGCTCGAACCAGCACCGCTCCCACTCGACCCACACCGGCACCAGCCCGGCGTCGGTCACCCACCGGGCGACCTTCCATCCGAACCGGAGCGCGACAGCCTGCAGCCCGTGCTCGAAGCCCTCGTTGCAAGTCAGGCACGCGGTCACTCCATCCGCGGCTGTCAGCGCCCGCGTCGAGCCGCCCATCCCGGACGCCTGCCGATGCTGGAACGTCAGCCGCGAGGTCGCGCCGCACCGGACGCACCGGTGCTGGTCGCGGAGGTAGACCCTGTTGCGCACCTCCACGGGCACTCTTTGCGCCGCGCTCACGGTCGCACCGCTACGGTGTGCGGATGGACGACGACGGCGACGGGCTCATCATCGAATCCGACGGAATCCCGTACCGAATCATCAGGGCCCGCGGGATACCCGCAACTTCCGCCGGCCAGACCTGGAACTTCGAATACCGGCCGGACGCTAGCGGCGGATGGGACCCAGCCGGCATTCTCACCCGCGACCTCGACGGAGCCTTCCAATGGGGTGACCAGCACTACCCGACGGCCCGCGCCGCGCTGCGGGCGAGGATCATCCTCGGCCCCTAGCCCGACCACGCTGCTCGGTCGCCTCGGGTCGCAAGCGCTGTAATCACGAATAGCGTGAGGGCCGCGCATCAGCCGGCCGCCTTCACGAGCACGTCGACCACAGCCGACGTCGTGCGGCCGTGCTCGTCGGACAGGTCCGCCATCTGGAACGCATCGTCCCGCCGGTCGTACGTGTCCCGGATCCGGTCGACGCACCACCGCTTCGGGTGCTCGCCGATCTGCACGATCTCGCCGCGCTTGAAGAACCCGCTCACAGCGCACCTGCCTCTCGGAGCTTGGTCTCGGCGAGTGAGACACGCTGGAACTCGGTGGCCGACCCGCCGGCGTCGGGATGCGTGTGGCGCTGAGCGACCCGGAGTACGCGCGAGATCGGCATGTCCGGCCCCGCGTATAGGCCGACCAGGTGGCGGAGGTAGTCGGCCGCGGCGGCCGCGGTCTGGAAGCCGGCCGGCGCTGCAGTCGCCTCGAGCGCGAGGAACCCGCGGTACTGCTCGCCCCGCTTCGTGACCCCGTACCGGTCGACCTTCCGCAGCGCCTCCAGCGCCAGCGCGATCGCCCGCAGATTGTCCTGCCACGTCGTGTACGTGTCGCACGGGTACGACAGGTGCCCGTGCCGCGAGTCGATCGAGAAGATCACCCCCGGGTGCTGCTGCCGCGCCGTCGCCCGCGGCCGCCCGTCGAGACGGAAGTCCGATGCCGCGATCGCGACCAACAGCTCCGCGGAGTCCTGCTGCGCGCGGGTGTCGACGAGATTCCAGATCTCCCGGTCGAGAGTCTTCAGCGTCGCGCCGAGCCCAGCCCGGAACGGCGCCAGCTGCCGCGACGGCGTCATCGCGCCCGGCCAGTCGCCGATCGGGCCGACCTTCATCCGGTCCGGCCACGCGCTCACGCGGCATCACCGCCCGACCGACGAGCCCGCGCCGCCGCGAGCACCGCCGCGCGCTGCGCACGACCCTCCGGCGACAGCGTCCGCTTCGCGCGGATCGCGCTGAACAGATGGAAATGCGACGCCGGGATCTCGAACGTGGCGTACTCGACCGCGCCCTCCACCTCGACCACGTAGCCCTGTACCGTCATGAGCTTCCGCAGACGGTCGAGGTGCACACGGTTCGACGTGAAGATGCGCACGACGTCGTCGTCCCGCATGAACGACACCGTCGTCTCCTGCTCGTCCTTCGGCAGCGACACCTTCCGCTCCGGCTGGTCGAGCTCGAACCGCGCGACCCGCGCGGCCTCGACGGCGGACAGCTCGGGCGCCGGGCGCCGGCGGTTCGGGTCGAGGTCGTCGGTCCAGGTGTTCCCGGCGAGGTCGCGGTGCAGGCCGGTGTGGCCGGCGGCGCGTCGGCAGCGCAGGTCGCGGCCGCCCGTGGCGGGTGTCTTCGACGTGCAGGGGTTCTTCGGCAGCGGCATTAGATCGTCTCCTCGTCGTCATCGGGGCCGCCGGCGAACGCCGCGGCCGCCTCGGCAGCGGCGCGCTCTGCCTCGGCGCGCCCCTGCTCGTCTTCGTCGGCCTCCGCGTCCTCCGCGAGCTCGTCGTCGGCGGGGAGGTCGCGTTGCGCCGACCGGCCGCCCGCCGCGAGCATCGGCTCCGAGCGCCGCGACCCGCGCGGGCCCTCCTCGGACGACGCGTCGAAGTCGAGCTCCTCCTCGATGTAGAGCCCGGACAGGTCCATGGGGAACGCGCGCCGCAGCGCGAGCGCCTCTGCGACCTTCCCGAGCATCAGGTCCGGCATCCGCTGCCACATCGGCGAGAGCTCCTCGCCGTTCCGCTGCCCGTTGACCCACCGCGGCACCATGACGCGGTAGGACGACCAGCGCGCGACCGCGTACAGCGGTTCGTCGAAGCCGCGGCGCCGGACGCCGACGCGCGCTGCGGCGGGCGGCTCGTCCGAGAGCCAGACATCGACCCAGGTCTGCCCGTCGGCGGTCCACTCGATCGGCGTCTGACCGGCGTACTGGCCGGACCGCTGCGCCACGATGCGGAACCCGTCGATCGAGACGGTGATCGTCCACTTCCCGCCCCGCTCGATCGCGTAGATCTGCTTCGCGATCGGGTCGAGGCCGGTCCGCTTGCAGTGCGCGATGAACGCGACAACGGTCGGGCGCGGCGCAGGCTCCGGCGCACGGTTGCCCTTCCGCAGCACCAGGCCGGCGGCGTCGAGGAGCGCCTTCTCGTCCTCGGTCCACTGCGACGCGTCGCCGGTGGTGGGGAGTGCGATCGTGCCCGCCATCACAGCCACGCATCCCCGGGTCGGAACATCTCGCCGAGGACCCACGAGTCCATGTCGGTCTCGCCGCGCTTCCCGTCCCGGCGCCGCGCGGTGCCGAGGACGTTGAGGAACGTGTCCCAGACCTCGTCGCCGTGCTCCATCTCGAACACGTGCACGCCGGAGTCCTCGATGTGGATCACCAGGTGGTCTGTGATGCCGAGGTCGGGGATCGACTGCTCGAAGCCTTGCTCGTCGATGTAGACGTCGCCGCGGGCGTACGCCTCGAGCTGCAGCGCCGTCTCGCCGTAGACGCCCTTCGACGTCTTCAGGTCCGCCATGAACGTGCGGCCGGGAAACAGCGGCGACCGGAACACCAGATCGAAGGTGCCGCCGAACAGGTGCTCGAAGTTGCAGATCGCGGCCTCGACCGCGAGCGGCTCGATCTGCCACCGGTTCAGCCAGTCGACGTAGTGGTCGACCTTCTTCGCGACCTCGTCCGGGATCCCCTCGACCTTCTCGCCGACGACGAGCTTCGCGCCCATCCCGTGCACGGCGGTGCCCTTGACCGCGGCGAGGTTCCGGTTCTGCTCGTGCGCCTTCGCGATCGACATGCGGCGCTCGTCCGCACCGAGGCGCGAGAGTTCTTCCCAGTGCGCGAGTGCGTAGTCGGCAGCCTGACCGGCCGCCCAGTTCACGAGCGCCTCTTTCGGCACGCCGAGGCCGATCGCGGTGGTGACGCCGAGGATCCGCTTGCCGTCGAGGAGGTAGCCGTGGTTCCGGCCGTAGTTCCGGCGACGGAACCGGGATCCCATCCCCTCGAGAGTCGGCGGAGTCGGCTTCGCGGGGCTCATCGCGTGGCCTCGTCGATCAGAGCGTCGAGCGCGGCGGCGATCAGCGCACCGGCCCGTACGAGATCCCGCTGGAGGTCTCCCGACGGCTTGAAGTCCTTCCGGGCCCAGGGCCAGCCCGGCGGGAGAGTGCGGCCGCCGGCCGCGATAGCCTCGGCAGGCGTGAAGCCCTGCTCCGCCGTCACGTGTGCGAAGGCCATGTAGCCGGTCGCCGCCGCGATCAGCTGGCGAGCGTGGCCGCGGTCGTGCTCAGCGGTGTAGCCCTCCTCGGTGACCTGCCGCGCCCGCTCCTGAGCGATCCGCTCCGCGCCGGTCGCGGCCATCACTCGCCGTCCTCGGGGATGTCGAGCTGCTCGGCGCCCTCACGGGCGTCGTTCGCCTTCTTCGCGATCGCGAGGACCTTCTGCAGGTCGCCGTCGATCACGATCGGCTCGATCGACAGCATCTGCACGACTGGGTACTGCTCCCCCTTCTTCTGCTTCTCGATCACGTCCTCGACCTCGAACACGACGACCGCGACCACGCGCTCGTCCGGGTTGTCGATCAGGAACTGCTCCATCCCGTAGATGCCGTTCCTGGCGGCCTTCGGGACGCCGCGCTTGAACGCGGCCGGCTTGATCTCGCTGTCGGACATGGGGGTCTCCTTCTCGGGTTACTTGCTGGGGGTGGGGGAGTACTCGCCGATCCGCACCCGGACACCCGGGACGTCGGCGTAGACCTTCGAGGCGTGGACGTCGACGACCTGCGCGTCGTCGCGCCACAGGCCGGAGTCCGTGATGCCGTCCATGACGGCGCGGAGCAGCTTGTCGATGTCGGGCTTCACCGACGGGTGCGGCCGCCGCACCGACTTCGGCCGGACGAACCGGAACTCGACATCGACCACGACCGGCCCCTCGACCCGCTCATCGACGAGACGGCCGAGCGCAGCCTCGGCGGCGACCTGCGCGCGCCAGGGCCGCAGCTCCTTCTGGTTCGAGTCGACGATGCGGACGCGACCGTTCCGCGGGAACCCGGACTTCGAGCCCTGCGCGACCGGAGCGCCGGCGACAGCGAACTCAGCGACGAGGATCGCGTCCATGACACTCCTCCCGCCGTGCGTAGAGGAGCGCGGCCGCCGCCAGCGCGGCGAGCGCCACGACCCCGCGGCCGTCGAGCGCGCCGGCGTCCGCGACCTGCCAGATCCCGAGCGCCGCGGCGACCGCCACGAGCAGCGCGATCACGACGCGACCTCCTGGGGCCAGGAGCAGTAGAAGCCGCCGTCCGGCTCGGCCTGGAGGAACAGCGCCTTGTGGTCGCCGTCGTGACCGACGGGCAGAGTGCAGACGCCGCCGTGCTCGCAGCGCTGGAGGCAGAGGATCACCAGGCACCGCCGATCCGACCGGCGACCATCACGGCGCCGCCGAGCAGCGTCGCGATCGTCACCAGCAGCGCGAGCGGCACGACGAGATGGGCGTCACGCCCGACCTCCGACGACTCCGCCTCAGCGAGCTCCATCTCGAGCAGCTCGTCGGCCACCACCGCCGCGTGATCGATCGCACGCACCGGCGCGCTCTCGCCGGTCACGGCGCGACCACCATCCCGGGACCGAACCGCTTCGCGTCCTCGACCATCTCGTCCCACTGCGGGAGCGAGACAGCCCCGGAGGCGATGAGGCGACCGCGCACCGCGCCGATCACGAACCACGGGTCCGCGTCGCGGGAGCCGAAGTCGGCCGGCTCCCGCCGGACGTCAGCCGCCGGGACGCGGTCGCGGACGACGTCGCGGAGCCAGCCCAGCCCCCAGTGCTCCCGGAGGCCGGTCTGCAGCGCCTCCACGTGCTGCGGGTAGATCACACGCAGCCGGGCAAGGTCCTCCTGGTTGCCGATCTGGATCGCAAGGAAGATCCGCTTCGTGAACCGGGTCGGCTCCGTGCCGTACGTGGTGTCGCCGAGCTGCCACAGCGCCTGCGCTGCGACCTCGGCCGAGACAGTCCGGCGCGACGCCGGCGTCTCGATGGGGGCGGATTCGGACATGGGTGTGCTCCTGTCAGGGGGTGTGGGGAATCGACCGGCCACCCCGCTTCGGGTGCGGGGTGGACGGTGGTCTCGGAGATGGCGGCCGACCCGGAACGGATCAGGTTCTCGGGGGGACGGGCCGGCCGCCGCGGCGCTGGGGGAGCGCCGGCTATGCGCGCCTTCGGATTGGCGTCACGTTCTTCGTCTGGTGCTCGCACGGCAGTCCGTCGAGCCAGGCCTCCGCGCAGTCCTCGCGGATCGACCAGCGGGCACCGCGCTTCGGCTGCGTGCCGTGGAGTTCCCCTGCCTCGAGCGCCCGGCGAATGGTGACCTCGTGGCGCGGAGACTCGGCAGCGAGCTGCTGCGGGGTCATGCGCCGCATCACGACGCCACCGCCTCGACCGGTGCCTGCTCGGGGGAGCGCAGGACGGTGAACAGCGCATCGAACGACACCGCTGGGAACGCGAGCGCCATCCGCGCGATGAACGCGTTCGACGGAGCGACTTCGCCGCGCTGCACGCGGTAGAGCGTCGCCGGGTCGACCCCGATCACGCGAGCCAGCTCGGCCTCGCTGGTGATGTCGTGCGCACGCCGCAGCTCGTTGAGCTTCTTCACGTTCAGCACGACCCGAGGGCCGCTTGCGTTGGGGGAGGCGCTGTGCATGGATGCACGATAGGCACCATGGTTGCGAGTGCGCAAGTGCTACCCGTTCATGCAATCTGCGTGTCGCGACGTGTCCCCCGGAATGGCGGGGCTGCGCGGCCGAAAATCCATTGCATGCGTGCATGCACTCGCGTAGCGTCAACGGCGTGAACCAGCGCTACACGTGGGCCGACTACCTCACCGCCCTGAACGCGACGCAGACCGACATCGCCGACCGGATCAAAGTGTCCGGCTCCACGGTCAGCCGATGGCTGAGCGGCAAGTCGCGTCCCGACGCCGAGCAGGTCATCGCGGTCGCGCGCAGCTACGGACAGACGCCGCTCGGCGCGCTCGTGGCCGCCGGCTACATCGAGGAGGAGGAGGCCGGCGGCAACGGCATCGAGCTTCCCCTGCCCCTCCACCTGCGCTTCTTCTCAGATCGCGAGCTCGCGGCCGAGATCCTGCGCCGGATCGAGACTGACGAGATCGGTGTGCACGGCGATCTGGACCGTCCCCTGGATCGCGACCACCCCTGGATGCAGGGCTACGAAGAGCGCCAGCTCGAGCGAGACAGGGGAGCAGACGAAGCCGAGCAGGCCGAGCTGGACCGCCAGCGCGACGAGGCTGAGTTCTACGCCCGCGCCGAGGCGGAGGAAGCGACGGATGTCGGCGGTACTACTCAAGATGCCGAGCAGAAGTCGACGTACGACCGCGCAGCTGGGAAGCGGGGCGACGTCCCCGACCCTGGAGACACCGAAGCATGAACCGCTACGACCCCTTCGCGCACGCCGCCCAGCTCGGCATCACCGTCGCGATCGGCCACTTCCGCGAGCTCGACGAGAACGACTGCGACGGTCTCTGGCTGCCGGACGCGCCAGAGGACGGCGCCATCCTGCTTCGCGAGACGCTCTCGCCGATCCAGGACCGCTGCATCCTCGCCCACGAGCTCGGCCACGCCGTCCACGGGCACCGCGCCACCACCCCGAAGAACGAGGTGCTCGCCGACCGGTACGCCGCCGAACTGCTCGTCGACCGCGGCGAGCTGATCGAACTCGCCGAGGAGCGACCCGGGAACTACGGCGCCTGGGCACTCGAGCTCGGCGTCACCGTCCAGATCCTGCGGATGTACCTCAACGTCCACCGCCTCGACCTCGCGCGCGCACGCCGCGACCCGTATCGCGTCGAGCCGATGGTGCTCCGTGCCCTGGGCTGAGCAGCTCCCGTCCGGGAAGTACCGCGCCCTCTATCGCGACCGGAGCGGGAAGCGCCGGTCCGCCGGCACCTTCACCCAGAAGCGCGCCGCCGAGAAGGCAGCCACGGTCGCAGAGGACGAGGCCCGCCGCCTCGGGTGGCGCGACCCGTCCGCCGGCGCCCGCACCTGGGGCGACTGGTGCGACGAGTGGCTGCAGACCCGACAGGTCGAGCCCGGCACAGCGCTCCGAGACCGATACCGCATCGACCGGCACCTGCGGCCGCGGTGGGCCGACGTCGCGCTCGTCGACATCACACGCCACGACGTCCGGTCATGGGTCGCCGGCATGGACGGCGCCCCGTCGTCGAAGCAGCGGAACGTCTACCTGCTCTCGGCGTCGCTGAACGCCGCGATCGACGCCGAGATCCTGACCCTCAACCCGGCCGCCCGCATCAAGGTCACCGCGGGGGAGACCGAGGCCATGCGGTTCCTCACCCGCGCCGAGTTCGCGCAGCTGCTCGAGCAGATGCCGACCCCGCGCGACGCAGCGATCGTCGCGTTCCTCGCCGGCACCGGAGCCCGGTGGGGGGAGGCGGCCGGCCTGCAGCCCTCCCGCCTCGACGTCCCGCGTGGAACGGTCCGGATCGCGGAGGTCTGGGACGACGCGATCGGTCGTGTGAAGCCGTACCCGAAGGGACGCCGCATCCGGTCCGTTCCGGTCCCGGACTGGGTGCTCGAGCTCGTCGCGCCGCACGCGTCCGGCCGGTTCGTGTTCTCCGATCGCGATCGCCCGACGTCTCTGTCGAACTGGCGATCGCGCGTCTGGGTGCCGGCGCTCCGTCGTGCCGAGATCGGGCACGTGCGGATCCATGACCTCCGCCACACGTACGCGTCGTGGCTGATCCAGGCCGGCGTCCCGCTCGCCGAGGTCGGCCGGATGCTCGGCCACGTGTCGCCGGCGACGACGCAGCGCTACGCGCACCTGGCCGACGTCGACCACTCCCGCATCGTCGCCGCGCTCGGCGATCCGCGTGGGGCAGACGTGGGGCAGCCGGTCGCTACCGGCGGCTACGCCACGCTCGCACCGGTCACGCCCGGCTCCCTGGAATCACAGGGATCCCGTCCGCCGCGGTCGCCGTCGCTACGCCGCGCTCGCTCCCGCTGAGCGCCCTTGTAAAGCGAAGGTCGTCGGTTCGAATCCGACAGGAGGCTCCGAGACCACGGCCCTCAGGCGCTCGTCGCGAGCGCGTCGGTCAGACGCGTTCGAGGGATACCACCTCCCGCCGAGGTCACCTACAGTCGCGACATGAGCACCACGGCACCGGGATGGTACGACGACGGCACCGGAACCGGAGTCCAGCGGTGGTGGGACGGCCACGGCTGGACCGAGTACACGCAGCAGGCGCCCGCGCCCGGATCGCCGGCACCCGAGCCGGTCGCCGCGGTACCGCCCACGGCGGCCCCCGCTCCCGCCGCCATCGCGGCGCCGATGCCGACCACGCCGAGCGCCTTCGTGCCCAATCCCGTCCCCGCACCGCAGAAGCCGCGCGACCCGAACACGATCTGGGAGGCCGTCGGTCAGCCGCTGAAGGGCTTCGGCGGCGGACGCTACCGCCTCACCAGGGAGTTCCTGTTCTTCGAGAAGGGGACGCTGACGACGAAGGCCCAGCAGATCCACGTCCACGAGATCCATGACGTCGACGCGAACCAGTCGCTGACGCAGAAGGCGCGCAACATCGGGACGATCACACTCCGCGCGATCCGCGCCGGTGGTGGTCAGGAGACGGTGCTGCTCGAGGACATCCCCGGCTTCCGCGAGGGCGTCGCCGAGATCAACCGGGTCGCGCACGATGCGCGCGAAGCGCTCCGGATCCGACAGCAGACCCAGCACATCAACTACTCGGGAGGGATCCCGGGCTTCCCGCCCGCCGCCCCGGTCGCGCCGGCGGCGGCCGTGGCGCCCGCCGCCCTCGATCTCAACGCGGAGCTCGCCAAGCTGGCCGCCTTCAAGGAGCAGGGCATCCTCGACGACGACGAGTTCCGGGCCGCGAAGGCGAAGCTCCTCGGGCTCTGACGCGATCCGTCATCCGCGCCGCGTCCTAGGCTGGACAGGATGACGACGAGCGGACGTGGCGTGAGGGCACTCGCGACCGGCGCCGCGGTCGTGATGGGCATGATGATCGCGGCGCAGAGCCGCATCAACGGGCAGCTCGGGCTCGAGCTCGGCGACGGGTTCGTGGCGGCACTCATCTCGTTCGGCGTCGGCCTGGTGCTGCTCACGGTAGGGATGCTCGCGGCGAAGTCCGGTCGTGCCGGCCTCGGCCGAGTGGTCGGCGCGCTGCGTGAGCGACGCATCCCCTGGTGGTACGTCGCCGGCGGCGCCGCGGGCGGCTTCCTCGTGCTGTGCCAGGGGCTCGTCGCGGCGACGCTCGGCGTCGCGCTCTTCACCGTCGCGACCGTGTGCGGTCAGACGGTCAGCGCGATGGTGATCGACCGCCGCGGCCTCGGAACCCTGCCGGCCACGCCGTTCACCGTGCCGCGCGTCGCCGGCGCGCTGCTCGCGCTCGTGGCTGTCGGCATCGCGGTCGGCTCGCGGATCAGCGGATCGGCGCCGGTCTGGATGCTGATCCTGCCCGTCATAGCCGGTGCGGGCATCGGCTGGCAGCAGGCGGTCAACGGACAGGTGCGCCGCGTCGCCGGCTCGGCGCTGACCTCGACGTTCATCAACTTCGTCATCGGCACGGCCGTGCTCATCGTCGCGGCGCTGATCCACGTGGGCATCGCGGGGCCGCCGAAGCCGCTGCCGACGTCGTGGTGGCTCTACCTCGGCGGCGCCGTCGGCGTCGTGTTCATCGCCGGCGCCGCGATCATCGTCCACATCACGGGCGTCCTGCTCATGGGCCTCGCCACGATCGCCGGGCAGCTCATCGCGTCCGTCGTGCTCGACGTGGTGGTGCCGGCGCCCGGGCACGAGGTCGTGCTCACCACGCTCGTCGGCACGGCGCTGACGCTCGTCGCGGTCGGCGTGACCGCCATCCCGGTGCGTCGGCGCCGCGCGGCGGTCGTCGAGGACGCGATCGACGGCTGAGCGGCCGCGCTACTTCAGCGTGCTGAAGTGCCCGCGGGCGTTGATCGCCTTGCGGCGGCCGTTCTTCGTGCGCGACTTGCCGCCGACGTAGAGCCACCCGAGCAGCTCCTCGCCCGGCTCGAGACCGTGCATCCGGCGCACCGGCTCGGTGCGGGTCTGCAGCCCGGTGCGCCACATGACGCCCCAGCCGGCCTCGTCGAGCAGGAGGCTCAGGGCGTGCGCGACGCCGGAGGCGACGGACTCCTGCTCCCAGTACGGCACCTTGTGGCTCGGCCGCGGCGAGACGACCACCGCGAGCAGCAGCGGGGCGCGCAGCGGCTTCGTCGACGCCTTCTCGAGAGCGCCGCCCTCGAGTCCCGCGCCCTCGGCCAAGGCACGACCCAGCGCGATCCGGGCCTTGCCCTTGATCGCGATCACGCGCCACGGGCGCAGCGACGAGTGGTCGGCGACGCCGCCGGCCACCTCGATCAGCCTGAGCAGCTCGGCGCGCTTCGGCATGTCGTCGGTGACCGACGACTGGGATCGGCGGCTGCGCATCGCCTCCGCGACGGGAGCGTCCGCACTCACTCGGCCTCGAAGCCCATGGCGAGGGAGTTCATGCAGTAGCGGAGCCCGGTCGGGGTGCCGAAGCCGTCGTCGAAGACGTGGCCGAGGTGCGAGCCGCACTTCGCGCAGCGCACCTCGGTGCGCACCGTGCCGAGCGAGCGGTCCTCGAGCAGCTCGACGGCCTCCGGGTTCACCGACTCGTAGAAGCTCGGCCAGCCGCAGCCGGAGTCGAACTTCGTGCCGCTCTTGAACAGCTCGTTGCCGCAGGCGGCGCAGGTGTAGAGGCCGGCCCGCGACTCATCGAGCAGCTCACCGGTCCAGGCGCGCTCGGTCGCGGCCTGACGGAGCACCGCGAACTTCTCCGGGTCCAGCTCGTCCTTCCACTCCGCGTCGCTCTTCTCGACCTCGTAGGCCATCTCGTCCTCCTCGTTGACGTCCACCCCATTCAACAGGGCCCGGCGCGGTCGTGTTCCCCACCCCGTCACGCAGAATCGGAATGTGACGAGGCCCGCCGACGATCCGACCGCCGACTGGTACCGGCGCGCGGCGCGCGAGCTCGCACCGCACAGCGCGCTCCATGCCGGGTGGGCGGAGCGGATCGCAGACGACGCCGACCTCCTCGACCGCATCGACGAGCTGCCGCGTCCGAGCCGCCAGCCGTCGCTCCTCTTCATCGCGTTCGAGCTCGCCGGGCTGCCGGTCGAGGCGGACTGGCCAGCGCTCCGCGGCGCGGTGCTGGATGGCTGGGCCGGCGTCGCAGCGGTGGCGCGCACCACGCGGACCCAGACGAACGAGGTCGGACGGTGCGCTCCGCTCCTGATCGCGCTGCAGCGCCTCCCGGGGCCGATCGCCCTGCTCGAGCTCGGCGCCTCGGCCGGGCTCTGCCTCGCGCTCGACCGCTGGTCGTACCGGTTCACTCGGGACGTCGAGGGCGCATCCGGCGACGTGGGCGCGCCCGGCGATGCGGGCGCGGCGCGAGCGCGGGAGGTGCCGTCCGAGGAGGTGCGCCTCGGCGACGGGGCGCCCACCCTCGACTGCGCAGTGTCCGGGCCCGGCGACCTGCCGCAGCGGATGCCCGACATCGTCTGGCGGCGGGGCATCGATCTCGCGCCGCTCGACCCGCGGAGCGCGGACCACCGGCGGCGGCTCGAGGCGATGGTGCCGTCCGACCGCCCGGACCGGCGGGCGCGGCTGCGCGCGGCGCTCGACGCGGTCCGGCACGACCCGCCCGTCGTGGTCGCCGGCGACGCGCTCGCCGAGCTCGACGCCGTCGCGGCGACCGCGCCGGCGGACGCGGTGCTCGTCGTCCTCTCGCTCGGCACGGCGGTCTACCTGCCGCCGGCCGATCGGGAGGGGCTGCTCGACCGGGTCCGCGCGCTCGGCGCCGGACGCGCCGCCGGCGTCCGCTCCGTGACGCTCGAGTCCGCCTCCGCGCTGCCGGAGGTCGCCGCGGCCGCTGCCGGGCTCGCGGCGCCGCATCCGTCGCCGTTCCTGCTCGCGGTGGACGGCGTCCCGATCGCCGCCTGCGCACCCCACGGAGACCGGGTGTCGTTCCTCGGGGAGCGGCCGCCGCCGACCTAGGCTCCGACCATGAGCACGCCGTCGCTGTCGCCGCGCCCCGCGGGCGCCGGACGCGACGTCGGCGCGCCCGGGGTCGCCCCGGTGCAGGAGCCGACGGAGCTGGAGCGCCGCGTGCTCGAGTTCGAGCGCGACTGGACCGGCACCGCGGGCGCCAAGGAGGCCGCGGTGCGCTCCCAGTTGGGCCTCACGGCCACCCGCTACTATCAGACGCTGCACGCGGTGATCGACAACCCGATCGCCCTCGCCGAGGATCCGCTCCTCGTCCGCCGCCTCCAGCGGCTTCGGACGGCGCGGAGCCGGGCACGCGCCGCGCGGACCTTCCGCACCGGCTGACCCGCGTGCGGTGCCGCCGCACGGCGTGCACCGGCCCCCTCGCACCGGAGAGACCAGGACCACGATCCGCGCATGAGCCACCGAGACCGCTTCGATGACATCCCCCGCGACCTGCACGTCGTCGGGGTGCACCGCGGCCCCCGTCGCCCCGGCCGCGGCTGGATCGTCTTCGCCTGGGCGGCGCTCGCCACCGGGCTGCTCGTCGTCGCCGGCCTCTTCACGCTGACGCGCATCGACCCCTCCTTCAGCCTCCCGCTCTTCCCGGCCTCGACGGCGGATGCGACCTCCGGCCCGTCCGCCTCCGCGGACACGGTGAAGGCCATCACCGACCCGTCTCAGATCCCCGCTGGCGTCGACGCCTCCATCACCGTGCTCAACGGCACGACGACCGAGGACGCGGACGAGCAGGTCGGCACGAAGCTCAAGGCCGAGGGCTGGACGGTCGCGGGCACGGCGAACGCCTCGAGCCGCGACATCGCCGACACGGTCGTCTACTACAGCTCCGCCGACGTCGAGGGCGTCGCGCGCGGACTCGTCGAGCAGCTCGGCACCGGCAGCGTCCAGTTCTCGGACGCGAATCCCGGCTCCCCGATCACCATCGTCATCGGGGCCGATTACACCGGCTGAAACCGCGCATCTCGGGGTTATCCCTGATGCGATCCGGGCCCGTTCCGCCCCGCAGTGTTACCGCCGTGTTTAATCCACGTGCCGATCGCCGGATTTCGCCATATTTCCCGTGATTCCGGGCTTATCGGCGTCGGCGCCAGGTGTTACTGTCTGGCCGTGGTCGTTCCCCTGTGGTACCGGCCTCGCACCGGAACACAGCAAGGAGCAGGGAATGGCCAACGGAACCGTTAAGTGGTTCAACGCCGAGAAGGGCTACGGATTCATCACCGTCGATGGCGGCGGACAGGATGTCTTCGTGCACTACTCGGCGATCGACATGGCGGGTTACAAGGTGCTCGAGGAAGGCCAGCAGGTCGTCTTCGAGGTGGGTACCGGATCGAAGGGTCCGCAGGCGGAGTCCGTCCGTCTGGCCTGAGCCTCACCGCGACGACATCGACGACGCCGGTCCGCAGCAGCGGGCCGGCGTCGTCGCGTGTCCGGCGCTGTCTGCGCGGCTTGCACTCGTCCTAGGCGAGTGCCAGAATGAACCCTGGCACTCGGTCTCATCGAGTGCTAACACATGCTTCGCAGCACCAGCGTCCGGGAGGGACGAAAAGAACTCATGGCAAAGATCATCGCTTTCGACGAGGAGGCCCGCCGCGGCCTCGAGCGCGGCCTGAACATCCTGGCCGACGCCGTCAAGGTCACGCTCGGACCCCGCGGTCGCAACGTCGTCCTGGAGAAGAAGTGGGGCGCCCCCACGATCACCAACGACGGCGTCTCCATCGCCAAGGAGATCGAGCTCGACGACCCGTACGAGAAGATCGGCGCCGAGCTGGTCAAGGAGGTCGCCAAGAAGACGGACGACGTCGCCGGTGACGGCACCACGACCTCCGTCGTGCTCGCCCAGGCGCTCGTGCGCGAGGGCCTCCGCAACGTCGCCGCCGGTGCCGACCCGATCAGCCTCAAGCGCGGCATCGAGAAGGCCAGCGCCGCGGTCGTCGAGGCGCTCGTCTCGTCCGCCAAGGAGATCGAGACCAAGGAGGAGATCGCCGCCACCGCGTCCATCTCCGCCGCGGACCCGGAGATCGGCGCGCTCATCGCCGAGGCCATCGACAAGGTCGGCAAGGAGGGCGTCGTCACCGTCGAGGAGTCGAACACCTTCGGCACGACGCTCGAGCTCACCGAGGGCATGCGCTTCGACAAGGGCTACCTGTCGCAGTACTTCGTCACGGACCCGGAGCGCCAGGAGGCGGTCTTCGAGGACCCGTACATCCTCATCGTCAACAGCAAGGTCTCGAACATCAAGGACCTGCTCCCGGTCGTCGACAAGGTGATCCAGGCGGGCAAGCAGCTGCTGATCATCGCCGAGGACGTCGACGGCGAGGCCCTGGCCACGCTCGTCGTGAACAAGATCCGCGGCATCTTCAAGTCGGTCGCCGTCAAGGCCCCCGGCTTCGGCGACCGCCGCAAGGCCCAGCTGCAGGACATCGCGATCCTCACCGGCGGCCAGGTCATCAGCGAGGAGGTCGGTCTCAAGCTCGAGAACGCCACCCTCGACCTGCTCGGCCAGGCCCGCAAGGTCATCGTCACCAAGGACGAGACCACCATCGTCGAGGGCGCCGGCTCGGCCGACGCCATCGCGGGCCGCGTGAAGCAGATCCGCGCCGAGATCGAGAACACCGACTCGGACTACGACCGCGAGAAGCTGCAGGAGCGCCTCGCCAAGCTCGCCGGCGGCGTCGCCGTCATCAAGGCGGGTGCGGCCACCGAGGTGGAGCTCAAGGAGCGCAAGCACCGCATCGAGGACGCCGTCCGCAACGCGAAGGCCGCCGTCGAGGAGGGCATCGTCGCCGGTGGTGGCGTGGCCCTCATCCAGGCCGGCAAGACCGCGTTCGAGACCCTCGAGCTCGTGGGCGACGAGGCGACGGGCGCGAACATCGTCCGCGTCGCCATCGACGCGCCGCTCAAGCAGATCGCCCTCAACGCGGGCCTCGAGCCCGGCGTCGTGGCCGACCGCGTGCGCAACCTGCCCGTCGGACACGGCCTCAACGCCGCGACCGGCGAGTACGTCGACATGCTGGCCGCCGGCATCAACGACCCGGTGAAGGTCACCCGCTCCGCGCTGCTCAACGCCGCGTCGATCGCGGGCCTGTTCCTCACCACCGAGGCCGTCGTCGCCGACAAGCCGGAGAAGGTGTCCGCCCCGGCGGGCGACCCGACCGGCGGCATGGACTTCTGATCCGGGCCTGACCTGACGGATCCCGTCGGATCCCGACCGCGAACGGGCGGTCCCTCCGCTTCCTCGGAAGCGCGCTTCCCCGGAAGCGTCGGAGGGGCCGCCCGTTCGGCGTTCCCGCGGTCAGCCGCCGGTGAGGATGGTGTCGAGTGCGGTGCGCGCCCAGGAGCCCGGCAGCGCGGGCGGCAGCTCCGGCAGGATGTCGCGGCTCGCTGCCACGGCCCAGTGCAGCTCGACGAGCGCGAGCACCTCGCCCGCGACCGCCAGCGGGTCGTCCGGCTCCCCGCGCGACGCCCTGTCTCGCGAGGTGCTGCCGCGCGAGGTGCTGCCGCGCGAGGTGCTGCCGCGCGCCGGGCTGTCGCGCGCCGGGCTGTCGCGTGCCGGGCCGGGCCGTGCGGCGCCAGCGGTCCGGCCGCCACGGCGGAGCAGCCCGGCCAGGTCCATCCCCGCAGGGCCGAGCACCGGCCGCTGCCAGTCGATGACCCGGACACCGCCCTCGGCGGGCAGCAGGACCTCATCGGGGGAGAGGTCGCCGTGCGCCAGGACGGGTGCGGCGTGGATCGCGCTCATCGTCGGCGCGGACCGGGCCCACGCGCGCAGCCCGTCGACCTCCTCGGCGCTGATGCCGCCGAACCTCCCGGACGCGATGAACTCGGCGAGCCCGCTCGCCACGTCGTCGATCACGGCGTCCCAGTGCGGTGCCGACAAGTCGAGGTAGACCGGGAGCGGATCTGCTCCACCAGCCGCGTGGGGCGGGTCGTCGGCGTCGGGCCGGTCGATGGGCTGGATCGCGGCGATGCCGTCCGCCGCAGCACGAGCCAGCTCGGCGAAGCGGGCCGGCTCGCGCACATCGGCGAGCGTCGGGGCGTCGAGCCAGTCCGTGGCGCTCCAGCGACAGGGACCGTCGGGGCCGAGCGCTGCGACGTCCCGTGGCGCCGCGCCGTCCACCACTGCCGATCCGAGGTCGAGTCCGGGCAGCAGCACCTCGCCCCGCGCTCGCCGGTAGAACTCGGGCTCGACGGTCGGCGCGAGCTGCGTCTTCACGGCGAGGCGTCGTCCGTCGGCGAGCACCACGTCCTCGGTGCGGGTCAGCGGCCACTCGTGCACCATGCGTCGCGATACGGGCGCGCTCCCGAGAGCTGCCTCGAGGTCGTCGTCGTCGGCGACGAGGAGCCCGGAGAAGAACGGGTGCGGCTGCACCTCGCCATCGTGACACGTGGTGCCGACGAGCGCTCCGGATGCCGTCGCCGCCGGCCGGCTCGTTCGACCGCGGTCGGCCGGAACACGGGGCACCCTGAGCCCCGCGTCCGACCGCGTCCACCGCATCCACCGGCGAGCCCGCTGGCCTGCAGGCGCTGCGCGCGTCGGTCCTGAAGCACACGTCAGTGCTGGAACAGCTGCGCGTTCGCGCGCTCCACCTCCGCGTACCGCTGGGCCGCGGCGCGCAGCGCGCGTCCGAGAGACTGCAGCCCCTCCTCGACCCGCCGCTGCGTGGCCTGCCAGTCGCCGACGGCGCCCTGGAAGCCCATCGCCGCCTCGCCGGACCAGGAGTGCTGCAGGGCGGTGAGGCGCGACTGCAGGGCCGCCACCTCGTGCTGGATGCGGCCCATGGCCGCCTCCACGTTCGCGGTGGCCTCGGCCACCTCATCGCTGTCCACCATGTATCTCGTCATGGCGGCGAGGCTACGGAGCGGGCGCGCCCTCCGGGGCCGGGTCGACGGCATCGGTGGACTCCGGCTCCTCCGGCTCGCTGGGGAGGAGCGGAAGGCTGACGCGGAACGCCGCGCCGCCGCCCGGGGTCTCGAGCACCTCGACGTGGCCGTGGTGGCTCTGCACGATGCCGGCGACGATCGCGAGCCCGAGGCCGCTGCCGCCGGTGTCGCGCGTGCGCGAGGAGTCGGCGCGGAAGAAGCGCTGGAAGATCTTCTCCCGCAGCTGCGGCGGGATGCCCTCGCCGTGGTCGACGACCGCGATCGAGCCGAAGCCCCCGGCGCGGTCGACGTCGACGACGAGCTCGATCGGGCTGTCCTCGGGCGTGTAGCGGATCGCATTGCCCATGAGGTTCGTCACGACCTGGCGCACGCGGTTCTCCTCCGCCAGCACGACCGGGCCGACGGCCGGCAGCGGACGGATGTCGGCGGGACGCGCGGCGGCCGCCTCCGCCGCGAGCGTCGCTGCGTCCCCGCCGCGGGCGTTCCGGCGGCCTCGGCGCAGGCGGGCGAGCGTCGCGCCGGCCAGCGCGATCCGCCCGGTGACGTTGGCGGGCTGCCCGCCGCGGAGCGCGGAGGCCTGCACCGCCGTGGCGCTGACGACCTTCTCGAGCTCGGCCAGCGTCGCGGTCTCGTCGAGGCCGTGCTCGGGCACGACGACGGTGATGCGCCGTCCCGGGTACGACGCGCTCGCGTCGAGGGCGGCATCCTGCGCGATCGGCAGCAGGTCGACGGGCGTCAGCTCCAAGGGCCGGGCCTCGTCGAGGCGGGCGAGCTCGAGCAGATCCTGCACGAGACCCGTCATCCGGATCGCCTCGCGCTCGATGCGGTCCATCGCCTGGGCGACGTCCTCCTGCTTCTGGATGGCGCCCATCCGGTACAGCTCGGCGTAGCCGCGGAGGGAGACGAGCGGCGTGCGCAGCTCGTGGCTCGCGTCGCCGACGAAGCGCCGCATCTGGTCGATCGTGCGCGCGCGGTCGGCGAACGCCGTGTCGATGCGCGCGAGCATCGTATTGAGCGAGCGGTTGAGCCGCCCCACCTCCGTGTTCGGGGTGGCGCCGCCGAGGCGCTGGCTGTAGTCGCCGGCGGCGAAGCGTGCGGCCGTGGCCTCCACATCGCGGAGCGGGCTGAAGGTGCTCGTCACGAGCAGCTGCGTCAGCGCGGCGCCGAGCACGATGACGGCGATCGCGAAGCCGAAGAAGATGACGGCGTACCGGCCGACGAGCGACTCGGTGTCCTTCGTGTCGATGCCGATGATCACCGTGTAGAGCGCGTCGCTCGACTGCGTCGGCTTCCAGAGCTGGCCCATCACGCGCCAGTGCCGCAGCCCGGACTTGTCGTCGATCGTGACGATCTTGCCGTTGTTCGCGGTCGCCCAGTCGAGGTCCAGCTCGGCGATGTCCGGTCCGACGGTGCCGGTCGGCAGGTTCGAGCACTGCTTGACGCCGTCGCTGCGGATCACCTCGAACAGCGTGCCGCCGATGTCGTACGACGTGGTCGAGCAGCTCAGCACGGCGGAGGCCGTGGCGGTCGGCGACTTCAGCTGGCTCGCCAGCGTGGCGACCTTCACGTCGTCCTGGCTGTCGAGGTAGCCGCGCAGCACGTTCGCCGTGCCGACGCCGGCGACCGCGAGGCCGAACGTCAGCAGCAGGACCGTGACGCCGGTGATCTTGGTGCGCAGCGAGATGCCGTTCCACCAGCGGTCGAACGAGGCGTGCAGACCGGGCCCCTTCGCCACGTCAGCGCCGTCCAGGGGAGCGGCGGAGCGCGACGGGGTGCACGGGCACCAAGGCTAGGCCTTGGAGGTCTTCAGCATGTACCCGAAGCCGCGCTTGGTCTGGATCATCGGCTCGGCCGAGTGCTGGTCGAGCTTGCGGCGCAGGTACGAGATGTAGCTCTCGACGATGCCGGCGTCGCCGTTGAAGTCGTACTCCCAGACGTGGTCGAGGATCTGCGCCTTCGACAGCACGCGGTTCGGGTTCAGCATGAGGTAGCGCAGCAGCTTGAACTCGGTGGGGGAGAGCTCCACCTGCACGTCGCCGACCGAGACCTCGTGGGTGTCCTGGTCCATCGACAGCTCGCCGGTGCGGATGATCGCGTCGTCGTCGTCCTGCATGGTGCGACGCAGGATCGCCTTGATGCGCGCGACGATCTCGTCGAGGCTGAACGGCTTGGTGACGTAGTCGTCGCCGCCGACGGTGAGGCCGGTGATCTTGTCCTCGGTGTCGTCTTTCGCCGTGAGGAAGAGGATCGGCGCGGTGTACCCGGACGCGCGGAGGCGCTTGGTGACGCCGAAGCCGTTCATGTCCGGCAGCATCACGTCGAGGATGATGAGATCCGGCTCCTCCTCGAGCACGGCCGAGATGGCCTGCGCGCCGTTCCCGACGGCGCGCACGGCGAATCCGGCGAAGCGGAGGCTCGTCGTGAGCAGGTCGCGGATGTTGGGCTCGTCATCGACGATGAGGATCTTCGGTCCGTCGGTCATGAGGTCAGTATCTGGCCGTTCGCTGACCCTTTCCTGGGAGCCGTGCGGATGGGCCGGGAACGACCGCCGATCAGGAGCGGAGTGCCGCCAGTGCGGGCCTCCAGAACCAGCCGTAGTCGTCCTCGGGGCCGCCGACGAAGCGCTGCGAGAGCGCGACGCCGACGATGCCGCGACCCGTGTCGACGGCCGCCGTCGTGCCCGAGCCGCCGGACCAGCCGTACGAGCCCGGCGTCGTGAAGGGGTCGTCCCCGGTGACGATGCCGACCTGCCACCCCCAGGATGCGACGTCGCCGCCGAACGGGATCATGCCGGCCCGCTGGCCGGCGTCGAGCTGGTCGGTCGTCATCGCGCGGTGCAGCTCCGGCGGCAGCAGCTCGCCGTCCGCGAGCGCGCCCCAGAAGCGGAGCTGGTCGTCGAGGCTCGACACGAGTCCGCCGGCGAGCCCGGGGAACGGCGGCGGGCTCGCGAACAGGTCGCCGTAGCCGTCCCACGGCTCGAGCCCGGACGGCGAGGGCCGGTACTGGCGGGGCAGCGTCTCGTCGGTCCAGAAGCCGGTCGCCGTCATCCCGAGCGGCTCCGTGATCTCCGCGCGCACGAGATCGGGGAGCGGGGTCCCGGCGACGCGCGCGAGCAGCACGGAGAGCACCTCGGTGCCGACGTGATAGCCCCAGGTGCTGCCGGGCTGGTGCTCGAGCGGCAGCGCGGCGAGCCGGGCGAGGAACTCGTCGGGCCCGATCGGCGGCGGCAGGGGCCCGGTCGCGAACGTCTGCAGCGCCTGCTGCACCGGGGTGTCGTCGAACCCCGATCCGCTGCCGAAGGTGAGGGTGAGCAGGTGGCGCAGGGTGACCGGGCGCTCGGCCGGCACGGTGTCGGCGAGGTCTCCGCCGGGCTCGCGCAGCACGCGGAGCGGTGCGAGCTCAGGCAGCCAGCGCGACACGGGCTCGTCTGGGTCGATGCGCCCCGCCGCGATCTGCCGTCCGGCGAGCACCCCGGCGACCGGCTTCGACAGCGACGCGATGCGGAACGGGGTGCTCGTCGTGATCGGACGCGGATCGTCGAAATCGAGCGACCCGAGCGCGATCGGATGCCACCGGCCGCCGACCCGGACCGCCGCGGCGACGCCGGGCGCCCATCCGCTGTCCACCGCCTCGCCCGCGACGCCCGCACGGAACGCCTCGTCGTCGAATCCGGTCGCCCTCGACACCGCCGTCATGCGGGCACGCTAGCCCGGCCCGACGCGATATGGACGGTTTCGACGCTTCCGGACAGGCAGGACCATCCGGAAGCGCCGAAACCGTCCGGGTTCGACGGACGCGGCGAGGTCGAGCCCGCCGCTAGGCCGCCGGGGCGAGGTCGTGCGCGTCGAGGATCGTGTAGCTGTAGCCCTGCTCGGCGAGGAAGCGCTGGCGGTTCTGGGCGAAGTCCTGATCCACCGTGTCGCGCGCGACGAGCGTGTAGAAGTTCGCGGGCAGCCCGCTCTCCTTCGGGCGGAGCAGGCGGCCGAGGCGCTGCGCCTCCTCCTGCCGGGAGCCGAACGCCCCGGAGACCTGGATGGCGACGGTCGCCTCCGGCAGGTCGACGGAGAAGTTCGCCACCTTCGACACGACCAGCACCGTCAGCCTGCCGTCGCGGAACTCCTGGAACAGCCGCTCGCGCTCGTCGACCGGCGTCGCGCCGGTCAGCTGCGGGGCGTCGAGCGCCTCCGCGAGCTCCTCGATCTGGTCGAGGTACTGGCCGATCACGAGGATCCGCTCGCCGGCGTGGCGGGCGACGAGGTCCTTGACGACGCGGAGTTTCGCCGGCGCGGTCGCGGCGAGGCGGTAGCGCTCGTCGTCGGCGGAGGCGGCGTACTCGAGCCGGTCCTCCTGCGGCAGGTCGATGCGCACCTCGTAGCAGGACGCCGGGGAGATGTAGCCCTGGGCCTCGATCTCCTTCCACGGCGCGTCGTAGCGCTTGGGGCCGATAAGCGAGAAGACGTCGGACTCGCGGCCGTCCTCGCGCACGAGCGTCGCCGTGAGGCCGAGCCGGCGGCGCGCCTGCAGCTCAGCGGTGAGCTTGAAGACCGGCGCGGGCAGCAGGTGCACCTCGTCGTAGACGACGAGCCCCCAGTCCTTCGCGTCGAGCAGCGCCAGGTGGGCGTACTCGCCCTTCCGGCGCGCGGTGAGGATCTGGTAGGTCGCGATCGTGACCGGCTTGATCTCCTTGACCTGACCGGAGTACTCGCCGATGTCGTCCTCGGTGAGGCTCGTGCGCTTGAGCAGCTCGGTGCGCCACTGGCGGGCGCTGACCGTGTTGGTCACGAGGATCAGCGTCGTCGTGGAGGCCCGGGCCATCGCGCCGGCGCCGACGAGCGTCTTGCCGGCGCCGCAGGGGAGCACCACGACGCCGGAGCCGCCGTCGAAGAACAGGTCGACGGCGTCGCGCTGGTACGGCCGCAGCGACCAGCCGTCCTCGGCGAGGTCGATCGCGTGCGGCGTGCCGGGCGTGTAGCCCGCGTGGTCCTCCGCCGGCCAGCCGAGCTTGAGCAGCTCCTGCTTGATCTGCCCGCGGGCCCACGGCTGCAGCGTCCACTCGGTCGAGGTGCGCCGCACGCCGAGCAGCGGGGCGATCTTGCCGCTGCGGGTGACCTCGGCCATGACGATGTGGTCGTCGGCGGTCATCACGAGGTCGCCGTCGTCGGAGCGGGTGATGACGAGCCGTCCGTAGCGCTCGACGGTCTCGCGGATGTCGACGGCGACGGTCTGCGGCACCGGGAACTTGCCGAACCGGTTCAGCGTGTCGAGCATCTGATCGGCGGTGTGGCCAGCGGCGCGGGCGTTCCAGAGGCCGAGCCGGGTGATCCGGTAGGTGTGGATGTGCTCGGGGGCGCGCTCCAGCTCCGCGAACACGGCGAGCTCGTGGCGGGCGTCCTCCGCCTGAGGATGCGCGACCTCCAGCAGCACGGTGCGGTCGCTCTGCACGATGAGGGGGCCGAGCATGTCCATAGCCGGAAAAGCCTAGCCCGCGTGCGTGGGGGAGCGCTGGGGCGCCACGGGTCAGGTGAGCGGCGTCACGGAGGTGATCGAGCTCAGCGGGAGCGTGCGCTCGAGGCCGGCCCGCGGATCCCGCGCTCGCAGGCGCCCGCCGGCGACCGACGCGGGCTCGAGCCGGAACTCCTGGTCGGAGCCGTCCGGCATCCGCACCGAGACGATCACGACCGCTTTGCCCTTCGCGGCGAGCTCGAGCTGCCGCGCGATCCAGCCCTCGCCGTCGACCCCGTCCGAGCCGGGCGCCGGGCGGTCGCGCAGCCGGGCGACGAGCTCCGCCGCCGGGTCGCGCGGCGGCGGGCTGACCGGTGCGACGGCGGCGCGGCGGCGCGGGCTCAGCAGCGTGCCGTCGGCGTCCTCCATCACGACCGGGTAGCGGGCGTCGGCGAGGCTCCAGAACAGCACGAGCGCCTCCACCCGGCTGGTCAGCCGGTTCGGGCCGGACCGCTCGAGGGCCAGCGCCGTGAGGGTGTGGTCGACCTGGAGCTGGTCGAGCAGCGCGGTGTCGTCGGCGCGGACGGACGACGCGGCGCCGTCCGCCGCCGGCACGAGCGCGCCGACCCGGAGGCTGCCGAACCGCGCGGCGGTGTCGCGGAGCAGGTACTCGAGCGGCTGCGGGATGCCGGTGAGCGAGATGCCCGCGAGGAACTCGCGCACGCTGTCGGCCGTCTCGCCCGCCGTGAGAGCGCGGGAGACGCTGGCCGCCGTGACCCGGTAGGTCGAGGCGAGCCCGCGGGCCTCCGCCTCCGCCATGCCGCGGAGCCGGCTGTCGAGCGCGGCGGCGAGCGGTCCGGGGGAGATGATCGTGAGGTCGTCCTGCAGGTACACGCGCTCCACCTCCGCGGGGAAGCGCGAGCGCATGGCCGCGGCGGCGGAGGCGAGGGAGGCGCTCGCCGCCTCCGCGTCGTCCCCGCCCTCGAGCAGCAGCCGGCCGGCGGTCGACGGGGTCTGCCGCGCGGTGATGCCGAGCAGCTCGGCGGCGGCCGCGGCGGGGCGCAGCCGCACGCTGACGATGTCGCCGCCCGCCGGGTAGAACCAGCGGAGGTAGTCGAGCAGACCGTCGTCCCAGACCGCGCCGGTGCGCTCGGCGAGGAGCGAGCGGATGTCGGGCGCCAGCCGATCGAGCCAGCCTGCCGCCAGCGCCTCCCAGCGCTCCGCCCCCGGCAGGTCGAGCCACGCGAGTCCGGCCTCGGTCGGCGCCAGCACGGCCGCGTCGTCCGCCACGAGCCGGGCCCGCTCGGCGATGTCGAGCAGCCGCGGCACGTCCTCGCCCTCGACCCCGGCCGCCGCGGCCAGGCGCCGGGTCTCCGGCAGCGCGATGCCGCCCTTCGCGAGCCGGCGCGCGGGCTCCCGGCGCAGCTCGAGCACCAGCTCGGTCACGCGCCCGGTGGTCGCGAACGCGCGCTCGCCGGCCAGGGTGTCGATGTCGCCGCGCTCGTCGTCGCTGACGGGCACGAGCGCGGGCGGGGCGGGCACCCAGATCAGATCGTCGATGCCCGGCAGCCCGAACGACGGCCAGGAGGCGAGCTGCTCGCCGACCGCGTCCCAGGGTGCGTACCGGCCCGACTCCTCGCCGAGCAGCGCCGCCTCGACGGCCTCCGCGGCCCGCAGCCGCACCTCGATGATCGAGGAGCCGGTGCGCTCGGCGAGCTCGGCGGCCGTCGGCGCCCCGCCGCGGGCGGAGAGGTCGGCCGCCGCGGCCAGCACTGCGAGGGTGGGGCGGTCCATCCGCTCGAGGGCCGACTGGATCGAGCCGCGGTCGAGCAGCGCCTCGGCGAGGTCGAACCAGTCGCGGAGGCCGGCGCTGCGCACGTCGCGGCGCCGCAGCAGCGCCGTCAGGGCGCCGTCGTCGAGCGCGCGCAGCCGAGCCGCGAGCGCCAGGGTCGAGCTGCTACCCGCGGGCATCCCGCGACTCGCGCGAGCGGCGCGTGCCGACGGCGACCATGAAGGCGATGATCAGCAGGATGCCGATCGGCATCCCGACGATCGGGAGCAGGGTGAGCACCGCGAACGCCTGCCCGCCGAGCTTCACGCCGACCGCGGCGAGCACGAGCACGACGATGAGCGCGATCACGCTGAGGCCGAGCACCGTCGCCGCGGCCGTCACGAGCACGCGTTCGATACGATGGGGACTCGCTGCGGTGTCGTTCGGCACCGCTCCAGGATAGGGCCGGACGCACTGGCCCGCCGCGCGCACGATCGGGAGAGGGTCGCACCATGCCCACCGGCAAGGTCAAGTTCTACGACGAGGGAAAGGGCTTCGGCTTCATCGCAGGCGATGACGGCCAGGAGGTCTTCCTGCATGCATCCGCCCTGCCCGAGGGCGTCACCACCGTCCGCGCCGGCGCCCGCCTCGAGTTCGGCATCGCCGACGGCCGCAAGGGCGCCCAGGCGCTCAGCGTCCGCGTGCTCGACAACCCCACCCCGCTCTCGAAGCTGAACCGGCGTTCGGGCGAGGACATGGCCGTGGTCATCGAGGACCTCGTGAAGCTGCTCGATGGCATCGGCGAGGGACTCCGCCGCGGCCGCTACCCCGACCGCGCCCACGGCTCGAAGATCGCCGCCGTGCTCCGCCGCGTCGCCGACGACCTCGACGCGTGAACGACACCATGGCCGACCGCCGGAGCGTCGCACGGGCCGCGCTGCTCGAGATCACGAGGTCCGCGGACGTCGGCGACCTCATCGACGAGACCGTCGGCGAGGACGGCGTCGCGACGCTGCGCTTCGCCGCGACGATGCTCGGCTATCCGGGCTGGGCGTGGACCGTCAGCGTCGCGCAGATCGGCGACGACGAGCCGACCGTGCTCGAGGCCGAGCTGCTGCCCGGCGACGGCGCCCTGCTCGCGCCCGACTGGGTGCCCTGGTCGGAGCGCCTCGAGGAGTGGACGGCTCAACAGTCCTCCGACGCCGCCGGCGAGGACTCGGATGATGACGACGACTCGGACGATGACGATGAGTCCGACGACGATGACTCGGACGACGATGACGACGACTCCGACGATGACGACGACTCGGACGAGGACGACGACGAGTCGGACGACGACGGCTTCGACGACGAGGACGACGACCTCGGCGAGGACCTCTACGACGGCCTCGACCCCGAGGCGGCGCACGCGGCCGGGACGTCGGAGTCCGCGGACCACTCGGATGAGGACGACGATTCCGACGAGGACGACGACTCGGATGACGATGACGACTCCGACGAGGACGACATCTACGGCGACGCCGGCGACGACGACGAGGGCCTCCGCGAGATCTGAGGAGACCCGTCAGGTCAGCTCTGCCGGTTCATCCGCCACGTCGTGTAGACGAGGCCCATGAGGCCGATCGCGATGCCGACGACCACGGTCCAGAGCCAGAAGCCGTTGCCGCCGTCGAGCAGCGGTCGCAGGAAGATCAGCAGCCCGACCAGCGTCAGCAGCCAGAGGATGAGCCCGACGAGCACGACCTTCCGGTCGTCGGTCTTCATGGGCTTCGGGTCGGGCTTGCGCTCCGAGTCCTTCAGCCAGATGCGCACGCGACGATCCTAGCCGCGGCCGCTCAGCCGAGACGCTCGAGCAGCCAGTCGATCGACGCGGTGAGCGCGCGCACGTCGTCCGGGTCGATCGCGGCGAAGGTGGCGACGCGCAGCTGGTTGCGGCCGAGCTTGCGGTACGGCTCCGTGTCGACGACGCCGTTCGCGCGCAGCTGCGCGGCGAGCTCCTTCGCGTCGATCGACTCGTCGAAGTCGATCGTGACGACGACCTGCGAGCGGTGCTCCACGACCTCCACGAAGGGCGACGCGACCGGCGACTCCTCCGCCCAGGTGTAGAGGTGGCCGCTCGACTCGCGGGTGCGGGCGTCGGCGAATGCGAGGCCGCCGCTGCCGTTCATCCAATCGAGCTGGCTCTCCATGAGCAGCAGCGTGCCGAGCGCCGGCGTGTTCAGCGTCTGATTCAGACGCGAGTTGTCGACCGCGTTCTTCAGGCTGAGGAACTCCGGGATCCAGCGGTCCGAGGCGGCGATCCGCTCGATCCGCTCGATCGCCGCGGGCGACATCGCGGCGAGCCAGAGGCCGCCGTCCGACGCGAAGTTCTTCTGCGGAGCGAAGTAGTAGACGTCGGTCTCGGCGAGGTCGACGGCGACGCCGCCCGCGGCGCTCGTCGCGTCGACGACCGTGAGGGCGCCGGCATCCCCGACGGCGCGGCGCACCGGCGCCATGACGCCGGTCGAGGTCTCGTTGTGCGGCCAGGCGTAGACGTCGGCGCCGGGCACGACCTCGAGCTCGCTGCGCGATCCGCCCGGTGCGGTGGCGACCCACGGCGCCTCGAGGAACGGCGCGGAGGCCGAGCCGACGAACTTCGCGCCGAACTCGCCGAAGCTGAGGTGCGCGCTGCGGCGCTCGATGAGGCCGAACGCGGCGGCATCCCAGAACGCGGTCGAGCCGCCGTTGCCGAGCACGATCTCGTAGCCGTCCGGCAGTGCGAACAGCTCGGCGAGGCCGGCGCGGACGCGGCCGACGAGCTCCTTCACCGGCGCCTGGCGGTGCGAGGTGCCGAGCAGGGCGGCGTTCGCGACGAGGTGGTCGAGCTGCTCCGGCCGCACCTTCGAGGGGCCGCAGCCGAACCTCCCGTCGGCGGGGAGCAGGTCGACGGGGATCTCGAGCGGCGCCATGGATCGATTCTGCCGCATCCGACCGCACCGGCCGCGCCGAGCCGGGAGGGGTGTCCGGCGGCGGTCGTCCGGCCCGGATAGGGTGATGAGAGGCGTTTTCACGGGAGGGCCGCGATGACGGATCTGGTCGACACCACGGAGATGTACCTCCGCACCATCCTCGATCTCGAGGAGGAGGGCATCGTGCCGCTGCGCGCCCGGATCTCGGAGCGGCTCGGCCATTCCGGCCCCACGGTGTCGCAGACGGTCGGCCGGATGGAGCGCGACGGCCTCGTGCGCGTCGAGGGCGATCGCCACCTCGAGCTCACCACCACCGGACGCACCCGCGCGCTGCACGTCATGCGCAAGCACCGCCTCGCCGAGCGCCTGCTCGCCGACGTGATCGGGCTCGACTGGGCCTACGTGCACGACGAGGCCTGCCGCTGGGAGCACGTGATGAGCGAGCAGGTGGAGCGCCGCCTGCTCGAGATCCTCGACCACCCGACCGAGTCGCCCTACGGCAACCCGATCCCCGCGCTCGACGAGCTCGGCGACCGGCCCGCCGGCCGCTTCCTCGACGGCGTCGTGAACATCGTCGACCGCGTTCGCGACGAGTCCGGCCCGGTGACCGGCGTCGTCCGTCGGCTCGGCGAGCCCGTGCAGTTCGAGCCGGATCTGCTGCAGCAGCTGCGCGGCGCCGGCGTCGTGCCGGGCGCGGAGGCCGTCATCGCCTCCGCCGGCTCGTACGTCAGCATCCAGGTCGAGGGTTTCGGCGACGGGCTGGAGCTGCCGAGCGAGGTCGCCCAGCACGTCTACGTCGGGGTCTGACGCTTCTCGAGATCGGCCGCGCGCGACGCGCCCGGGGTGTTCTCCCGCCGTTCCGGCGCTGTGCACCGGGCCTGGCGTATTCTGGAGCCCTGGGATTCTCGAGGATCGAGGTGAGCAGCATGCGTCAGCGGAACGACATCCACCCCATGGATGCGCGCGCCGTCTTCCGCATACGGCTCTCCAGTCGGCTGGTCGTGCACTGTCACGTCCGGGTCGTGTGAGGCGCTGTCGTTCGCGACGGCGCCTTTTCGCGTCTACTGGACTCCTCTCTCCTCCCGGATCCCGGGGAAGGACCGCCTGCAAGCCGTGCAGGACGATTCGAGAGGAACCCGCATGCGCACCCTGGTACTCAACGCCGGATACGAGCCGCTCGCCGTGGTGTCGTTCAAGCGAGCGCTCGTGCTCGTGATGAACGGCAAGGCCTCGATCCTGGCCCGCGACGACGACCACCCCGTGTTCGCGGCCGCCGGCTCGTGGGACCGGCCCTCCGTCATCCTCCTGCGCCGCTACGTGCGGCTCCCGAGCGGACGCAGCGTGCCGGTGTCGCGCCGGGGCGTGCTGCGGCGGGACAACCAGCGCTGCGGGTACTGCGGATCCTCCGCCTCGACGATCGATCACATCCTGCCGCGCTCGCGCGGCGGCGCCGACAGCTGGGAGAACCTCGTCGCGTGCTGCCTGCGCTGCAACAACGTGAAGGGCGACAAGACCCCGCAGGAGATGGGCTGGACGCTCCGCATGACGCCGCGCCCGCCGCACGGCACCGCCTGGCTGGTGCGCGGCGTGGAGCGGTCGCAGCCGCAGTGGGAGGAGTTCCTCGCCACGGCCGCGTGAGCGTTTCCGGAGCCGTCGCGGCCCGGTGCGCCGGCAGGGCATTCGGTGAGCATTTCCCTGCTCTCGGAACGGTTTCCGGTGCGCCCCGCACTGGGGACTGCCGGATCCGTTACCTCGACGTGACAATCGTCTCAGGCTCGCGTAACCTCGACCGGGTCGCCAACCCGGAGGACGAGATTTGACGCAACAGGAGAACCCGGATCCATTGGGCTCTCTCTTCGGTGAACTGACCACTCACAGCGCACCTGAGCACGAGATGAACCACCCGTCGCCGACCCGAGGCGACCGCGCGTCCAGCGCCCCCTCCGCCGACCGGCCCTTCCCGACCCGCCGCGAGCTCCGAGCTCAGCGCGAGGCCGAGGCCCGTGGCGAGATCGCGTCCCGTGAGCCGTCCCGTCCGGCAGCACCCGCTGCCGAGCCGGTCGCACCCGCGGTCCCGACTCCCGCCGCCCCGGTGACGGACGACTTCGACGCCCTGCTCCTGGGCACCGGCACTCCTGCGGCGCCGACCGCGGTCGAGGCGGCCACCGTGCTCGAGGCCGCGCCGGCGACCACCGAGATCGTGATCCCCGTCGTCGTGCCCGCCGCCTCCTTCGCCGCGCCGGTCGCCCCGCGCCGCAGCGTCACGCCCGAGGAACTCATCCGCGAGGACGCCAAGGTCGTCGAGCGCCGCCGCCGGTTGCGCGCCGGGCGTGTCACCGGACGTCCGGTCGCCGACCCCGCGAAGGTCCGAAGCATCCGCCAGCGGATCACCGCCACGGGCACCATGGTCATCGTCGGCGGCATCTTCGCCTCGCTCACCCTGCCGGCCTACGCCTTCCAGAACGGCACCGAGGTCTCCGCCGCCGCGAAGCAGTCGGCCTCGCAGACGCTGTCGGTCGCCGACGGCCAGGTCTCCGCCACCAGCCGCGACACGTTCAGCGTCACGAGCGCCGCCGACCTGACCACCCAGTACTCGAACGCGCTGCGCCAGCGGAACCTGCAGGCCTACCTCAGCTCGGGCGCCCGCCAGCTCGGCGACGACTACCCCTGGGCCGCGGAGCTGACCCGCAGCGAGGGCGGCGGACTGTCGCCGCTGCGCTACTACTACCGCGAGTGCGTCGACTTCGTCGCCTGGCGCCTCAACCGCGACGCCGGCTCGACGGCCGCCCCGTACAAGTGGGACTGGTCGACGCTGACGCCCGGCAACGGCAACGCGTCGGGCTGGAAGGCCGCGTGGGAGGACCACGGCTGGGCCACCGGCACGACGGCCCAGGTCGGCGCGGTCGCCTGGTTCGCCGGGCAGAACCACGTCTCCTACGTCAGCGGCGTCCTCGGCGACGGGTCCGTCGTGCTCGAGGAGTACAACTGGAACAACAACCACATCTACGACCAGCGCATCGTGAAGGCGTCGGACGTGTCGATGTTCCTCTACGCCCCGCCGAAGTAGCGCTCAGCCGGTGAGGCCGACCCGGTCGGGCACCGAGGTCGGCACGCCGCGCAGCCACGGCTCGTGCGCCGGCCACGGCCTGCCGGTCGGCAGCCGCCGAAGGAGTCCGCGCAGCGGCGCCTCCGCGTCGGGCCACGGGATCACCCGGGTCGGCGACGCGGACGACACCACCCCGAGCCACCAGTGCCGGAGCGTCGGCGGCAGCTTCTCCGGCTCGAGCACGACGTAGTAGTCGGGGATCGCGGTCGCACCGCGGTTCAGGGCCGCGATGAGCCGGTCGATCTCCAGCTGCAGCACCTCGAGCGTCGCGGCGTCGTCGTAGAACTCGGTCCAGGCGGCGGCGACGTGCGCGAGCGGGTCGTGGTCGTGCACGAGGTACGGCGTCGAGACGTTTCTTTCCCAGGCCTCCGCGTCGCCGTCCTCCCAGCCGTCGAGGGAGCGGGCGCGCACGTTGGCGAGTCCGGCGAGCGGGCGGAGCGCATCCGGCGCCGCATCGCCGATGACGACGAGGGTGGTGCTCGAGGGGTGGGCCATGTCCGATCGTACGTCCGGGTGCGCGCACGGCGCCGGAGGCGTGGTGCGCCTCGACGCGGCGCCGCGCATCGGGTAGGCAGGAGGGATGGCTGAGGATTGGACGCTCGACGAGGCGCTCGCGTACGGCGAGGGGCTGCTGCGCGGCGAGCTCGTGCGGCTCCGCGCGACCGAGCAGGACGACCACCAGCGGCTCGCGGACTGGTGGCGGGAGGGTGCGACCGGCATCCTCAGCACGCCCCGGTTCCTGCCGCGTCCGCTCGAGGGGATGGTCGAGCAGATCGACCGACTGAGCGGCAACGCCCGCGACAGCGCCTTCACCTCGTTCAGCGTCACCACGCACGAGGGCGAGCTGATCGGCCACACCTCGCTCATGAACCTCGCGCTGCCGATGCGGATCGCGGAGTTCGGCATCACGATGGCGCCCGGATGGACGAGCCGCGGCTTCGGCACGGACACCGCCCGCGTGATGGTGAACTACGCGTTCGCGGAGCTCGGCGCGAACAAGGTCGAGCTGCACACGCACGCGTTCAACGAGCGGGCGATCCGCTCGTACGAGAAGGTCGGGTTCCGGCTCGAGGGACGGCGCCGGCAGGCGATCCTCAAGGACGGCCGCTTCCACGACGAGGCGATCATGGGCGTGCTGGCCGAGGAGTGGGACACGGCGACCCGGCGGGTGCGCCGACCCGGCGATGAGTGAGCGGGTGCCGGGCCTCTCGGCGTCCGCCCCGGCCCGGCGCATCCTCGTGACGGGCATGTCGGGCGCCGGCAAGTCGACGCTGCTCCGCGAGCTGGCGCGCCGCGGCATCCGCACGCTCGACACCGACGACGACGGCTGGGTGCTCGCGGACGGCCGCTGGGACGAGCCGCGGATGCGCGCCCTGCTCGCCGCGGAGCCGTCGATCGTCGTGTCCGGCGCGGTGGAGAACCAGGGCGCGTTCTATCCTGACTTCGCCGAGATCCTGCTGCTGACCGCGCCGGTCCATGTGCTGCTGCGCCGGGTGGCCGAGCGCGCCGACAACCCGTACGGGCGGACGGCCGAGCAGCGGGCGGAGATCCGCCACTACGTGGAGACGGTCGAGCCGCTGCTGCGCGGGGGAGCGACGCGGATGCTCGACGGCGAGCGCCCGGTCGAGGTGCTCGCGGACGAGGTGGAGGTGATGCTCGCCGGCGGACCGGTGCCGGTGGGGCAGGAGCTCGACGGGATGCCGGTGCGGCTCCGCGCGCCGCACGACCTGTCGTTCACCGCGCGCTGGGGTCGGGTGTTCGCGGTGCTCGACCAGCAGGACTCCGGCAACCTGTGCCTCGGCGTCGACGGCCCGGACGGCCGGGTGTTCGTGAAGTACGCCGGGGCGCCGACGTGGCTCTACGACGGCGACGTGCCGGATGCGGTCGAGCGGCTGCGGGCGTCGGCGGAGGTGTACCGCGAGCTGGCGCATCCGTCGCTCGTGCGCCTGCGGTCGGTCGAGGAGGTCGGGGCGGGCGTCGCACTCGTCTTCGACTGGACGGACGCGGTCTCGATCGGGCGGCAGTACGAGCGCCGCGGCGAGGTGGCCGGGCTCTCGACCGCCCAGCGCGCCCGCGCCGTGCAGGACCTGCTCGACTTCCACGTCGCCGCCGCGGCCCGCGGCTGGGTCGCCGTCGACCTCTACGACGGCTCGCTGATGCTCGACGCGGTCACCGGCGCGCTGACGCTGTGCGATCTCGATGTCTACCGGCGCGGTCCGGTGGCGAACTGGATGGGGCGGATGTGGGGCTCCGACCGCTTCATGGCGCCGGAGGAATACGAGCTCGGCGCCGTGCTCGACGAGGTCACGACGGTGTTCACGATCGGCGGCCTGGCGCACACGCTGCTCGGCGAGGACCGATTCAAGGCCCGGGAGACCTGGACCGGGACGGACGCGCAATGGGAGGTCGCGACCCGCGCGCTGCGGCCGTCGCGCGCGGAGCGCTGGCCGACGCTGTCGGCGATGGCGGATGCCTGGCGCGCGGCGTCGGCTCCGGTCACTCCGTGACGTCGATGAGCACCTTGCCCACGACCCCGCCCTCGACCGCATCGTGCGCCGCTGCGGTGTCGGCCAGCCCGTAGCGCACCAGCGGGAGTCCGGCATCCGCCCCCACTGCGAGCGCGCCGGCCGAGGCGGCGGCGCTGACGTCCTCGACGCCGGCGCGCAGCGCCTCCTCGCCGACCGTGTAGAGCAGCACGTACTGCAGCCGGGCGTTGAGGCCCATGAAATCGCGCATCGGGATCGCGGCCTCGGGTCCGCTGTTCGCGTAGATCGCGATGGAGCCGCGCGGCGCGAGCACCTGCCCGAGCAGCCCGACGTTGCGGATGATGTCCACGTCGACGACGATCTCGACCCCGTCGGGCGCGACCGCCCGGATGGCGGCGGCCGGGTCGCCGGAGGTGTAGTCGATCGCGTGGTGCGCCCCGGCGGCGGTCGCCAACGCGGCCTTCTCGGGGTTGGAGATCGTCGTGACGACCGTCGCGCCGGCCCAGCGCGCGAGCTGGATGGCGGCGTGGCCGACGGCGCCGGCACCGCCCGTGACGAGCACGGTGCGGCCGGCGAGCGAGCCGGGGGAGAGGCGGGTCGGTCCGTCCTCGTGGACGGTCAGGGCCCGGTGGGCGGTCATGGCGGGGACGCCGAGGCTGGCGCCGACGTCGAACGAGACGTCGTCCGTCATCCGCACCGCCTTCCACGCCGCGACGACGGTCTGCTCCTGCGCGGTGCCGTCCGGCGACTGCGCCTGTGACAGGAAGAGCCACACCCGGTCGCCGACGGCGAGGGTCGTGACGCCGTCGCCGAGCGCCTCGACGATGCCGGCGCCGTCCTGGTTCGGCACGATCTCGGGGAACTCGAGCTCGGCCGAGGCCGTCTGCGCCGCCCGCCGCTTCCAGTCGGTCGGGTTCACGCCGGACACCGCGACGCGCACCCGCACCTCGCCGGGCCTGGGCTGCTTCACCTCGCGGTCGACGAGGCGGAGGACGGACGAGTCGCCGGCGGCGGAGTACACGATGCTGCGCATGCTCCGACGCTAGAGCGGACGGGTGACGCCCCGCTGGGTCCGGCGGCGCGGATGGCCGAGCCGCCCCGGATGGCTGAGCCGACCCGGATGGCTGAGCCGACCCGGATGGCTGAGCCTGTCGAAGCCCCGATCCCTGAGGAGGCCGGCCACGGCCGTCTCGAAGGGGCCCCGCAACTAGACTCGAGACGCCAGCCTCTGTAGCTCAATGGAAGAGCAGTTCCGTCCTAAGGAAACGGTTGGGGGTTCGAGTCCCTCCAGGGGCACTATCGCCTGCAGTCGAGCCTAGGAATCACCACCGTCGCGCGGGTCAGGTTCCGGGCAGCTCTGCCTCCAGAGCGCTTTGGATGCGCGGCACGTCGTGCTCGACGGTCGCGCGGATGATCGCGAGATCGACATAGGCGTACCCGTGGGCGATCCGATTCCGCGTCGCCCAGGCTGCGTTCCAGTCGTCGCCGAAGACGCGGAGGCGGAGCCCGTCGGAGGCGGACGCGATGCACTCGATCGCCGACGCGAGGCGGAGGCTCACGGCATCCGCGACGGTCTGGTCGTCGAGGTCCGCGCGCTCGAGGTGCGAGCGCAGCAGCCGAAGGTGATCGAGTGCGTCCCGTACGAGTTCGTCGTCGGTCCGGCTCACAGCGGCACCGCCTCAGCAAGGGCGCGTGCCGCGATCTTCTCCCGGAGACTGCTGCTCGGGACGACGTCGACAGGTGCACCGATCAGGCTCGCGACGTGCTCCTCCAGGCGGGCGAGCTCGAACAGACTCGGGGGTCTGTCGAAGTCGACGAGCAGGTCGAGATCGGAGTCTGCTCGATCCTCTCCGCGACTCACGCTGCCGAAGATGCGGACGTTCCGCCCGCCGGCGTCCTTGACTGCCGACAAGACGGAACTTCGGGCGGTCTCGACGGCCCGTGCGAGCGGTGTCCGACCGCTGAAGCGAAGGAGGCGGGAGACCTCGGGCTGGCTCCGTCCGATCGCCTCCGAGATCTGTCGCTGTGTGAGGCCCGCAGCGGCACCTTCGCGAGCTGATGCCACGAGGAGCGACTTCGCTCGCGCGCGAAGTGAATCCGCTTCCCGCGCTCGCTCGCGCAGTCTCGCGACAAGCTCGGCATCCTGCATATAGCAAATACTATCAACCGAATCGCCATAGCGAATAGCAATGGCAAGGGGACTGGAGCGACCCGCGGCAGGTCGTCTCGGGGAGTTCGCTCACCCGTTCGTCGGGCGCGAATAGGCAAACGCACGCTGACGGTGCTTCTCGCCCTGTCCTGCCGCCCGTGTCGGCCTTCGGCCGCACCCCAACCTCCCGCACTCTTCGTTCCTCATCGTGAGGGAGGTTGGGGTGTTCACACGGGCGGCGGGACAGGGCGAGTAGTGCATCAGAACGCCATCCACGAGGAGCGACTTTCGATTGCGACCATGACTCTCAACACAGAAACCGAGGCGATCGTCAGGGACGTCCGGTTGCGGCAACGGTTCCGTCCTGCATTGGCTGCTACGGGGCAACTAATGTCTGCCCCGGTCGCGGTAACCTCCGGGCATGGTCGCTGCGCCCACTGATGAGGAGATCATCCGTCAGTGCCTAATCGCCGTTAGCGACGGTCCTTTCTTCAGCGACGACGAGTTTCAAACCGTGTTCGGGCTCGATCGCGAGCAGGTCCTCCGGATCGCTGGGACGTGGCCGAATCACCCGCAACAGGATGACCAGCGGGTGGCAGTTCAGAACACGCTGAACAACCTCCTCGGCTACCCGATCGACCATCGTGCGCGATGGGGGGACTGGATCCCAGTGAGCCCACACGAGCTCGCGATCGTGCTTGATCGGTGGCTCAACCAGAACGACGAGCGCGCTGGCGGCGAGGGCTACTTCGGGCGGATGCGGTGACCGAGCGCAACAGGCGTTTGCCGCGAGAGGCAGACCCTCACACTGCCGCGAGTGAGTTGCTCGGCAACCGGTTCGCGCCGATCACGTCTCGCATCGGGTTCATCGAGGCTCCTCTGCAACGAGTCGCGGAGGCGCTCATCGACTGGCGGACGGATCTCTTCGGTGAGCCGCAGAGAACAGATCTACCTGCTGCTCCACTTGCGCTCGCTCTCCGACGGCTCGAGCCATTGCATTTCGACCATCACGTCCGAGAGCTACTCGTCGCGACCGGCCCTGGGTGGACCGCTTACTTCGACGGCAGTCGGCTCGGGACTGATCCCGCCGGCCCTTGCGCCATACTCTCGGAGCGGCTTGGAACCCGTGCGCTCGACGTCGACTCCTGCCCTCCCGAGTCCAGTGCAAGGTCGCCGTTCGGTTCCCGGCAGTGGGCTCTGACCGGACCCGCGGGCAACCATCGCGCCATATCGGTCACGCAAGACACCGGCAAGTGGTCATTCGAAGCGTGGGGCGATCCGCAGCCGTTCGAAGAGCTCGAACCGTACGGGGCGCGCCCTGTCACGGAACGCTTCACGCACGACATGCTCGACCGGTACTCGCGCGCAGTCGGGGTTCGCCCTTTCGACGACGACTTCTACCCGGGTCCGTCGGTGCTGATCCACAATCCCGCTGTGCACGACTGGGCGGGCGCAGGAGTATCCCTCGCCGAGGTGCGGCGCGAGCTGGATCTGGACTAACCCCGCTTTGCCCTCGCGCCCCACGACTACCTAGGCGGGCGCGTCTGCCCACATTTTGCCCACACTCGGACGAAATCAACGGTGTCCGCATGTGATCTCCGTGCGTCGAGAACGCTGAAATTCCGGGGATGTTGCTGGATCCAGCCCGCCGCCGCGGGCCACTATTGGAGTTCGAGTCCCAGGGGCACCGTCCCGGATGCAGGGAAGTCCCGACCGGCGGGTGTCTGCGCGGAGGCGATCGCCAGACGTCTCGCCGTCTGTCTCCCTCGATGCCGCTGCGCTCGCGACCGGCTTCCTCAGATTCACGTCACCACCTTCTCGCGGTCCGGTGGCGCCTGCCAGCGCTGCGGTCCGGTCGTCGCCGAAGACGCGCCGTCTCAGGGGCTCACGCGGAGTATGCATGCGCGCCTCTGGCGCGGTCGGCTATTGACATCGAAGCCGTCGCTGGGCAAAATCTGAACGTGTTCAGAAACGAGTCGGACAAAGGTCGTCGCACGCGCGCCGCCATCGCGGATGCGGCCATCCGCTCCTTCCGCGAGAAGGGCTACGAGGCGACGACGATCCGAGCTCTGGCCGACGAGCTCGGCATGTCCGTCGGCGCCACGAACTACCACTTCCGCAGCAAGAACGAGCTGGTGGAGGTGCTCTACGAGCGGGTGCAGGATGACCACCGCGACGCTGCACTTCCCCTCCTCGACGGCGTGGACGATCTGGTCGAGCGGCTGCGAATCGTGCTGAGTGCCGGATTGGACACCCTGGCGCCGTTCCACGAGTTCGCGCCCGGCTTCCTCGAGGCGGCCGTTTCGCCACGGTCGCCGATCAATCCGCTCGGCACCGAGGTGTCGCCTGCCCGCGATACGACGATCTCGCTGCTCCGCGAGGTGGTCGACGGAGCGAGCACGAAGCTGCCGAAGGAACTTCGCGAGCTCATGCCCGAGGTCCTGCTTATCGCCTGGCTGCTCGTCGCGATGTTCTGGGTCTACGACCGGTCCGATGATCAGGCGCGCACCCGCCGGCTGGTCGACGGCGGTGCGACTCTTTTCGGGCTCGCGCTCCCGCTGCTGCGCGTGCCGATGCTCCGCAAGCCGTTGCGGCAGTTCACCGAGCTCGTCGCAGAGGTCGTGCGATGAACGCCGCGGCTCGCGCCGACGCATTCGACCAGCTCATCCGGGCCGCAGCGCCGGACCTGCCGGATGCTGCAGAGTTGCGCGTTCGCCCGACGCCCGCGCTCGATCGATGGGGCGTCGCGATCGGCGGCACGGTGACCGTGGGCGTGTTCGTCGTCCTCTGGCCCTTCTCGACCCTGATCCGGTCCAGTCCCGACATGTTCATCGTCGTGCTGTTCCCGCTCTTCGGAACCCTGCCCGCCGCAGCCGTGGTCATCGCCGACACGCTGCTCGTCGGCGTTCCTCTCGTGCTCGTGACGCAGCGGCTGCTCCGCGACGTCGCGTCCCCGATCGCGCACGCCGCGGTGCATGCCGGCCTCGGCGCGATCGGAGCGATCGTGCCGTTGGCGATCTGGCTCGCGCTGGTCGTGAACGATGCTCTCGAACCGTGGATGGGCTTCGGCGTGCGCCCGGCCTTCGCGCTCCCGCTGATCGCCTGCGCCATGTTCAGCAGCCTCCTCGGCTGGTTGGCCGGATGGAGGGCGACGGTCGCGGCGCGGACGAGGACCACCGCCGACGGGATCCGCAAGCTGGGCTTCAGGGATGGCGACGGCTCGCGATGAGTGCGCCCCCAAGCCCACTGCCGGTCACCGGCGAGAACCTGCGGCGTGGTGCGGTCGCCTCCTGGGTGGCCTTCGTCGCGTTCTGGTTCGGTGGAATGCTCATCGGAGCGGCGGTAGGTGCATTGATCGACGCGGCGGATCGGACGACCGCGGCGAACAGCACGGGAACGCTGTGGGTGCTCGCCTATGGAACGCTGCCCGCCGTCCTGATCTCGGGCCTGCTGGTGCTCGTGCTCGGCGTTCCGCTCTCCGGTGTGCTCGGCCACCTGCTCCGCCACATCGGTCGCCCTGCGATCCACCTCGCAGTGCAGGCGCTCGCCGGCATCCTGGTCGCCGGCGTGCCGGTGGGACTCGGGGCGCTCGGGTTCGGAACCGGCGCCGGTCAGGTCTGGACGAGCCCGATCACGGTCATCGTGCTCGGCGCGGGCGGCGCGTCGTCGGCGATCGGATGGATGTGGGCGCGCCGGGCCTGGCGCCGTCGACCGGCGACCGCATCCGCCCCGGTGACGCGCGCGACGTATCCGGGAAGCCGGGTCTGGTGAGGCGCCGCCGAGTCGAGCGCCCGGCCTACCGCCGGCGCCAGCTCCCGAGCACGTGCAGCAGGGGCAGCGCGGATGCCCCCATCAGCACCCAGCCGAGCACCTCATCCGTCGGACGCAGCAGCACGCCCGCGACGAGCAGCCCGGCGAAGAGCACGGCCGAGACCAGGCGTCCGATCGACCGCTCCACCGAACGGAGGCGGCGGTCCAGCTCCGGCGTGCGGACGGCGACCTGGCCGCGATCGAGGCGCTCGGTGAGCTCCTCGACGCGGCGCGGCAGCCGGGCGAGGGTCGACGCGTAGGACAGCGCCTGCTGCGGGAGATCGCGGAGCGTCGACGTGCCCGACGCACTGAGCACGGTGCGGGCGAACGGGTCGACCGAATCCCACATGTTGAAGTCGCGATCGAGCGCGCTCGTCACGCCGGAGGTGAGCGAGATCGTGCGGATGAGCAGGAGGAAGCTCTCCGGGAGCTGGAACGGCATCGCCCGGATCGTCTCGCCGAACTGGCGCGCGAAGGCCTCGAGCTCGCGCTGGTCGATCTCGCGGAGCTCGGCGACGCCCATGCCGCCGAACCGATCGAACGTCGCGGTCATTGCGCGCTCGAGCTCGTCGGTGTCGGCTGAGCTGAGGAGCACGCCGAGCCGCTCCAGGGCCGTGATCAGCGCGCGGCCGTCTCGGGCGACGACGGCGAGGATGAAGTCGCGCAGCTGGGAGCGGAGGGTGTCGGAGATCTCACCCATCATCCCGAAGTCGACGTAGGTGAGGTGCCAGGCGGGGGCTTCGACTGGGGAGGCTTCGACAGGCTCAGCCGTCCGGTCAGGGGAGGCTTCGACAGGCTCAGCCATCCGGGTTGGCGTGACGAAGATGTTCCCCGGGTGCGGGTCGGCGTGGAAGAAGCCGTGCACGAAGATCTGCTGGAACGTCGACCTCGCGAGCTCCTGCGCCACCTCGACCGGGTCGATGCCGGCGGCGCGGAGAGCGGCGACATCCGAGATCTTGATGGCCGTGACATCCGAGAGGGTGAGCGCGCGGAGGGCGGTGCGGTCCCAGACGACGACGGGCCCGGCGATGCGGGCGTCGTCGGCGAAGTCCGACTCGAAGCGCTCCGCGTTGGCGGCCTCGTGGAGATAGTCGATCTCCTCGAGGCTCGTGGTCGCGAACTCCTCGACGAGGGCGGGCGCGTCGACGCGGCGAGACACGAGCTTCACCCGGGCCAGCCAGCGCGAGACGCGGCGCAGCGCCGCGAGGTCGACGTCGACGATCGCCTCGATGCCCGGGCGCTGCACCTTCACGACCACGCGGTCGAACCCGAGATCGGCGGCGAGCTCCGGTGAGAGCCGCGCCCGGTGCGCCTGCCCGAGCGAGGCGGCGGCGACCGGGATCGGGTCGAACGACGCGAACGCCCGCTCGAGCGGCATCCCGAGCTCCGCCTCCGTCTGCCGGCGGATGTCGTCGAAGCGCTCGGCCTGCACCTCGTCCTGCAGGCCCTCGAGCTCGCGCGTGATCTCGGGCGGGAGGATGTCGAGCCGCGACGACAGGAACTGGCCGACCTTGATCATGAGGCCGCCGAGGTCGGCCGCGAGCACCGCGAAGCGCCGGGCGAGCCGCTGCAGGCGCGGGATGCGCCCATGCGCGGCGAGTGTGCGCAGGCCGAAGCGCGGCAGCACGAGCTCGAACCACCACGCCTGCACGAGCGCGCGCGCCGCGAAGCGCATGATGCGCCGATACCGCGCCCGGAGCGCGGGGTCCGCGCGGGATGCCGAGGCGGCGACGTCGCGCTGGCGGTCATCCGCCGGCGGCACGCCTCAGTCCTCGGCGAGGATCGCGTAGAGCTTGCGGCGCGCCTCGTCGATGACGGCGACCGCGCGCTCGGACTGCTCCGGGGTGCCGCTCTGGGCGACCTGCGCCGCGGCCTGCGCGAGCTTCGCGCCCGCCTTCGGCAGGGCCAGGTTGCGCTCCACGTCCTCCCGCATGTCCTCGCGACGGCGACGCGGCTCCCAGGGCAGCGGGCCGCCGGCCGCCTCGGCGGCGGCCTCCCGCCCGGCGGCGGTCAGCGAGTGCACCTTCCGCTCGCCGACCTGCTCCGCCGTCACGAGGCCCTCGTCGGCGAGCAGCTGCAGCGTCGGGTAGATCGAGCCCGGGCTCGGCTTCCAGACGCCGCCGCTGCGGGTCTCGATCGCCTGGATCAGCTGGTAGCCGTGCATGGGCTCATCGAGGAGGGCGACGAGGATCGCGGTGCGGATGTCGCCGCGGCCCATCCGTCCGCCGGCGGGACGTCCGGCGTCGCGGGGGCCGAACGCGTCGCGGAGGCCGTCGACGGCCTCCCAGAGGTCGAACCCGGCCGAGGAGGAGGTGCGCATGGGGGGCCTTCCGTTGGGTGGAACGCGGAATCGCCGGCGGCTGTCAGCGATACCGGACGATACATCGGCGAGGTGGGGGACGGCTGGGCTCGTTCGGCGTCCGCCGCGACAGACGCCGTCCGTCGTCGGGGGCAACGGTTAGCGTGTGCGCGCGGGCATCGCGGCGCGCCGACCGCGGCCTCGAACCGCGCGGAGGAGCCTCATGGACGAGTCGACCAACAGCATCGAGCGGATCTCGCCGGCCGAGTTCCATCGAGGTCCGGGCGTCGAGGACTGGCGCGTCACCGCATCGGGACCGCAAGCCGTCTTCCGCGCGGACTCGCTGGAGGAGGCCGCGGCGCTGCTCCCGCCGATCGTCGAGGCCTCCCTGCGGTTCGGCATCCTGCCGGATGTGGACGTGCGTCCCGAGGGCGTCGTGGTGCGCGTGCAGGACCGCGACTTCGAGGGCATCCCGGCATCGGCTGTGGGGTTCGCCGCCGCCGTGTCGTCCGCGGCCGCCGAGTTCGGGCTGTCTGCCGACCCGTCCCTCGTCCAGTCGGTCGGCATCTACGTCGCCCAGCACTCGCGGGCGGACGCACGCCCGTTCTTCCGCGCAGCACTCGGGTACGACGACCTCGGCGACACGGATGCCGTCGATCCGCTGCGCCGCGGACCCCAGCTGGCGTTCAATCCGATCACGGGCGACGTGCCGCGACGCGGGCGAACGCACCTCGACGTGTCCGTGCCGACCGATCAGGCCGCGGCCCGGGTCGAGGCGGCGCTCGCCGCAGGCGGTCGGCTGGTCGACGACTCGCATGCGCCGGACTGGTGGACGCTCGCCTCACCTGACAACCACGGAGTCGACATCGCCGCGTGGCCGGACGCGGCCGGCTGAGACCCCAGTCCGGGGCGCACCGGCCCCGTCGCTAGCAGATCGTGCGCGAGGTGTGGCATCCTCGACAACGCCGGGGGGCACGTGATCGCCGCCTGGCATCACCGCGCGTCGTTCCCGCGATGCGCCATTCCCAGGGGTTCATCCAGCGTGTTCGCGTCGCTTCGTCGTCGGCGGTCGTCCTCGACCGCATCCGCCTCTCCCGTCGTCCGCCTCGTCGCGGGCGTCGGCGCCGCCGCCCTCGTGGGCGCCGCGGCCGTGGTCACCGGTCCCGTGGGAGCCGCGGTCGCCGCGCCGCTCGCGTGCGACCAGAACACCGTCTACACGATCAACAGCGGCAACGTCTACACCGCCAACGTGACGGCGCAGACCACGAGCCTGCTGACGAACGGACAGGGCGGCAACGCCATCGGCGCCACCGTCGGCGGCACCGCGCTGTACAGCGTGAACACCACCACCCTGTACAAGTACGACGCGATCGCGAGCACCTCGTCGCAGGTCGCGAACGCGACGAGCATCTCGAGCCCGGTGCGCGGTGCGATCGATCCCGCGTCGGGCATCTTCTACTACGCCGGCACCGCGTCCGGCGCGTCGCTGCCGATCTACGGCTACCGCACGACTCCCGGCGCCGGATCCGACATCGGCCAGGTCGCCTCGCTCACGGGAACCGGCGTCACGGGCAGCGGCGGCGACATCGCCTTCAGCCGGGACGGGACGATGTTCCTCCTCGCCGGGACGAACATCCTCCGGGCGAACGGCACCCTCCCGGCATCCACCGGGACCACCGCGATCTCGACCACGTCGATCCGCACGCTGTCGAGCTCCGGTGCCGGCATCGCGTTCGCCAAGGACGGCTACCTCATCGTCGCGTCCGGCTCGAACCTGCTGACGATCGACCCGTCCACCGGCCAGCAGGTGGGCACCACCTGGGCGCCGGGCATCGGCACGATGAGCGACCTCGCGTCGTGCACCTACGCCAACACGACGACCGCCACGTCGAGCATCCCGGTGCGCGCGGACCCCGCCGACCAGTTCACGCTCGCCGTGAGCTCCGGCGGCACCACCATCGCCGGACCCACCGCCAGCACCGGCACCGCCACGTCGGTCACCACCGGCCCCGTGCTCGTCGTCGGCGGACAGCCCTACACGGTCAGCCAGACGCCGTCGGCATCCGTCGACCCGGCCCGCTACCGCACCACCTGGGCCTGCACCCTGCCGAACGGCACGGTCGTGAACTCGGGCACCGGATCGACCGCCTCGTACACGCAGCCGACGTCGACCACCGACGCGAGCTCCGACGTCACGTGCTCGTTCACGAACGCGCTCATCGCCCACGCTGTCGACGACTCGGCGACGGCCGTCGCCGGCGCCCAGTCCACCTTCACCGGCCTGCTGGCGAACGATTCCGGCCAGGGCGCGCACATCACGTCGGTCGGATCGGCGACGACCGCGCAGGGCGGTTCGGTCGCGCTCAACGGTGCCGGCAACCCCGTGTACACCCCGGCCCCCGGCTACTCCGGACCCGACAGCTTCACCTACACGATCACCGACGACTTCGGGAACACCTCCACCGCGACGGTCGCCATCACGGTGGCCCCGAAGGCGAACGACGACACCCGCACGGCCCGCGCCACCGGATCCACGACGCTCACCGACCTGCGGACCAACGACTCCGGCACAGGACTGACCATCGTCTCGGCCCAGTCGCCCTCCGCGGGCGGCTCCGTCTCCGTCGTGGGCGGCAACGTCGTCTACACGCCGGCGGCCGGCTACGTCGGCACCGAGACCTTCACCTACACGGTCCGCGACACGGCCGGCGGCACCTCGACCGCGACGGTGACGATGACCGTGCCCGCGGCTCCGGCAGCGGCGAACGACTCGCGCACCGCGCCCTCCGGCTCGGCGACCACGTTCACCGACCTGAAGACCAACGACACCGGCACCGGCATCGCGATCACCGCCAGCAGCGCCGCGAGCACGCAGGGCGGCAGCACGACCGTGGTCGGCGGCGACGTGCGCTACACGCCCCCGACGAAGTTCTCCGGCACGGACACCTTCACCTACACGATCACCGACTCCGCCGGTGAGACCTCCACCGCGACCGTGACGGTGACCGTGACGCCGACGGCGGCGGCCGACACCGCGACGGTGCCGGCCGGCTCCGGCGCCACCCCGGTCACCGGGCTCCTCGACAACGACAGCGGCAGCGGCCTGTCCATCACCGGCGTGACCGCCGGCACCGGCGGCACCGTGACGCTCGTCGGCGGCGTGCCGCAGTTCACCCCGGCTGCCGGTTTCTCCGGCGCGGCGAGCTTCAGCTACACCGTCACCGACTCGAGCGGCCGCACGAGCACCGCGACGGTGACCGTGACGGTGCCGCCGGCCGCCGTCGATGACGCCCGGAACGCCCAGGCGGGCACTCCGATCGTCTACACCGACCTCCGCGCGAACGACGGCGGTGCCGGCCTGACCATCACGGGCAGCAGCGCGGCGAGCTCGCAGGGCGGATCGACCACGGTCGTCGGCGGGAACGTGCGCTACACGCCGCCGGTCGGGTTCTCGGGCACGGACACGTTCACGTACACCGTGACCGACTCGAACGGCACCGCGTCGTCGGCCACCGTGACCGTCACCGTGAGTCCGACGGCCTCCGGCGACTCGGCGACCGTGCCCGCGGGTGCCGGCGCCACGCCGATCCCCGGACTCCTGACGAACGACTCGGGCAGCGGACTGACGATCACGTCCGTCGCGCCGGTGACGGGCGGCACGGTCTCGCTGAGCGGCGGCATCCCGCAGTTCACGCCGACGCCGGGATTCTCCGGCCCGGCGAGCTTCACGTACACCGTGACGGACTCGCACGGTCGGACGTCGACGGCGACCGTGAACGTGACGGTCACGCCGACGGCGGCGGATGACACCCGGACGGCTCCCGCGGGCTCGCCCACCACGTTCGCCGACCTCACGTCGAACGACTCCGGGTCCGGCCTCGCGATCGTGTCGGCCGGTCCGGCCTCGCGCGGCGGCACGGTGTCGGTGAACGGCGCGGGTGCCGTGGTCTACACCCCGGCGTCCGGCTTCTCGGGCACCGAGACGTTCGAGTACACCGTGCGCGACTCCTCCGGCCGCGAGAGCACGGCGACGGTCACGGTCGACGTCGCGCCGGCCGCGGGCGCGGACCAGCGCAGCACCACCGCGAACACGCCGGTCGTGCTGACGGATCTGACGTCGAACGATGCCGGCGCCGGCCTCACGATCACCGCCGTCTCGGCGACGGGCTCGCAGGGCGGCACCGTCCAGCTCAACGGCGGCTCGCCGCGGTACACGCCGCCGACGGACTTCTCGGGCACGGAGACGTTCACCTACACGGTCACCGACTCCACCGGTGCGACCTCCACGGCCACGGTCACGATGACCGTCGTGCCGGCCGTCGGCGCCGACTCGGCCGACACGGTCGCGGGCGTCGGGATCGCCGTCCCGGTGCTCGACAACGACCGCGGCTCGGCCCTGACGATCGTCGCGATCGGCACGCCGACGCGCGGCGGCACGACGGCTCCCGGAGCGGGTGGTGCCATCGACTACACGCCGGCCGCCGGCTTCTCCGGCATCGACACGTTCACCTACACGGTGCGCGACGCCTCCGGCCAGGAGGTCACGCAGACCGTGACCGTGCGCGTCGCGCCGGATCCGGACGACGACGCGCTGAGCACCCCGGCGGGCGCGCAGCTCACGATCGACCCGGCCGACCTGACGGACAACGACACCGGCACCGGCCTCACGGTCACCGCCGTCAGCGGCGCGACGGGCGGCACGGTCGCCATCGACGGCGCCGGGAACGTCGTGTTCACGCCGACCCCGGGCTTCTCGGGCACCGCGCAGTTCACCTATACGGTGACCGACGCCGACGGACTGACGGCGACGGCCGTCGCCCGGATCGTGGTGGGCAACAGCGCCGCCGCTGACACCGGCACGGTCGCGGCGGGCAGCACGCTCACCACGACGGCCGCCACCGGCGTGCTGGCGAACGACTCGGGCACCGGCCAGACGGCGGCGCTCGACCAGTCGCCGGCCCACGGCACCGTGACGCTGAACCCCGACGGCTCGTACAGCTACACGCCCGCCGACGGCTTCTCGGGCACGGACACCTTCACCTACACGGCGACCGACTCGTCGGGCCAGGAGTCGACGGGCGTGGTCACCATCACGGTGACGCCGACCGCCGTCGCCGATCAGCTCGCCGTGGTCGCCGGCTCGGCGCTCTCGGTCGACGGACCGGGCGTGCTCGACAACGACCTGGGCTCGCAGCTCACGGTGATCGGGTTCTCCGCGGCAGCCCACGGCACCGTCGTGATCGGCGCTGACGGCGCCGTCGACTACACGCCGACAGCGGGCTTCTCGGGCACGGAGACCATCACCTACCGGGTGCGCGACGCGTCGGGCCAGGAGACGACGGCGACGCTGACGATCACGGTCGGCGTGCTCGCCGTGGACGACACGGCGGCGACCCAGGCCGGCAAGCCGGTCACGGTGCCGGCGGCATCCGGTCTGCTGGCGAACGACTCGGGGTCGGGGCTCACGGCCGCGCTCGCGACCGCGCCGCAGCACGGCACCGTCGTGGTGAACGCGGACGGCTCGTACACGTACACGCCGGCGGCGGGGTACTCGGGCACCGACACCTTCACCTACACGGTGACGGATCAGAACGGGCTCACGGCGACGGCCACGGCGACGGTCACCGTCCAGCCGCTGGCGAGCGCCGCCGGTGACACGGTCACGGCGACGCCGGGGCAGCCGATCACGCTCGACCCGCTGGCGAACGACACCCCGACCGGCGGAGCCCAGTGGATCCGCTCGTCGCTCCGGCTCATCGACCCGGCCACAGGCGTCGCCGGCACCACGGTCACCGTGCCCGGTCAGGGCACCTGGACGGTGCTGTCGGATGGCCGAGTGCGGTTCACGCCGGTGCCGGGCTTCTCCGGCGTCGCCGGCATCCAGTACCAGGCCGAGGACACGGCGGGGAACGTCACGCGAGCGGCGATCTCCGTGACGTATCCGGCCGGCCTCGCGGTCACCGGCGTGGAGGGCGTCGGCCTCGGGCTGACGGGCGCGCTGCTGGCCATCGCGGTCGGCGGCGGACTGGTGCTGCTCCGTCGACGCGGCCTCAGCCGAGGCTGATGCCCGCCTGATCCCGTCTCGTGAGGGCCCCGTCGCGCAGCTGCGCGGCGGGGCTCTCCCGTTCCCGACCGCTGGTCGGTCTGCGCGCCGCTCGCCGCTAGCCTGGACATGATGAACACGCCCGGCACCTCCGCGCCGGTTCCGCGGCTCGCGCTCGTCACCCTCACGATCATGCTGACGGCGATCGTGCTGCGATCCCCGATCGTGTCGGTCGCGCCGGTCACGACCGAGATCTCCGGCGATCTCGGCGTCGCGTCCGGAGTCATCGGGCTCTTCACCACCATCCCCGTGCTGTGCTTCGCGCTGCTCACGCCGATCGTCGTCGCGCTCGTGCAGCGGCTCGGAGCGGAGTTCGCGCTCGTGCTGTGCCTCGTCGGGGCGGCGGTCGGGTGCGCCATCCGCTCGAGCGACGGACTCGGCGGCGCGCTCGCCGGCACCGCCGTGCTCGGCGCGTTCATCACGATCGGCAACGTCGTCGTGCCGGTGCTCATCGCCCGCGACTACCCGCCCGCGCGCGGCCGCCTCATGACCGGCGTCTACACGGCCGCGATCAACGTCGGCACGATGACCGTCACCCTCACGACCGCACCGCTCGCCTCGGTGATCGGATGGCGCGCCGCCATCGCGCTGTGGGGGGTCGCCGGACTCGCGGCCGTCGCGGTCTGGATCGGGGCGCAGGGTCCGCGTCGCGCACTCGTGCCGACGCCGGTGCAGCACGCCGAGCCGGGGGAGGGCCACGAGTCGAACGTGCTGCGTCGTCCGCTGACCTGGTTCCTGGCGTCCGCGTTCGCGGGGCAGGCCTTCGCCTACTACGGCACCAGCGCGTGGCTGCCGACGCTGCTCCGCGACGCGCAGTACGACGCCTCGTCGGCCGGCGCGATCTCGTCGGTCTTCCAGGTGTTCGGCATCGCGGGCGCGCTCCTGCTGCCCCTCATCGCCGGCCGCCTCGGCATCACGGCCGGCATCGCCGCGGTCGCCGTGACCTGGCTCGCCGCGCCGTTCGGCTTCGTGCTCGCGCCGCAGCTGTGGTGGCTGTGGGGTCCGATCGCCGGCTTCGGCCAGGGCGGCGGTCTCACCATCATCTTCATCGCGATCGTCGCGGCGGGCGGCGGCTCTCGCGCTGTCACGGCGCGGTCCGGCACCGTGCAGGGCATCGGCTACGCGGTCGGCGCCCTCGGCGCGGTCGTCGTCGGCAGCCTCCACGACATCGCCGGGTCGTGGGCGCTCGCCTTCGCGCCGATCCTCGCGGGCATCGTGCTGTTCGGCGTCATGGGCACGCTCGCCGGGCGGCGGATGGCGCCCGGGCGATCGGCGCCGCCGGACAGCGCTCGCGGATCCTGACCCTCTTTTCGAGCGCCTCGAGCCTGTCGGACCCCGGTGGGACCCTCGAGGCATGGACGAGACGACACCGCACGTGCTGCGTCAGACCGACATCACCGGACGCGGCGCCAGCCTGAATCCGTTCCTGCTGCTCCCCGATGCGGCCGGGTTCATCGACTTCGCGACGGCCGTCTTCGGGGGCGAGGAGGTCGCGGACGCCCGCACGCCCACGCCGGACGGGCGGCTCATCCACGCCGAGGTGCGGCTCGGCGACGGGCTGATCATGCTGTCCGACCCGCAGGACGGCTGGGATCCGCATCCGGGCCTGCTGCAGGTCTGGGTCTCGGATGCCGCCGCCGTGCTCGCGGAGGCCGTCGCGCGCGGCGGGCGGATCGTCACGCCGCCGACGCCGTTCTACGGGTCGGTGACGCTCGCGCGCCTCGAGGATCCGTGGGGCAATCTGTGGTGGATCTACCAGCCCTCGCCCGGGCAGCCCGATCCGACGCCCGCGTGGGAGGGAGGGTCGGATGTCGTGTTCCGCACGCTCGATGAGCACCTGCGGGCCCGCGCCGGGAGCTGACGACACGAGAGGACGTGCTCACTCCGGCTGCCAGAGCTCCACGCGGTTCCCCTCCGGGTCGGTGACCCAGCCGAACCGGCCGATGCCGTCGAAGGCGGGTGTCTCCTCCGCGATCTCGGCGCCGGACGCCCGCACCTGGGCGAGCATCGTGTCGAGGTCGCGCACGCGGAAGTTCAGCATCACCTGCTGCTGGCGCGACCCGAAGTAGTCCGTGTCGCGCTCGAATCCCGCGACGACCGTCGGACCCGGCTGCGGCTGCTCCCAGGTGCCGTTCGCGTCGAGCTCGAGCCCGAGCACGTCGCGGTACCAGGCGGCCAGGGCGGTCGGGTCGGAGGCGCGGAGGAAGACCCCGCCGATGCCGAGCACGTGTTCCATGGGCTCAGCGTTGCACGGGTGGGCGAGCCGGCGTCGGTCGGTCAGCGCGTTCCCGGTCGCAGCCAGTCCGGCGGCTCGTCGCGCGTCCGTCGCGGTCGGTAGTCGGCCCACGCCTGCCGGTAGCCGCGGACGCCGAGCAGCATCGAGCCGACCGCCGCGGCGACCCCGACGACGATTGCGATCGGCACGACGGCGCCGAGCGGCGCGCCCGCAGCCCCGAGTGCGCCGCCCAGGATGAGTCCGATCAGGGCGGCGTTCACGAGCCCGATGAGGAAGGCGGAGCTGCCCAGCACCTGCGACGCATCGCCTCGCCGGCGCAGCAGCGAGTAGGTCTGCGCCATACCGCGCTGATCGTCGGCCACCGCCTCGAGGAAGTACTGCTCGACGGCCGGGTCGAGGTCGACGTAGCCCCCGCGCAGCCGGTTCATCGCGACGACGAAGCTCATGTCGTCGTCGGCGACGTTGAAGACCCGGAGCTGCGTCATGAGCCCGATGACCAGCAGGAAGCCGAGGATCGACAGCGCCGCCGGCGCGAACCAGCCGGCGAAATCCGTGGCCTGTCCGAGCAGCCCGATCGTGACGAGACCGGCCGACACGAGCGTCAGGAAGATCGTGATCCGCGTCAGCACCTCGCTCTGAGCAGTGCTGCGCGCCGCGAGAAGTCCCCAGTGCTCCGTCGCGAGGATCTGAGCGCGACGAGCCAGGGCGGCGTCGTCGAGCGGCGTCGCCGAAACCTGCGCGGGAACGCCGCCGCCTGGCGCGACCTCGGACACGGCGTCATCGTCCCACCCGGCGCGTTGCCGCACCAGGGGCGGATGATGATCGGATGGAGCGCCCTGCCACCGCATCCGACGCACCGTCAGAGAAGGGTCCACGTGCGGCGTGGTCTCCCGACCAGCTCGCGGTGCTGGATGGCGCGCACGAGATCGAGATCGCCATCGAGCGTGAGGGCGGCGGCGTCGGGCGATTCACGCCGATCTGGGTCGTGACGGTCGCCGAGCGGGTGCTCGTGCGCACCTGGTACCGCCGCGAGACCGGCTGGTACGGGGGAGTGCTCCGCTCCGGCCGGGCGCGGATCCGGGTCGGCGGCGTCGAGCACGCGGTCCGAACGGAGGCCGTCGACGATCCCGATGCTGGCACCGCGTACGTCGCGAAGTACGGCGCCGCGGGCGCGACGTCCATGATCACGCCGGAGGCCTCCGAGACGACGCTGCGGCTCACGCCACTGGGCTGAGTGCGGCCGGGCTGAGCGCGGGACTGCGGGCGCCCGATCTGCGGTCGCGGCTAGGGTCGAGGCGATGGCCGTGCCGATCCCGTTCCGTCTCGCCGAGCACGCGGACGACCCGGCGTGGGCCGGCTGGCTCGCCGCACTGCCCCGGCTCGTCGAGGACCTGCTCGGCGGATGGCGGCTCGCACCGGACGGGGATCCGCTCGCCGGCAGCTGCGCGCTCGTGCTGCCCGTGCGCACCTCCGCCGGCGACCGGGCCGCGCTGAAGGTGTCGTGGCCCCACTGGGAGGCGGAGACCGAGCACCTCGCGCTCCGGTACTGGGACGGGCGGGGCGCCGTCCGGCTGCTCCGCGCCGACCCCCGGCGGTTCGCGCTGCTGCTCGAGCGCGCGGACCCGACGCGCGCGCTGTCGGATGTGCCGGTCGACGACGCGCTCGAGATCATCGCAGGGCTGTATCCGCGCCTCCACGTCGCACCACCGCCGCAGCTGCGCACCCTGTCGTCGCTGGTCGGGGAGTGGGCGGACCGGCTGCCGCGCCTCGCGCACGACGCTCGAGTGCCGCGCCGGCTCGCCGAGCACGCGCTCGCCGTGGCGCGCGACCTCGCCGGCGATGCGGCCACCGACGGCACGCTCATCCACACGGATCTGCACTACGAGAACGTGCTCGGCTCGCTCCGCGACGACGAGCCGTGGCTCGTGATCGACCCGAAGCCGCTATCGGGCGACCCTGCCTACGAGATCGCGCCGCTGCTCTGGAACCGCTGGGACGAGCTGCCGCAGGACCGCATCAGAGACGGACTGCTCGGGCGGCTGTGGGTGATCGCGCAGGCGACCGGCTGGGACGAGGACCGCATCCGCGACTGGGCGCTCCTGCGCGAGGTCGCCGAGCTGCAGGAGGACGCGGAGGCGGGGACGCTGGCGACGGACCGGCTTGACCGAGGAATCCAGTTCGCGAAGGCGATGGAGAAGTAGGGCCGTTCGACCTCGGATTCCTGAGCTTGTCGAAGGGCCGCGCGCCGACCGCCGGCTGAGGAGGGCGCTCCGGCGCCCGTCTCGAAGCCTCCGTCCGAGCAGCACGCGCTGTCCGACCCCAGGCGTACCGTCCGAACGTCACCCCGACCGAGCCACCCCGAAGGAGCTCCCCATGCGCTACGCCGCGACTCGCATCATCACCGACGACGTCGAAGCCCTCACGCAGTTCTACGAACGAGTCACCGGCCTCACCGCGAACCGCATCCACCCGCTCTTCGTCGAGCTCCCGACCGAGTCGGGCACCCTCGCGATCTCGAGCAGCCAGACCATCGCGGCGATGGGCGAGGGCTCCGTCGAGCCGCGCGCGAACCGCACGGCGATCCTCGACTTCCTGGTCGACGACGTCGACGCGATCTACCCGACGCTGAAGGACGTCGTCGAGGTCTTCGTCAACGAGCCGACGGACATGCCGTGGGGCAACCGCTCGCTCCTGTTCCGCGACCCCGACGGCAACCTCGTCAACTTCTTCACCCCGCTGAGCGAGCAGGCGAGGGCGCGGCACGGGCTGGCTTGACGACTTCGGACGGCTGAGCCTGTCGAAGCCCTGCAATCCGGCCGTCGCTTCGCGCCCGCCGCGCGCGGACCGCCCGATAGCCTCTGCGGATGGCGGACCCCCGATCGACAACCGGCGGCTACCGCTTCAGCGCGCGGTTCATCCGGGTCGTCACCGCGGTGCTCATCGTGCTCATGGTCTCCGGGCTCGCCGCCGGGATCGCCATCGGCATCGCGAGCGATGGCGTCGAGGGGGATGCGGGCGACGCGATGTCGGCCATCGGCGCCGCCACCGCGATGGGCTCCATCGCGGTGCCGCTCATCATCGCCGGAGTGCTCGGCGGCGAGGCGATCCGCCGCGGCGGCGGGATCATCGGCCTCCTCCTCACGACCGGGATGCTCGCCGGCGGCTTCGGCTGGTCGGCAGGCGGGCGCGACCTGATCGCGAGCACGCTCGGCGAGGGGTGGATCCTGCCCATCGCGGTCTACGCCGCGATCGCGATCGCCGTCGGCGTGCTCGGCTTCTGGGCGATCGGCTGGATCGCGAAGGTGCCCGTGTGGATCGGCGGCGGCGGGCCGGGCGCCCCGCGCGTCGTGGTGCGCGGGACGAGCGACCGTCCGGACGACATCGTGCTGCCGAACAAGCTGGACGGCCGGAAGCGGAAGCGCCGCCGCTGAGCGGCGAGAGCGCGCATGGCGGCCAGGAGTGCTGAGCAGCGGCCGACGCCGACTCGAGCCAGCTGACGACCCCGCCCGAGACCTCAGCTCGATGCGATGATCGCCGCCGTACTCGCGGACACGGTGGCCGCGACCGTCGCCGCGGCCACCGATGCCGCGGCGCGCGTGACGGCCTCGTTCACCGCGGCCGGACCCCACTCGCCCTGCTCGAGCGCCTTCGCCCGCTTCGCGATCACCTTGCTGGTCGGCAGCTTCGGCCGCAGCGAGCGCAGCGCACCCGAGCCGGAGAGCAGCCCGATCAGCGCGGCCATCCGGGCATCGGGCTCTGCGCCGTCCTCGAGCACCGAGCGGATGCCCTCCCGCAGCTCCGCCTCGTGCGTCGCCTCGGCGGCCGGCCACTTCGTGGTGCGGAAGACGCCGAGCACCCGCCCCGACTCCCTGCGGATCAGGCCGCGCGTCTCGAGCCGGTCGAGCACCGGCTGGCGCAGGCGCCCGCCGAGCTTGAGCAGCAGCGGCTGCACGCGGCGCTCCTTCTCGGCGACGGTGTTCCAGGCATCCTGCAGCAGGTCGTCGCCGAGCGGACCGTCGCCCAGCGTCACCACGATCGGGCCGCTCAGCGGCCCAGGGCGCGTCTCGTCGATCCCGACGCGCTCGCGCAGCGCGAGCTCGGTGAGCACCGCCCCGCCGAGCACGTAGGGGAGCGTGCTGGCCGCCTGCACGGACGCGCCGTCGTCGTCCAGCAGAAGCAGCATCAGGTCGTCGACGAGGGTGAGCTCGGTCATGGGCTGGTCCCTTCTCCATGCGTGGTGCGGTGCTGCATCAAGAGCACCACGGCCGGGTCCGCGGCGCATCCCTCTCGTGGCGGAACGGGAGGATCCGCGGTCCTCCATCGGATGGCTGAGTCTGTCGAAGCCGCCCCGCGTCGACCCCGGAGGGCTGAGCCTGTCGAAGCCCGGCGCGCCCACTCGGCTCCTGAAACTCCTCCGAGATTCGAACCATCACCCGCGCCGTGAGGAGCAGACTCGCCCCGTGACCGACGCGACGCCAGCTACCCGTCCGACCGCCCTCATCATCGGCGCCTCCCGCGGCCTCGGCCACGCGATCGCCGCCGAGCTCGTCTCCCGCGGCTGGGACGTGATCGGCACCGTCAGGGATCCGAACGCGCAGACCCCGCTCGCCGAGCTCGCGGCTGAGCACCCGGACCACGTCCGCGTCGAGCGCCTCGACGTGACCGACACCGCCCAGCTGACACCGCTGCACGACGCGATCGCGGACGACCTGGCCGGTCGCCCGCTGGACTTCCTGTTCGTCAACGCCGGCACCACGAGCAGCGAGGACCTGCCCGTGGCGGAGGTCTCCACCGAGGACTTCGTGGACGTCATGGTCACGAACGCGCTGAGCCCCATGCGGGTGATCGCGTCACTCGCCGACCTCGTGCCGGCCGACGGGATGATCGGCGTGATGACGTCGGGTCAGGGCAGCATCACGAACAACACGAACGGCCTGCGGGACGTCTACCGGGGCAGCAAGGCGGCGCTGAACATGTACATGAAGGGACTGTCGGCGCGGGAGTCGGAGGTCGACCGGGCGCTGCTGCTGATGGCGCCGGGCTGGATCAAGACGAGCCTCGGCGGAGCCGATGCGCCGTACACGATGGAGCAGAACGTGCCGAAGATCGTGGACGTGATGGAGGCGAAGCGCGGCCGGGCGGGGTTGGAGTATCTCGACTTCACGGGTGCGACGGTGCCGTGGTGAGGGTTCAGCCCGACGGCTGAGGAGGCGCGCCAGCGCCGTCTCGAGCCCTCATGCGAGGAACTCCGGATGGCTGAGCCTGTCGAAGCCTCTCCGCACCTCCTGGACGATCGATCACCCACTCTGGACGCATGGTCAGGCACACCCTCCGTCGCTCCGCCAGGCTCGACACATGACCCTGGACACCCCCACCGCCTCGGTGCCGATCACGCCGGACCGCGCCGTCCGAGCGCAGGCGGCCGCAGCATCCGCGACCCCCACCCGCACCGCCTGGGCGGGTGTGCTCGTGATGATGGCGACGAGCTTCGCGCTGGTCGTGTCGGAGTTCCTGCCGCCGAGCCTGCTGCCCGCGATGGCGGCGTCGCTCGGGGTGACGGAGGGGCAGGCAGGGCAGACCGTGACGGTCACGGCACTCGCCGGGCTGGTGGCCGCGCCGGGGATGGCGCTGCTGTTCCCGCGACTCGACCGCCGGACGCTCCTCGTGGTTCTCGCACTCGCCGCCACGGTCTCGAACGTCGCCGTCGCGATCTCGGGCAACCTCGTGCTGCTGCTCGTCGCGCGACTGCTGCTCGGCGCGGCGATCGGCGGCTTCTGGGCGATGTCGCTCGCGGTCGCGGCGCGGCTCAGCGAGCCTCGGCGTTTCGGACGCGCGGTCATGCTCATCAACACGGGCACGACCATGGCGACGGTCGCGGGCGTGCCGCTCGGCATCTGGCTCGGCTCGATCGCGGACTGGCGCGTCGTGTTCGGCGCGATGGCGGTCGCGACCGCCCTGGTCGCGCTCGGACTCCGGCTCGTGCTGCCGGCCGTGCCCGCAGCGACCGGCGCCGGCCTCCGCGTGCTCGGTCAGACCCTCGCGACGCCCGGGATCGCGTGGGCGCTCGTCGGCCACGTGCTCACCGTGATGGCGCATTTCATCGCGTTCACCTACATCCGGGCGGCGCTCGCTCGGATCCCCGAGCTCGACGCCGGGGCGGTCGCACTGCTGCTCGCCGTGTTCGGCATCGGCGGCGTCGCGGGCAACTTCGGCATCGGCCTGCTCGTCGACCGGCACCTGCGCTGGCTGCGGTTCGCGGTGCCGCTGCTGATGTCCGCGGGAATCGGCATCCTGGCGCTCGCGCCGGCGTCGATCGCGGCGCTCATCGTGGTCGTGGCGGCGTGGGGCTTCGCGTTCGGCGCCTGGCTGCCCGTGATCACGACCTGGCTCGCCCGGGTCGTGCCGGACCGGATGGAGGCCGGCGGAGGACTGCTGGTGGCTGGTTTCCAGCTCGCGATCACGCTCGGTGCTGCCGCGGGCGGGGTGCTCGTGGACGGTGTCGGTGTGACACCGGCGCTGTTCGCGGCGAGTGCGGCGGCGCTGATCGGCGGGGTGCTGTTCGGGACGGCGCGGACGAAGGCGCCGACCGCCTGAGCGAGTCGCCCACTGCGGATGGCTGAGCCTGTCGAAGCCACGGCGGATGCCAACACCCGCTGGCTGAGGAGGGCCGCCAGGCCCACGCCGGCTTCGCGCGGCTTCGAAGCCTCGGTTCGTGTGACTCGAGCCGCTAGACGGCCGCGACGATCTGCGTGGCCCGGGCCCGCGCCCGCCAAACCACGGGCGGCACCCCCGCATCCCGCCGGAACGCCCGGCTGAACCCCTCATCCGACCCGTACCCGAGCCGCCGGGCGACATCCGCGACACTCAGCTCCGGACGCCACAGCAGCTCCCGGGCCGCCTCCATCCGAACCCCGGCGACGTAACTCGCCGGCGACTGCCCGACGACCTCCCGGAAGCGGACCGCGAACGCCGACCGCGACATCATGGCGACGCGGGCGAGCTCCTCGACCGACCAGGTCCGGTCCATCTCGGCGTGCAGCGCGTCGATGGCGAGGCGGATCTGCGGGTCGTCGTCCTCGCGCAGCCAGCGCGCCGGAGCGCATCCGTGCTCCGCCCACTGCTGGATGACGGCGGACACGATCGCGGTCGCGATGCGGCTGCACACGACCAGCGCGCCCCGCCGGGCGGTCCCCTCGGCGACCGGGCACGGCATCCCCTCGAGCAGCGCGATCATGTTGGGCTCGCGCGAGGCGAAGCCGTGCACGACGAGCGCTCCGGGAACCCCGTCGAGCACGCTCGGCCGATCGGACGACGGCGCGAGCGCCACGTCCACGATGACGGCGTCGCCGGCGGCGCGGAGGCCGCGTCGCTGCGCCCGGCTGAAGAACACGATGTCGCCGGGGGAGAGGACGGTGTCGTAGCTCCCGTCGACCAGCCGCACGGTCCCGGACGACACGTACACGAACCCGGCGTCGCCCTGGACTTCGGATGCCCGCTCGCCGTCCGCGAGCGAGGCGCGTCGAGCGCGCACCAGCGTCCATTCGAGTGCCGCGAGCGCCCGGTCGAGCGAGTCGGGCTGCCACGGGGCGCGGTCCGCTAGGAGGGTCATAGAAGAGGGGAGCGTCAAGCGTTGACGACCTATTCCGATGAGTGGTCGCTGACGATGCCTCGACCTCGCTGTTAGCGTGGCGGGATGACGGCCGAGTCGCTGAGGGACGAGCTCCGAGCGTTCGTGGCGGAACGCGATTGGTCGCAGTTCCATACGCCTGAGAACCTCGCGAAGAGCATCTCGATCGAGTCGGGCGAGCTGCTGGAGTGCTTCCAGTGGTCCGGCGAGGGCGAGCGGGAACGTGTGCTCGATGAGCTGGCCGACGTGCTGACGTATTCGTTGCTGCTCGCTGACAAGCTCGGGGTCGACGCCGAGCAGATCGTGCTCGACAAGCTCGCCAGAACCCGCGACAAGTATCCGGTCGACAAGGCCCGCGGCAGCAGCGCAAAGTATGACCGGCTCTGAGATCGAGCAGCTCGCGTTCGACGCGCGTGCGATCGATGACTGGGGGCGTCTCGATCCGCGGCACACCAACTGGCCAGTGGTCTACGTGCTCGATGGTGAGCACTCCGCCGACGCCACTCCTGGCGACGTCTACGTCGGCGAATCACGGAACACGGTTTCGCGCATGCGCCAGCACCTCGCCGCGCCCGAGAAACAGCACCTCGAGCGGATCCGCGTGATCATCGACCCGACCTACAACAAATCGGTCTGCCTCGATCTGGAGTCGTACCTCATCCGGATGCTGGCGGGCGACGGTGCGTTCGCGGTGCTCAACAGGAACGACGGCATCGTCGAGGCGGACTACTTCCAGCGAGAGGACTACCGGGAGCAATTCGCGGAGATCTTCGAGCGGCTGCGGGCTGAGGGGCTCTTCACCAGGTCCGAGGCCGAGATCGTCAACAGCGACCTGTTCAAGCTGTCGCCCTTCAAGGCGCTGAGCGAAGACCAAGCCGTCGCAGTCGAGGACATCGTCAGCGGACTCCTCGAGGACTTGACCGGCCCGGGCGAGCGCGTCTCGACGGTCATCCAGGGAGAGCCGGGAACCGGGAAAACGGTCGTCGCCGTGTTCCTGATCAAACTGCTCGTCGATATCGCATCCTCGACCGACGACGAGACGGTAGACGACGACTCCTGGTTCTCGGAGTTCTTTCTTCCCGAGAACCGTGCGCTGCTCGCAGGCAAGCGGATCGGGTTCGTCGTACCGCAGCAGTCGCTTCGGAAGTCGATCCAGAAGGTGTTCCGCAAGACGCCGGGGCTCAGCGCCGACATGGTGCTGAATCCGTTCCAGGTCGGACAGGACCCGACTGGATGGGATCTGCTCGTCGTCGATGAAGCGCACCGCCTGAACCGGCGGGCGAACCAGTCGTCCGGCGTCCGCAATCGGGACTTCGCCGAGATCACGACCGCGCTGTTCGGACACGACGATCTGCAGAAGACCCAGCTCGACTGGATCATCGCCAGGAGCCGTCACCGGATCCTCCTTCTCGATCGCGCGCAGACGGTGAAGCCGGCGGATCTGGCCCCGGAGGCGGTCGGCGCGGTGATCGCAACCGCCGAGACACGGCACCGCAGTTATCGCCTCATGTCGCAGATGAGGGTGAAGGCGGGCGATGACTACGTCGGGTACGTCAGAGGTCTGCTGGACCCCGACGCCGAGAGTGCTCCCGAGCCGAAGGCGTTCGAGGGATACGACCTCCGATTCTTCGACGACTTCTCCGCGATGCGCCAGGAGATCCGCGCGCGCGACGCGGAGGTCGGACTTTCGCGTCTCGTCGCCGGCTACGCGTGGCCGTGGGTGACGAAGGGGCGTTCCGATGGGCACGACATCCAGATCGGCACCGAGCGGATGCGATGGAACGGCACGGATGTCGACTGGATCGCGTCGCGAGGCTCGTTGGAAGAGGTCGGCTCGATCCACACCGTGCAGGGCTATGACCTCAACTACGCGGGCGTGATCGTCGGCCCCGACCTCCGATCCGATCGACATTCGGGCCGCATCCTCTTCGACCGCTCCTCGTACTTCGACAAGAAGGGGATGGAGAACAACGCGAAACTCGGCCTCGTCTATGGCGATGACGACGTGCTGAGATACGTGGCCAACATCTACGCGGTGTTGCTCACCCGCGGGATCCGTGGGACGTACGTGTACGTCTGCGACCCGGCGTTGCGCGAACACCTCCGCCCCTATCTGTCTGCGAGGACCCTCCGGTCGCTCTGAGGTAGTGCTCCTCGGTCCGCCGCAAGTTAGGACATCCGCCTGATCCACCCGCCCTACCTCAGAGCGGAACCTCGAGGCATGAGCATCGTGACCGAGTACACCTTCTCCCACCTCGCCGAGCAGCGTGAGCACGATCTGGCCGTCGCCGCCGAGCGCCGCCGAGTCGCGCTCGCTCGGGTCGCGGAGGCGCAGCCGGGTGCAGCGCGGACGACGCGCACCGGCATCCGCGCCCGCCTCGCGTCGGCACTGCACCTGCACCGCACGCCGCACGCGACGGCCCGCGGCTGAACGGCGTGCCGGCCGCACCTCGGTGGACCTCGCGACGGCTCGACCGCACCGGCCGCGTCGTCGTTGGTCCGTGGCACCATGACGAGGTGTCCAGGACCATCGCCAACCGCATGATCGGCCGCCAGGCCGAGCTGTCGCGGCTGCTCGCGCTCGCCGCGGAGGCGGAGGCCGGCGAGGTCCGCACCGTGCTGCTCGCCGGCGAGGCCGGCATCGGCAAGTCGCGGCTCGTTGAAGAGTTCCTGGCCGCGCAGGCCGCCCACGACACCCCGCCCGTCATCGCCCTCGCCCACTGCGTCGACTTCGCCGCCGCCGAGTCGCCGTTCGCACCCCTCCCCGAACTCCTCCGCGGGCTCGCCGACGCCGTCACCGAGGACGCGCTGCTCGCCGCCGCCGGACCGGGCGCCGCTACGATTCGCGGCTTCCTCGACGGGGGAGCGGACGCCGCCAACCGGGTCGGCGGCGTCAACGTCGTCGCGGATGCCGTCACCCGCACGCTCGAGGTGCTGGCCGCGGACCGCCCTGTCGTGCTCGTCATCGAGGACGTGCACTGGGCCGACCCGGGCACGCTCGACCTGCTCCGGTTCCTCGCTCGCGTGCTGCGCCGAGCCCGCATGCTGACACTGCTGACGTTCCGCGATGACGAGCTCGCCGGGCGTCCGCTGCGGTCCGCGCTGCCCGAACTCGAGCGCACGCGCGGCGTCGAGCGGATCACGCTCGCCCGGCTCGCGCCCGACGAGATCCGGGCGCAGGCCGCCGAGATCCTCGGGCGCGAGCCGCGCGCCGCCGCGCTCGCGGAGCTCGCCGACCGCAGCGAGGGCATCCCGTTCTACGTCGAGGAGCTGGTGCATGCCGAGAGCGGAATGAGCTCGGTGCCCGACTCGCTGCGCGACGTGCTGCTCGCACGCTACTCGCCGATGAGCGACGACGCGCGCCGGCTGGCCCGGGTGCTCGCGGTCGGCGGCACGCGCGTCGAGCACGAGGTCGCCGAGGCCGTGCTGCCGATGGACGACGGTGACTTCGACCGCGCGGTCCGCGAGGCGGTGGATGCCGGAGTGCTGCGCGTCGGCGGGCGCAGCTACGCCTTCCGCCACGCCCTCGTGCGCGATGCGATCTACGACGACGTGCTGCCTGGTGCGCTGCGTCGCGTCCACACGGCCTACGCGGACGCGCTCGAGGCGCTCCCGACGACCGCGGGCGCGCGAGCGGCCCGCGCGGTCCGGATCGCCGACCACCGACTCGCGGCCGGCGACACGGAGGCCGCGTTCGCCTCCGCCTTCGCGGCCATGCAGGCGAGTCGCGAGGCCGCCGCATACGTCAGCTCGGCGCGGATGGGGGAGCGCACCGTCGAGCTCTGGCCGCGGGTGGCCGATCCCGAGTCGATCGTCGGCGCGCCGCTGCCGCTGCTGCGCACCTGGGTGGGGTCGGCCTGGCGCAGCGCGGGCGAGAACGCTGCGGCGATGGCTTCCACCGGCGCCGCCCTCGACGAGCTCGCCGCCGACGAGCATCACCTCCGCGCGAAGGTGCTCCGCGTCCGCGCGACGGTCCTGACGAACGACCGGCGCGAGGGCGCCCTCCACGAGTACGAGCGCGCGCTCGCCGAGCTGCGGATGCTGCCGCCGGGCACCGACCGCCGACTCGAGTCCGCGCTGCTCGCGGGCATCGCGTCCGGTCGGATGGTCGCGGGCGAGAACACCGCTGCGATCGCACTGGCCGAGGAGACGCTCGCCGTCGCGCCGGACGACCACCAGCGCGTCCGCTCGATCGCGGCGACCGTGCTCGGCTCGACCCGCATCATCACCGGCGACATCGAGCAGGGCATGGCCGACTTCGATGAGGCCGCGCGCATCGCCGGCACCGAGCCGGACGGGATGCTGCGGCACTACACGAACTGGTCCGACGCGCTCCAGCTGCTCGGCCGCTTCGCCGAGGCCCGGGACTTCGCGGAGGCCGGACTCGCGGCCGCGCGGGAGGCGGGCGTCGAGCGCTCGAGCGGCGGCATCCTCGCGGTCAACCTCGTCGATCCGCTGTTCGCCCTCGGGGACTGGGACCGCGCCGAGGCGATCACCGCCGAAGCGCTCGAGCTCGACCCGCCGTCGCTGTTCCGGGCCTACCTCGAGCGCTGCCAGATCCGCTCGGCGTTCTGGCGCGGCGACCTCGACGCTGCTCACCGGCTGCGCGACACCGCCCGGCTGCCAGAGCGGACGAACCAGCAGGAGACCATGGCGCTCGCCGGCGAGTTCGGGCAGCTCGCGCTCGCCTCGGGCGACCTCGCCGGGGCGCGGGCGGCGCTGGAGCCGCTGCTGTCGAGCCCGCTCGACAAGATCGCCGGCTGGACCATGCAGGCGGATCTCGTCGCCGCGCAGCTGCTCGCGGCACTGCGCAGAGCCGGACCGAACCGCGCGGATGACGCTGACGAGGTCGCCGCACGGCTGCAGCGTCGACTCGATCGAGACGCCTACTGGCTGCGGTATCCGCTCTGGGGTGCGGTGATCGCCGCGACGCTCGGGGGAGCGGACGGCGCCGGGAGCGATCTGGAACTCTGGCGGACGGCAGCCGCAGCCGCATCGGCAGCGGATTCCGGCGCGCCGATCTGGCTCACGATCACCACCCGGCTCGGGCTCGGACGCGCGCTGCTGACGGCGGGCGAGCGCGCCGATGGCCGCGAGGTACTGACCGCTCTGCACGCCGACGCGTCCGAGCTCGGTGCGCTCGGGATCGCGGCGGAGGCGGCGCGGCTGCTCGCCGACGCCGGCCTGGCGGCGTCGTCAGGTCACGGTGAGGGCGGGCCGGCCGTCGGCGATCCGTCCGCCGCGGGCGCGACGTCGGACGTCCCGGCCCGCGCCGGCGCTGAGCCGCTGACCGATCGCGAGGGGCAGGTGCTCGGCCTCGTCGCCGAGGGCCTCAGCAACGGGCAGATCGCCGAAAGGCTGTTCATCAGCCGCAAGACGGTGAGCGTGCACGTGTCCGCGATCCTGCGGAAGCTCGGCGCGGCGAACCGCACCGAGGCGGCGCGGTACGCGCGGGTGGGCGAGCGTTCCGCGTGAACGCGAGCGGGATGGGGGCGAGAGCCGCGTCCGCGTCCTGATCAGCGAACCGCGCGCGCAGCATCCGCTGCGGCCGGGGCCTTCGCAGCATCCGAGACTCTCGCTGCGCCCGAGACCTTCGCGGCCCCCCGCGCACCGGGAGCGCCCGCGGTCTTCGCCGCACCGTTGGCCGCGTCGTACTCCGCCTGCTTCGCCTGGATCTCCGGCTCGTGCGCGACGGCCCAGTCCGCCAGGGCGACCGCGTGCGGCAGCAGCGAGTCCGCGAGCTCGGTAAGCTCGTACTCCACCCGCGGCGGCACCTCGGCGTAGACGGTCCGCAGCACGAGGCCGTCGCGCTCCAGGTTGCGCACCGTGAGCGTCAGCATCCGCTGCGAGATGCCGGGGATGCTGTTGCGCAGCTCGGTGAACCGCTGCGGTCCGGCAGCGAGCGCGGCCACCACGAGCAGCGTCCACTTGTCGGCGAGGTGGTCGAGCAGCGCCCGGATCGACCGGCCTACATCGCGGCGGATGCTGCACACGCGGGAGTACTCCGTCACGATCCGCTCCTCCGTCCGCTCGCCGGGCACACATCCGCGGGTCGGGAACACGTGTGTGCCTTTTGTACCGCCGCCAATAGTTCTCCATGATGGGTCCGGTTACGGAACAGAACTATAGAAGGAGAACCGTGCTCATCGCGTATTGGATCGTCGCCGGCCTGCTCGCCGTCGCCTACGTCTTCTCGGGCGGACGGAAGGTGGTGCAGTCGAAGGATGCGCTGCGCCCGATGATGGGCTGGGTCGACATCATGCCGCTCGGCCTGGTCAAGACGATCGGCGCGCTCGAGGTGCTCGGCGCCATCGGACTCGTGCTGCCGCCGCTCACCGGCATCGTGCCGCCGCTGGCCTTCGCCGCGGCGATCGGGCTCGTCCTCGTGCAGGTGGCGGCGTTCATCCTGCACGCGGTGCGGCGCGAGTTCACCCTGCTGCCGCTCAATCTCGTGCTGCTCGTCTGGGCCGCGGTCGTGGTCTGGCTCGCGACGATCTGGCTCTGAGTCTGGGGCGTTCGACCGCGCCCGCGGGCGGAGCGAGCCGTCCGGCGCTCCGGGCTACCGTCCCGCCGGCTCGGGGCGGACCCGGATCCCGCGCCGATCGCATCCGGAGGATCGTCTCGCCCGGGGAATCGCCGGTACTGCATCGCAGTACTCCGCGCCCACCGACGCGGAGCGGACCTCGTAGAAAGCGAGCCGCCATGCGACTCATCACCGCCCTCGCCTCCGATCGGCTCGTCGATCTCGACGCCATCGACCGGCTCACCTCGAAGCTCAGCGACGAGAACTACCAGGGTGTCTGGTCGGCCCAGAAGGACCCGCTGCTGGTCTTCGCCGACAGCAACCTCGACGGCACGGCCATCGGATTCTCGGGCGGCGCGATCGCCGGTGCACCCGAAGGGCATCCGGTGCAGCTCATCTTCTGGGGCGACTGGTGGAACACCGCCGGTGCCGCCTCCCGCGCCGAGATCGAGGCGGAGACGCAGCGGCTGCTGCTGACCCGCCAGTTCGCCGAGCTGTGGCAGTACGGCGTGCCGCACGCACCCGTCTGGCGCGGATCGATCACGGTGACCAGCCCCGAGGTGCCGACCTCGACGACCGCCAGCGACATCATGGCCGCCTGCAAGGACCTCGGCGACGACCTGCTGAACGACGACGTGTTCCCCGACCCCGACGACGGGCCGCGCATCCTCTTCCTCGTCATGATCCCCTTCTCGACCACCATCACCGGCACGGTGCTCGGCGCCCACAGCAGCGCCTACGACTTCGACTTCCCGTTCGAGCTCGACCGAGATCGGTACTGGATCGGCTGGACACGACTCAGCGAGGCGCCGGGCACGCGCCCGGACCAGACGATGCTGACGCTCGGCCACGAGATCATCGAGATGCTGACCGACCCGGAGTCCGACGGCTGGCACACCGGGGCGAACACGTCCAACGACGAGATCTCCGATGCCGGCGGTTCGCCGGCTGCGGGATCGCCTCCCGGGAAATGGACCTCCAACTTCACCTGGCAGAGCGCGTTCAACCGCGACGTCAAGGTGCAGTCCTACTGGTCGCAGCGGCACGGGCGCACGGTGATCCCGCTCACCGGACGGTACGGCGCCCAGCTGCGCGCGATCATCCACGAGCGCGACCGGCACGAGGAGCAGCGCGGCACGTTCCGCCCGGTGAAGTCCGGCAATCTCGGCGCGTGTCTCGACGACCGCGACTTCTGGTGGCGGGTGTACACGCTCGACGAGCACATCGCCGTCCGCGTCGCGACGGACGGCTACCACCGAGCCGACGTCTCGGCCTGGACCATCGCGGGGATGCCGGCCACCGGCCCGTCGGGCACGGTGCGGCTGACGGCGACCATCAGCACCCACACCGGTATGGATCCCGTCGAGCGGATCGAGACCTTCGACGTCGACTACACCGTGACGCCGATCGGCATCGATCTCGATCTCAGCCGAGCTCCCGGCGGCTTCGATCTCGACGTGTCGTGCACGGTCACCGACGGCGACATCACCGGCAACGTGCTCACCGAGCCGATCGCGACGCCGCACGTCATCGTCGGCGTCCGCGGCACCGCCCTCGTGCTTGAGCCCGCCTACGTCGAGCAGCTGACCGGATGCCTCAAGCAGCTGCTGAAGAAGTACACCGAGCTGAAGGTGCCGTTCCACCGCCCGCGTCCGGGCGACCCGCCGGTGTTCGACTGGGGCGTCATCCGCGAGCACCAGCCGAACTGGGCGTCGCAGGCCGAGGTCGACCGGGTGCAGGGGATCGCGTGGGGCATCACCGCGGCGTTCGCGCTCGAGAACCGGGAGGACGCGCACACCTACGCCCAGACCCTGCTGCAGAGCCTGCCGTCGATCGGCAGCCGGCTGTCGGCGCGCCAGGTGGAGGCGGCGTTCATCACGGCGCCGCCGCTCGGCGACACGGAGAACGGCCCCGCGTCGACCGCCTGATCCTCGGCGTGCCGGGGCCCGCGCGGCGACCGGCCTCCCAGGGCGCGCACGGATGCCCGATCCGCGCGTGCCCGGAGGCCGGCCGCCGCGTCGCCGCCTACCGTCGCAGGATGGCCATCCGGCACCGTCCCGTCTACGCCCTCCACCTGCTGTGGTCGATCCCGCTCGCGATCGGCCTGTCGATCGTGCCGTTCGCCTTCGGCTCGATCAGCATCTGCGGCGTGAGCGGATGCGGCGGCGGCGGCTTCGGCCCCGCGTACGGGCCGGACTCCGAGTGGATCATCCCGTTCGCCATCATCGGCGTGCTGTTCGCGCTCGCCATCGGCCTCGTGCCGTGGCAGAACGCGGCGGTGCGCTGGATCGTCGGGCTGCTGGTCGGCGGGGTGATCGCGGGCTGGCTGATCTGGTCGGGCTTCGAGTCGAAGTACCCGCTCGTCGGCTAGGTCTACGAGGCGTCGGCGTCCAGGTCGTCCGCAGTCTCGTCGTCGGCGTCCACGTCGTCGAGGTCTGAGTCGTCCGTCCCCGCTGCCGTCGTCGACAGATGCCGCTTGAGCCGCTTCGACATCGGCACGAAGGTCGCGAGGGTGAGACCGCCCGACAGCACCGCGCCCGCGATCGGGATCGCCTTGGCGACTCCCTTCGCGAAGACGTCCTTCGTCATCTTGACCCCGAGCTGCTTCGCGACGGCTTTGACGAGGGGGTAGATCGTCCCCTTCGTCAGCGCCTTCTTCGGCAGCTGCTTCACGACCTGCTCGCCGACCTTCGCGGCGACCTTCGCCAGACCCTTGTTGGCGGCCTCGACGCCGACCATCACGCCCACGAAGAGCGTCAGGACATTCTGGGTCCCGTCGTCCGGCTCCTCCCCGTCCTTTCCGAACAACGCCGGCCAGCTGTAGAGGTACGCGAGCTTCTGCGAGATGCGGAGCATGTGCGCGAGGTACTGCACCGCGTCGGCCGGGATCGTGCCGATCATCGCGAGCCCGCCGGGCAGTCCTGCTGCTGCGGAGATGCCGGTCACCTTCGTCGCCTCGTACGAGATGGAGGCGTTCGCGAGCTTGCTGATCACGTCGAGCGGAATGCCCGCGGCGGCCGGGGTCTCCTCGATCGCGCGACGGACCTGCGCATCGGTGCAGTGCCGCGACAGCGTCCGCTTCAGGTACGCGGCGCGGTCGATCCGGACGCCGGGAAGCCCCGATGCGACGACCAGCGCCTTGCCGAACGCGGTCCCCGACGAGCCGTTCTCGATCTCAGTCATGATGCCTTCACGCTACGCATCGCGGGTCGGCCACCACAGCCCCCGAGCGGGCCACGGCGGGGTGGACGTCACGCGTGGAGACGCCGCCGGCACCGGCCCCCCGGACCCCCTCAGTCCTCGGGGTCGTCCGGGTCGACCGGCGCGTGGTGGTCGAGACCCGCGACGCCGCGGCGCCAGTAGCCGCTCGCCTGCACCTGATCGCGGCTGAGGCCGAGCTCGCGGCGGAGGTAGCGGCGCAGCGGGATGAGCGCGCCGGCCTCACCGGCCAGGAACACGAACGTGGTCTCGTCGAACGGCGCGAGCGCGCGGAGCGCGGGCTCGAGGTCAACATCCGCGTCGATCCGCTGCAGGTGCGGCGGGGTCGTGCGGGCGGCGGCGACGGATCCGAGGTAGCCGCCCTCGGCCTCCGAGATGCGGAGCAGCGCGGTCGCCGGCACGTCCGGAGGCGTCTGGCTCAGCCAGCGCGAGGCGGCCGGCAGCGCCGTGGAGTCGGCGACGATCACGAGCCGGGTCACGCCCTCGGGGACGAGCCGCGAGCCGCGCGGACCTCCGACCGCGAGCCGGTCGCCCGGTGCCGCCGCACCCGCCCAGGCGGAGGCGGGCCCCTCGTCGCCGCCGTGGCCGGCACCGTGCAGCACGAAGTCGATGTCGAGCTCGGGTCCGCCGCTCGCGCCGGACGCACGGAAGGCGAGCGGCGTGTAGTCGCGGGTCACCGGCTCGAAGCCGTTCGCGGCCGGGAAGCCGAGACGGATGTGGTCGGCCGGTCCGTCCGCGGCGAAGCCGGCGAGATCCGGGCCGCCGAGCGTGATGCGGGTCATCGACGGGCTGAGCGGGGTGACGCGGAGCACCTCGAGGTCGCGGCGGACCAGCTCATGGCGGACGACGGGGCGGTTCAGGGGCATGGCACCAGTCTGGTCGGGGTGGCGGTGCGGGCGCTGGGATGCGCGTATCCGTCGGCTGAGGAGGGCGCCCCGCGCCCACGCCGGCTTCGACGGGCTCAGCCATCCGAGTGGCCGGCTCAGCCATCCGAGCGGCCGGCTCGGCCATCCGAAGCGCACACGTCCCTGGCGCGGGGCGTGCGCGGGGAGGATCATCCGGGCATGGCGACTGCGATGGACCGGTTCACGATGTCCCAGCTCCCCACCCTCCGCTGGGCCGCGGCGCGGCGACGGGTACGCGCGTCGATCGGCGGCGAGGTGGTCGTCGACTCGCGCGATGCCCGGATCGTCTGGGAGCCGTTCCGGGTCGTCGGGTCGTACGCGGTGCCGGTCCGCGACGTGCACGCCGCGCCCGTCGCTCCGGTGCGGGTGGAGCCGACGGTCGGGCATCCGCGGGTACTGACGCCCACCAATCCGTTCGGGGTGCACACGACGAGCGGCACCTCGTGGACGATCCCGGCCGACCGCGCGCTCGTCGGGGCCGCGTTCTCCCCGGACGATCCGGACCTCTCCGGCTACGTCGTGCTCGACTGGGCGGCCTTCGACGAGTGGCGCGAGGAGGAGGACGTCGTGCTCGCGCATCCGCACGATCCGTTCCAGCGGATCGACTGCCTCCGCTCGTCGAGCGAGGTCGTGGTCGAGGTCGGCGGGGTCGAGGTCGCGCGCTCGAGCCGGCCGGTGCTGCTACTCGAGACGCACCTGCCGCCCCGGTACTACCTGCCGCGCGAGGACGTGCGGATGGACCTGCTCACCCCGAGCGGGACGACGAGCGTGTGCGCTTACAAAGGGCGGGCGTCGTACTGGTCGACGGAGGCGGCGGCGAACGTCGCGTGGACCTATGCGGAGCCGTTGCACGACGGCGAGCCGGTGCGGGGGCTGGTGTGCTTCTGGGATGAGCGGGTCGAGGTGACCGTGGATGGGCGGTCGACTCGCGGGGCGAGTCCGTTCGGGTAGGTCTGGGCGCTGAACCCGCTAGCTGAGACGGCGCCAGAGCGCTTTCTTCAGCTAGCGAGTTCGGTGAGCGATCCTTCGACAGGCTCAGGGATCCGGGTGCGGCGCGGGGACCCTTCGACAGGCTCAGGGATCCGGGTGCGGCGCGGGGACCCTTCGACAGGCTCAGGGATCCGGGTGCGGCTCGGGGACCCTTCGACAGGCTCAGGCATCCGTGATGCTCAGCACCGGGTCTGGGCCGCCTCGTCGTAGGGGACCGCGCCGGCCGGGGTGCCGAAGTCGGGCGTGCCGTCCGCGGCCCAGCCGACCGGCTGGGCGTAGATCGACCGCGAGTCCCAGCCGCCCTCCGGCGTCGAGTTGGCGTGGAAGATGTTCCAGTTCTGGCCGTTCTTCCCGGGCACTGGCAGCGACTCGCCGCCCGGACCGTAGAGCCCGTTCGCCGAGCTGAACACCGGCCCGCGCTTCTCGTACGACCGGTAGTCGGTCAGGTCGCCGCCCTGGTAGACGAGCATCCCGAGGCTGTACGAGCCGTCCCAGCTGGCATCCGCGTTGTAGACGATCGAGAGCGTGCCGGCCGGGCTGATCCAGGCCTCCGGACCCTCCTCGATCGCGGCGGTGCCGGTCTCCCACGGCTGATCGGGGTTCGCGATGAGCCGGCGGTGGTCCTGATCGATGTGGAGCGGGTCGCTCATGTGCGCGATGTAGATCTGCTGCGGCGCGGCGCCGCCGTTGCCCTCCGGCGTGCCCGACCACGCCATCCACCAGCTGTCCTGGTACTGGAACACGGTCGGATCGATCGCCCACTGGTCCGTCGAGTCGGCGATCTTGCCGGCGAAGCTCCAGCCGACGCCGCGCGGGTCGCCGTCCGGCGCGGTGATCGCGAAGATGCGGTGGTTGTCGTTGCTGCCGTCGTCCGCGGCGAAGTAGACGACCCACTGTCCGTCGAGGAACTCGAGCTCCGGCGCCCAGATCTCCGAGCTGTGGTCGGTGCCGGCCTCCGGGCGCCAGACCGTCGTCGGCGTGGCGCTGCCGAGACCCGCGATGGTGGACGATCCGCGGATCTGGATGCCGCCATCTGCCGACTGGACGAGGTAGTAGGTGCCGTTCCGCTCCCACACCGAGGGGTCGGCGCCCGACATGATCGGGTTCTCGAGCGTGCAGGTCGCGGCCTGCGCGACCGACGCCGGGGCGCCGCAGGCGGTCAGCGCGATCGCGACCAGGCTCAGGACGGCGAGGCGGAGGATTCCGACGAGTCGCATGGTGATGGTCCACTCCTTCGTGGCTGCGTCCGCCGCGTGGTGCGGTCGGTGCTTCGACCGGCAGAGTGCGGAGGAACGCTTCCGTACACGTTTCCGAACCCGTCTACCGTGGCCTCGGCCGCGTCGACGGAACCCGCTTCACAGCGGACTCTGCGGTTCTAGGCTGACCCCGTGGAGGCCTACGCCGCGGAACACTGGCACGAGCTGTTCGTGATGATGGGCGGTGCCGCGGCCGCGCTCGCCGGGCTCATCTTCGTGGCGGTGTCGCTGAACCACGAGCAGATCCTGTCGCTGCCGAAGCTCCCGAGCCTCGCCGGCCGCACGCTCACGCTGCTCATCGGGCAGCTCGTGTTCTGCATCGCCGGACTCGCGCCGCAGCCCTCGCTCGCCCTCGGGATCGAGCTCATCGTGGTCGGCGCCGTGATGGTCGCGGTCGTGGTCGGCACGACGATCCGCACGTTCGAGCCCGACGAGCCGGCGCGCTGGCGGGTGAGCAACCTCGGCACGGCGCTCGCCGCATCCCTGCCGGGGCTCGTCGCCGGTGTCTCGCTGCTCGCCGGGGTCGGCGGTGGGCTGTTCTGGCTGCTGGCGGAGTTCGCGGTCGCGATCGTCGTCGCCGCGTACTACGCCTGGGTGCTGCTCATCGAGATCCGGCGCTGAGGCGGGATCGCGGGAGCGAGCGGCGACCGAGGCGGACACGACGCCGACGCGCAAGGCCCGCCGAGGGAAGCAATCCCTCGAGGAGCCCGGATCCGCGGCGCTGTGTCCGCATCTGCGCCCGCGCCGCGCGGAGGCCGGCGCCGGGCCCGCGCCGCGTCTGCGGACCTCAGCCGTCGAGGTCTGCCGCGAACGTGCGGAACTCGCCCCGCTCCGCGTGGATGCTCCAGATCCGCTCGGCGAGCGTCTCCGGCTCGTGCGAGGGCTCGCCGCCGCCGATGCCGCGCGGGATGACGAGCTGCGCCACGTGGATCTGCTCGTCCTTCAGCGCGTCGTGCAGCAGCTGGCCGTAGGCCGACTCGCCCGCGAACGCGATGGACGTGCCGGTCACTCGCGCGCCCGGCCGCACCGAGCTCGCGCCGTTGATGAAGAGGATCGTGCCGCGTCCGATCGAGCGCATGCCCGGGATCACCTGGTGCGCGGCGGTCACCGGCCCGTAGACCGAGAACTCGATCGGGCCGACGAGGTCGTCGGCGACGGTCTCGAGCACCGGCCGCATGAACTCCTTCGCCGGCAGCGGGCTGTACTGCAGCACCTCGATCTGGCCGAGCCGCTCGGCGGCGGCCTCGAGCGCGGTGCGGAGCGACACCTGGTCGCGCACGTCCGCGGCGAATCCCGCGGCCTCGAAGCCCTCGGACCGCAGCGTCGCGGCCAGGTCGTCGAGCCTGTGCTGGTTGCGGGAGATGAGTGCGATCGAGAAGCCCTCGCGGCCGAAGCGGCGTGCGACGGCGAGTCCGAGCTGAGGTCCGGCACCGATGATGGCGAGCGTGGTCATGCCTCCAGCGTGGCCGGGCCCGTGCCCAGCGCACCGGATGAGGAGGCGGCGCTCAGGGGACTCTGCGGAAGCGCCTCCGCGGGCTGGGATGCCCGCAACCGGGCGGCGAGGCGGTCCTTGTCATCCGCCCTTCGCGGCCCGCGCACCCGGCCCGACGGTGTCCGCCGCCTCCCGGATCAGGTCGCGGATGCGGTCGTCGAACGCGTCGAGCTCGCGCAGCGAGTACCGGTGCATGAACACGGTCTTCGTCGTGGCGAAGCTCGTGCGCGGCTTCGGATTCCGCACCTCGCGCGTCAGCTCGATGCCGAGCTCCAGGTAGTGGCTCTTGATGTAGGCGGAGGCGAAGGTCCGCGTCCGGGCGAACGCGATGTCCGCCGAGTGGACGCGCTCCTCGACGTCCGGCAGCGAGCGGCAGAAGTCGCGGAACGCGGTCAGCTTGGCGAGGTCCTCATCGTCGAGTCCGGCGGTGAGCTCGCTCCAGGTCGAGTCGGCCATGCCCCGAGCGTGCCGCACGCGCCCGACATCCGATCCCGGGGTTGACTCACCCGACCCGGTCGAGCTGCACGAGCACCTCGGAGTGATGCGTCTGCGGGAACATGTCGAAGACCCGGGCGCGGCGCACGCGGTACGAGGGCATCCGCTCGAGGTCCTTCGCGAGCGTCACCGCGTTGCAGCTCGAGTAGAGCACCGTCGGCACCCCCGAGCCCTCGAGCCAGCCGCTGAGGCGCTCGCCGATGCCGCGACGCGGCGGGTTCACGATGACCAGATCGGGGCGATCTGACGCGGCCGACCGCTCGGCGAACCCGGTGGCGTCGCCGACCTCGAACACGGCGTCCGGCAGCCCGGCCGCGTCCGCAGCCGCTCGCGCGCTGTCGATCGCCTCCGGACTCACCTCGACGCCGAGCACACGGCGTCCGGCGCCGGCGACCGACAGCGCGAAGCCGCCGACGCCGCAGTAGAGATCCCAGACGGATGCCGGTGCGACCTCCTCCGCCCATTCCCGCGCCTGCCCGTACAGCCGCTCGGCGATGCCGGTGTTCGTCTGCACGAAGCTGCCCGGACGCACGAGCAGCTCGACGGCGCCGACGCGCATCGGCAGGGCGACGGCGTCCGTCAGCACGATCTCCCGCTCGCCCTCGATCACCGCCTTGTGCTCGGGCTGGATGTTCAGCGACGCGACCCGCACCGCTGGCAGCTCCGCGAGCAGCGAGGGGAGGTGCTTGCGGATGCGGGTCTCGGCCTCCGTCGACCGCAGCACGAAGCGGAGCAGCAGCCCGCCGTCCGGCGACTGCACGAGCAGCACGTGCTTCAGCTCGCCGCGGCGGGCCGGCACGTCGTAGGGCTCGAGGCCGGCGCGGGTGATGAACGCGGCGATCGCGGGCAGCGCGTCGCGGATCACGTCGGGGTGCAGCCCGCAGTTGCGCAGGTCGACGCCGTGGCGTCCGGCATCGAGGATGCCGAGCGTCGGCGCCTCGATCGTGCCGGCGACGACCATCTTCGCCGTCGCGCGGAACCCGCTCTCGGCGCTCGCCGCGGGCTCGAGCCAGTCGGCCTCCGGATGCGCGGCGAGCAGCCGGCGCGCGGCGGCGTCCTTCATCGCGAGCTGCGCCGGGTACGGCACGCCCATGAGCTCGCACGAGCGGCACACGCCCGCGTCGAAGTAGGCGCACTGCATGGGTCCATTGTCGCCCGGGATGCGGCTCGGTCCCGGCTGCGCGCCTAGATGTCCTCGAGGTACTGGTGCACCGGCGTGAACGAGATGCGGTCGCCGGTGACGCCGACGAGCCCGAGGTTCACCCGGAGCAGCCGCGACGGCACCTCGGTGCCCGGCGGGGTGTTCTGGGCGCCGAGCGTGAAGCCGAGCCCGTCGACCGTCGATGCGGTCAGCGAGTCGAGGTACACCTTCACGTGGCCGTGCAGCTCCATCCGCCCGGCATCCGTCACGGCGGCGTCGTGCTTGCCGGGCTTGCGCACGTCGAGGCTGAAGTCGTCCATCGCCACGAAGTCGGCCTCGAGCTTGATGGCGGGCGCCCTTCGTCCGTCCGCCAGCGGGACGGTCACGAGCGTCACCGACGTGAGTCCGCTGAACTCGATCGACGAGCCTGCGAGCTGCGCTGCCGGCAGGGTCATGACCGGCGCGGCCGGGTCGTCGACCGCGGTCGGCGGTGCGGTCGGCACGGCGATCGGCGAGCCGCCGTCGCCCGGGAGCGCGGGGATGGGCAGCAGCCCGCCGCCCGGGATCGGCGACGACGGGCCGGTCGACGGCGCGCTCGGCGTCGGGGCCGGCGTCGATCCGCAGGACATGAGGATCGGGATGCAGAGCTCCGCCGGCTCGGACGCGCGGGCGCTCGCCGGCACGGGCGCGGCGCCGAGGCCGAGCGCCGCGGCGGCGACCACGAGCAGACCGGCGACGACCTCGGTGCGACGCGTGCGGAGGGTCACGAGCGGGCCGTCCGGCTGTCGGCGTCCGGCGATCCGCTCCGTGCCGCCACGAGCTCCGCGGCGTACTCGGCCGTGCTCACCGGAGCGACGTACTCGGGCAGCGACCGGCCCGCGGCCGCGCTCGCGCCCGCACTCCGGCCCGCGCTCCCACCCGAGCTCGCAGGGTCGGAGACGGAGGCGGCCGACCCGACGGCCGCCTCCGTCCCCGCGCCGGACGCGGTGGCACCCGACTGCCCCGCGCTCGGCCCCGTCGCTCGGGATGCCGCCCCCCGCGGCATCCAGGCGACGACGAGCACACCGCCCACAGCGCTGAGCAGCATGCCGAGCAGGAACCCGCCGAGGTTGACCCCGACGAGCGAGTAGAGCGAGAGCACCAGCAGGATCACGCCGTAGAAGATTCGGTGCTGGGGCATCAGGGTCGCGAGCAGGCCGAGCAGCACGATCGCGAACGGGATGACGGTGGCCTGCAGGCCCTCGATGCCGATCGAGATGTGGATGCGCCCGACGTCGAGCTGGCCGCTGAAGAACAGCTCGAGTCCGCCGAGTACGGCGAGCAGGCCGCCGATCGCGGGGCGGCTGCGGAACCAGCGCCCGAGGCGGGCGCGGTCGACGGCGGACCGGGGTGCGGATGTCGTGGTCATCGGAGACCTCCTCTCACGCGTGCGCTGACGCACGCGTCAGAAGCACTCCCGGCCGTCCTGCACCATCTCCACGTGCATGCCGCGGAGGGTGAAGACGGATGCCTGGGTGCTCCAGGAGACCTGCTGGAGGTTCGAGATGTGCACGGCGTCCGAGTCCTGCGCGAAGTCGCCGACCTCGCCCTTCGCCTTCGTCTGCACGGTGGAGGCGTCGACACCGATGCGGATGTTGTCGAAGCTCGTGTCGCCCTTGAGGTCGGTCATCCCGATCTGCAGGTCGGTGGCCTCCGCGGGCTCGTCGCCGCCGCCGGCCGTGATGATGACGCCGACCTTGCCGAGCGGGGTGTCGGTCGAGACGGACTGGCAGAGGTCCTTCAGCGTCGCGTGGCCGATGTTCGCGATCGCGACCGGATGCTGCTTGCCGGCGGTGTCCGTCGTCGTGCCCGCGTACTGCGAGAAGCTGGTTCCCTCGAGCTGGCTCGCGGCGATCTTGAACTGGCTGCCCGAGATCTGGAACGACACGGGCACGGAGCCCTGCGCGACGCCGCCGAGCATGACGGCCGCGATGACGCCGACCGGCACGGCGGCCAGGATCAGACGCCCGGTGTGGGATCGGGTGATGCTGCGGAGCTGCATGAATCCTCCTTGATTCGCGGTCGCCCAGGACCGTGTCCCGTATTGACTCCTGATCAATGAGACGGCGTGCGGAGCGGTCTATGACGCGACTCCGAGAGGTTTTTCTCCCTCGGCTCCGCGGCGGCCGATCCGGCTAGGCTCCCCGGCGTGGAGCGCGAGCGACGGCGGCTGAGCCCGGAGGACCGGCGCGCGCAGCTCGTCGCGCTCGGGGTCGCGGCGCTCGCCGACCGGCCGCTCGACGCCCTGAGCATCGACTCGCTGAGCACGCAGGCGGGGGTGTCGAAGGGGCTGCTGTTCCACTACTTCGGCAGCGTCGACGGGCTGCATCGCGAGGTGGTGCGCACGGCGCGCGACGCCCTGCTCCACGCGACCGAGCCGATCCCCGACCTGGATCCGGACGCGCGGCTCGAGGACACGCTCACGCGCGTCGTCGCCTTCGTCCGCGGTCACCGCGGCACGTTCTTCTCGCTCGTCCGCGGCGTCGCGGCGGGGAGCGCCGAGGTGCGGGAGGTCGTCGAGCAGGCGCGGCAGGTGCAGGCCGATCGGCTGCTCACCGTGTTCGTCGAGCTCGGGGCCGACGACACCGAGCGGCTCCGGGTCTCGCTGCGGGCCTGGGTGTCGTTCGCCGAGCACGTGCTCGTCGCGCTCGGGATCGAGAGCGAGACCCCGGATGCCGACATCGTCGCGATGCTGGGGCGGAGCGTGCGGGCGGTCGCCGGGGCGGTGGACGGGTAGCTCGGGGCGGGGGCTTCGACAGGCTCAGCCATCCGGTGTTCTGGGTGGCGGGGGCTTCGACAGGCTCAGCCACCCGGTGTTCTGGGTGGCGGGGGCTTCGACAGGCTCAGCCACCCGAGGCGGCGCGACCCCCGGTGCCTACCGCTCGAGCAGCTCCCGCATGGAGCTCAGGTGCGTGCGGATGCGGTCGGCCAGCTCGCCCTCGGAGGCCGGCGGCACGTCGTGCATCACCTCGACGAGCGCGGCGGTGACGAGCGTGACGGCGAGGCGTCCCGTGTCCGCTCCCGCGCGCTCCGTCGCCGCGGCGACCGCGGCGGTGCGGAGGTCCGCCATCCAGCGGTGCACGGCCGGCGCGAGCTCCGGGCGGCGCTCGACCAGCTCCTTCGTGCGCGCGCGGTCGGGGGAGAGGTGCACGGTCGAGGCCATGAGCACGCAGAGGTCGTCGATCAGGCCGTCGACCCCCGACCGCACGTGGAAGCGGGCGAGCGCCTCCTCGGTGATCCGCGGGTCGTGGAGCCCGAGCGCCGCGGCCGCCTTCGACGGGAAGTAGTTGAAGAACGTGCGCGGCGAGACGTCCGCGCGGGCGCAGATCTCGTCGACCGTGACGCCGTCGGGTCCGTGCTCGAGCAGCAGCTGCCGAGCGCCGTCGTGCAGCGACTGCCAGGTCTGCAGCTTCTTCCGCTCGCGGAGGCCGACCGCCTCGTCTGCCGGAGCGGACGCGACACCGGCCGGCGCGCCGGCGGGGGCCTCGAGGCCCTCCGCCGGCGTTCCGAGCATGCCGATCACAGCGGACGACCTAGCGGGAGACCGGGACCGACCCGGTCATCGGCCCGACGAGCGAGCCCGCCTCGGCGGCCGCGACGGCTGCCTCCTGCTCGAGCTCCAGCTCGGCGGCGCGGCGCTGGTCCGCGGCCTCCTGCAGGGCGGAGCGCTGACGCAGCGGCGGCACCTTGAAGAACCAGGTGAGCACGAACGCGAGCAGGATCACGGCGAACCCGACCCAGAACACGATGATCGCCGAGTCGTTGAAGCCGGTGAGGAACGGACGCGTGAGCCGCGGGTCGGCGCCGTTGAGGAACGACGTGTCGCTGGCGCTGCTCGAGTCGCTCGACGAGGCGTCGGCCTTCGCGAGCTGCTTCTCGATCGTCGGCACGAGCTGGTCGACGTAGAACGCGCGCTCGTCGGCATCCGACCAGTCGACCGCGAGGCGGCCGTCGATGACGGAGGCGTGGGCCTGCGTCGCCGCGGCGGCGAGCGCCTGGGCGGTGGCCTGCGGGCCGGCGGCGGACGTCGCGGCCGTGACCTGCGCGGTCACGCCGTCGAGCTGGGCCTGGATGCCCTGCTTGCTCGGGTCGACGATCTTCGACCAGATCTGCTTCATGACCCCGGCGTTCTCCTTCGCGCCGGCGACCTCCGGGTCGAACGCGGCGGTCAGCGCCGGCTTGAGGTTCGACGTGTCCGCGGTCGCGGTGGAGATGTTGCCGGGCAGGGCCGAGAACAGCACGGAGAGCAGGATCGCGACGCCGAGCGTGCCGCCGATCTGGCGGAAGAACGTCGCCGAGCTCGTGGCCACCCCCATGTCGCGCGGCTGCACCGAGTTCTGCGCCGCCATGGTCAGCGACTGCATGAGCTGGCCGAGGCCGAGGCCGATGACGAACATCGACAGCAGCAGGTACCAGAGCGGCCGGTCGACCGTCATGAAGGTGAGCATGATGTAGCCGACGGCGGTGAAGGCGGTGCCGATCACCGGGAAGGCGCGGTACTTGCCGATGCGCGCGACGACCTGGCCCGACACGATCGAGGCGATCATGAGGCCGAGCACGAGCGGCAGGGTCGCGAAGCCGGACTCCGTCGGGGTCAGGCCGGTCACGATCTGCAGGTAGAGCGGCAGGGTCAGCATCGCGCCGAACATCGCGAAGCCGACGAGGAACCCGAGCACGGTCGCCATCGAGAAGACGCGCGAGCGGAACAGCTTCAGCGGCAGGATCGCGTCGTCCTGCATCCGGCGCTCGATGAGGATGAACGCGACGAGGCCGACGGCGCCGATCACGTAGCACGCGACGGACCCGATGGAGCCCCAGCCCCAGGTGCGGCCCTGCTCGGCGACGAGCAGCAGCGGCACGAGCGTGACGATGATCGCGGTGGCGCCCCACCAGTCGATGCGCGGCTTGGCGTGCTGGTCGTGCACCTTCGGCAGGTGCAGGAACGCGATGACCATGACGAGCGCGGCGATGCCGATCGGCACGTTGATCAGCATGACCCAGCGCCAGCCGTCGATGAAGAGGATCTGGTCGGCGCCGGCGAGCAGTCCGCCGAGCAGCGGGCCGATGACGGAGGCGATGCCGAAGACGGCGAGGAAGTAGCCCTGGTACTTCGCGCGCTCACGGGGAGCCAGGATGTCGCCGAGGATCGCGAGCGGCAGCGACATGAGCGCGCCGGCGCCGATGCCCTGGATCGCGCGGAAGCCGGCGAGCATCAGCATCGAGGTCGAGAACGACGACAGGATCGCGCCGACGATGAACACGCCGATGCCGAAGATGAAGAGCGGACGGCGCCCGAACAGGTCGGAGAGCTTGCCGTAGATCGGCGTCGCGATCGTCGAGGTGATGAGATACGCCGTCGTCACCCAGGCCTGCTGGTCCAGTCCGTGCAGGTCGTCGCCGATCGTCCGGATCGCCGTGCCGAATACGGTCTGCCCGAGCGAGGACAGGAACATGCCCGCCAGGAGGCCGTAGATGACCAGGAGGATCTGGCGGTGGGACATGAGGGGCTCGTGGCCCGTGGCGGGCGCTGCCTGAGCTGAGGCGGATGACATGACGGTCCTTGCTCGAGATGGGGCCGTCGGCGAGGGAGGGATCTCGAGCGTCGGGGCCGGGAAGGGGCACGCGTCGACGTCGACGGATTCGTGCAGACGGTGCAACTTTACATCGGGTGCACGGATCTGTCCAGTCCGGCGGGCGCCCGTTCGCGGTCCCGCGCGGGGGCGCGACGGCAGACCCCGTCGGCACCCGGGACGTGGCGCCGACGAGGTCTGCCGGGACCGACTAGAAGGCCCTCCGGCGGCCGTCGGCCACCGCGAGGATGCAGCACACGATGCCGGTGATCGAGCCGACCGCGACGACGACTGCCGCCGCGATCCAGAACAGATCGAGCTCGGGGGACGATCCGAGTGTCATCGGCGCCTGCCTTCTTCCGGGACGCCGTCGCTGGGATCGACGGCGTCAACCGGTTCATTGCCAGGCGGCAACCATTCCTTACAGACCTCCGCCATCCGATGTGGAGGCTGCATCCGATGGGGAGCTCAGTCGTCCTCGCCGGTGGTCTGCAGACGGAGCTCCTCGATGTCGAGATGCGTCTGCATCCGGCGCAGCACGGTGTCGTCGATGCGGCGCTCGTCGCGCAGCCGGATGACCGTCTCGCGCTTGACGTGGAGGAGGGCGCGGCGCAGCTCGTGCTCCCGCTCGACCTCCGCCTCGGTCTCCTCGTCGTCGTCCGCGAGCTCGGCGTCGAGCTTCGCCTGGAAGTCCGCCCGCACCGACTCCCGTGACTCGTCGTCGACGCCGGTGCGATCCGCCTCCGCGTCGAGGGCCGCGAGCGCCGCCTTCGTCGACTCGGTCTTCGCGAGCAGCGCCTCGTCCTCCTCGGCGGAATCGTGCTGCAGCCGCGAGATCCGCAGCACAGCGGGCAGGGTGAGCCCCTGCAGGAACAGCGTCACGACCACGACGGTGAACGTCGCGGCGATGATCGTCGCCCGGTGCGGCAGCGGGTTGCCCTCCGTCGTGTACTCCGGCAGCGACAGCGCCGCCGCGAGCGACACCGCCCCGCGGAACGAGGCCCAGGCGATCGGCAGCCGCCCGCGGAACGACACGCGCCGCGCCCGCTGCGACGGCCGCCGGTCGAGCAGCCGGATGAGCGCGGTCGTCGCGTTCGACCAGGCGTGCCGGGTCAGGATGACGGCCGCGGCGCAGAGCACGCAGAGCCAGACCGCGCTGCGCCAGCCGTCCTCGGCGAGCGTGTGCACGACGGGCCGCAGCTGCAGCCCGATCAGGAGGAACAGCGAGCCGTTGACGAGGTAGGTGCTCACGCGCCAGAAGTCGTAGCCCTGCTGCCGTGGTCGCGCCGGCAGCACGCGTGGACCGACGCGGCTCAGCAGCAGGCCGCCGACCACGACCGACACGACGGCGGAGGCGTTGAGCACCTCGGCCGGCAGGTACAGCGCGAACGGGGTCAGCACGCTGAGCGTGTTGTGCTGCACGGTCGTGCGCATGAACCGGCGCAGCAGCCAGATGAGCAGCGCGACCGCGATGCCGAGGCCGACGCCGACCACGAGCGCGAACACGAAGCGGAGGCTCACCTCGCCGGCGTCGATCATGCGGCCGGCGACCAGCGCGGACACGGCGACGCTGTAGAGCGCGAGCGCGGTCGCGTCGTTGATGAGGCTCTCGGCGCGGAGGATGGTGGCCGCCCGGCGGGGGAGCCGGCCGACGAGCGCGGCGACGGCCGTGGCATCCGTCGGGGCGAGGATGGCGCCGAGCACGATCGCGCTGGTCCAGTCGAAGCCGAACGCGACCGCGATGAGGGCGATCACGAGCGCCGTGGCGATGACGAGCCCGACGGCGAGCAGCAGGATGACGCGGAGGTTGGCACGGATCTCGCGCAGCGACGTGTTGAGCGACTCCCAGTAGAGCAGCACGGGGAGGAACAGCAGCAGCACGATCTCGGGCGGCAGCGCCACGTCGTGGAGCCCCGGCACGAAGCCGAGCGCGGCGCCCGCGACGATGAGCACCATCGGCGCCGGGATGCGGAGCCGGTCGGAGAGCAGGCCGCCGGCGAGCAGGGTGGCGCCGAGGATCACCGCCAGCTCGAGACCGTTCACGGGATGACCGTAGTGGGACTCGGCCTCCCGTTGTGCAGGAGATCCCGGTGTCCTCCACACCGGTCCGGGCGCGCGCGTCCTGCAGAACGGCGGAGTCCTGCAGAACGGCGGCGGGGTTCCGCATCCGCGCCGGCTGTGCTTCCCTGGAGGGACACGTCCGATCGACAGGAGAAGGGAACCGGTCATGCGCGCATCCGTCACGCCCCGATTCCCTCTCCTCTCCGATCGAATGGACGTGAGCGCTGTTGCGCACTCTGACTCTGGGCATCGTCGCCCATGTCGACGCCGGTAAGACCAGCCTGACCGAGCGCCTGCTCTACGAGGCGGGCGTGCTCGAGACGCCGGGCAGCGTCGACTCCGGCAGCACCCGCACCGACTCGATGGCGCTCGAGCGCCGTCGCGGCATCACCATCCGGGCGGCCGTCACCGCCTTCGAGGTCGAGGGCACCGCCGTCACCCTCATCGACACCCCCGGCCACCCCGACTTCATCGCGGAGGTCGAGCGCTCGCTCGCCGTGCTCGACGGCGCCGTCGTCGTGGTCTCCGCGGTCGAGGGCGTGCAGGCGCAGACGGTCGTGCTCGTGCGCGCGCTGCGCCGGCTCGGCATCCCGTTCCTCTACTTCGTCAACAAGATCGACCGGACCGGCGCCCGGCCGGAGGCGGTGCTCGCGCAGCTGCGCGCCCGCCTGACCCCGGACGCCGTGCCGATCGAGCGCGTCGACGCGGTCGTGGCCGCCGTCGCCGAGACCGACGACGCGGTGCTGGCCGCGTGGGTCGACGGCGCGACGCCGGCGCTGCCCGAGCTGCTCGACGGGCTCGCGGATGGCACCGCCGCCGGCACCGCGCATCCGGTGCTGTTCGGCTCCGCCACGCGCGGCGTCGGCGTGACCAGGCTGCTCGAGCTGATCCCGCGGCTGCTGCCGGCTCGCGAGCCGGACGTCTCGGGCGCGCCCGCCGGGTCGGTCTTCAAGGTGGAGCGCGGACCCGCGGGCGAGCGGCTCGTCGACGTGCTGCTCGAGCGCGGCACGCTGCGAGTGCGCGACCGGCTCGAGCTCGGCGGCGCAGCGGAGCGGGTGACGGGCATCCGGGTGTTCCGCGACGGATCCGCGCAGCCCGCCGACGAGCTGACGGCCGGGCACGTCGGCCAGCTGCGCGGGCTCGCGGCCGCGCGGATCGGCGACGTGCTCGGGGCGGGGCGCGCGGGCGCGGTCGAGTTCCGCCGTCCGACGCTCGAGGCGGTCGTCGACACGGTCGTGCCCGAGCAGCGGTCGGCGCTGCGGGCGGCGCTCGACCGGCTGGCCGACGTCGACCCGCTCATCTCCATCCGGCACGACGACGCGCGGCTGCGCACGAGCGTGATGCTCTACGGCGAGGTGCAGAAGGAGGTGCTCGCCGCGCTGCTCGCGGAGGAGCACGGGGTCGAGGCCGTGTTCTCCGACTCCGCGCCGGTGTGCCTGGAGCGGGTGCTCGGCCCGGGCTCGGCGGTCGACCGGATGGGAGGCGAGGGCAATCCGTTCCTGGCCTCGCTCGGCCTCCGGGTCGAGCCGGCGCCGGTCGGCTCCGGCGTCGCGATCGAGCTCGAGGTGGAGCGGGGCGCGATGCCCGCCTCGCTGTTCTCCGCGGCGTTCGAGGGCATCCGCGCCGGGCTGTTGGCCGGTCCGCACGGCTGGGAGATCCCGGACGCCGTGGTCACCATCACCGAGACCCGGTACGCACCCCGCCAGGGGCACGCGCATCAGAAGTTCAACTTGTCGATGTCGACCATCGCCGGGGACTTCCGCGCGCTCGCGCCGCTCGTGCTCATGGACGCGCTGAAGACCGCCGGCACCGTCGTGTGCGAGCCGGTCGCGCGGGTGGAGCTGGAGGTGCCGGACGACACCGCGCCCGCCGTGATCGGCGTGCTCGCCGGGGAGGGCGGGATGCTGCTCGAGACGGCGCTGTCGGGGACGGATCGCACGCTGCTCGTCGGCTCGATCCCGGTGCGGCGCCTGCCCGGTCTGCAGCGCCGGCTGCCGGACGCGACGCGCGGCGAGGGCGTGATGACGGCCGATCCGGACCGGTTCGAGCCCGTCGTCGGCGTGCCGCCGGAGCGCGAGCGGATCGACGACGACCCGAGGGACCGGGTGACGTACCTGGCGGTGGCCGCGAGGCGGATCGGCCGGGTGTGACCGTCGGAGCGTATCGAGGCCTCAGGTCTACAGCACGAGGCTTCGATACGGCCTCGTCCCCCGGCCTACCCAGCCATCGGCTGCGTGACCGCCTTCACCTCGCGAACGGATCCCGCCCTGCGAGGTCCTGCGCCATGAGCCGGTTGCCGGCACTCAGCCCGCCGTCCACCGGCAGCACCACCCCGCTGATCCACGCCGCCTCGGGAGACGCGAGCCACACCAGCGCGCTCGCGATGTCGGCCGGCATGCCGACCCGTCCGAGCGGATACCACCGGGCCGCGCGGTCGAGGAGCCCCGGGTCGGTCTCGAGCTGCGTGCGCCAGGCATCCGTCGCCGTCGTGCCGGGAGCGACGGCGTTGGCGCGGATGCCGCGCGGACCGTACTCGGCGGCGAGCCCGCGCGTGAAGGCGATGAGCCCGGCCTTCGCGGCCGAGTAGGCCTCGCCGCCGTACCAGGCGAGGCCGTTCACGCTGGCGACGTTGAGCACCACCCCCCGCCCCCGCTCGAGCATGCCGGGCAGCACCCGACGCGCGAGGTGCATCGGCGCGGCCAGCGTCACGGCGAGGTCGCGATCGATCTGCGCGTCCGTCACCTCGGGGAACGCCTCGGCCGCGATCGAGTGCGCGTTGTTGACGAGGATGTCGACGCCGCCCGCCAGTCCGTCGAGCGCCGCGTCGACGGCCGTCAGGTCGCCCACGTCGGCCGTGCGGACGAGCGCTGCGGGCAGCTCGGCGGCGATCGCGGCGGCGTGCGCCTCGTCCCGCTCGAGCAGGATCAGCCGAGCGCCGGCGGCCGCGAAGCGCCGTGCCGTCTCGGCCCCGATCCCCGCTCCGGCACCGGTGATGAGCACGGTCGAGGCGGCCAGGTCGAGGGTCATGCGGCGGAGTCTAGGCGGGGCGCCCGGGTGGGGGAACGGAGGCGTCAGCCGGGGTTCTGGCGGATGTCATGCGCCGGTGCCATGATCGCGGCAACATCCCGACGAGGAGGCCCCGATGTCTCAGACGCTCAACCCGTACCTCAACTTCCGCGGCAACGCCGCGGAGGTCATCGCCTTCTACGCATCGGTCTTCGGCGGCGAGCCGAGCATCATGCGCTTCTCCGACCAGGGCATGGACGTGCCCGAGGCCGAGAAGGACTGGGTGATGCACTCCCAGATCGACACGCCCGCCGGCTTCACGCTCATGGTGTCGGACGTGCCGAGCCACATGGACCTCGCCGAGGGCTCGAACATCTCCGTCTCGCTCAGCGGCGACGACTCGGCGGCGCTGACCGGCTACTACGACAAGCTCAGCGAGGGCGGCACGGTCGTCGAGCCGCTGACGCAGGCGCCGTGGGGCGACAGCTTCGGCATGCTCAAGGACCGATTCGGCGTCAACTGGCTCGTCAACATCTCGGGCGCCGCGAGCTGACCGCCTCATCCTCATCGGGTGGCTGAGCCCCACAGCCCCACCGGGCTGCTGAGCCCCACCGGATGGCTGAGCCTGTCGAAGCCCCTACGGCAGCGGCAGCGGCGTGCGGCGGTGATCGAACACGAGGCTCGTCCTCGTGAACGACACCGCCGGGTTCGCGGAGAGGTGCTCGACCACGAAGTCGCGCACCGCCTCCGTGTCGCGCACGACCACGTGCACGATGAAGTCCTCGCCGCCGCCGAGGAAGAACGCCTGCACCACCTCGGGCAGCGCGATGATCCGGTCGAGGAACGAGGAGATGCCGCCGCGCGCGCCCGAGCGGATGCCGACGCTGATGAGCGCCTGCAACCCGAGCCCCAGCGCGGCCGGGTCGAGTTCGGCCGTGTACCCGGTGATGACCCCGCGGTCCACGAGCGAGCGGAGGCGGGCGTGCGCGGTCGACGGCGCGACGCCGAGGCGCTCCGCGAGGCGCGCGTTCGGCATCCGGGCGTCCTCCTGCAGAGCGGCCAGGAGCCGGGTGTCGAGGTCGTCGAGCGGACCCGTCGGATCGGCTCGCAGGATGTTCGCCGCAGTCACGTCCGGCCGCCTCTCTCGCGAAGGAACATCGGCGCCATTCGGCGTTGGCCGGAGGATCTTCGGCAGATCTTCCCTCCAGCCGATGTGATTCGCATACTAGCCCCGACCCCGGAACCGCTCGCGGGGGCCCGCACCACGAGCACAGGAGCAGCCATGAAGGTCGGCATCCCCACCGAGATCAAGAACAACGAGAACCGCGTCGCCGCGACGCCGGCCGGCGTGCACGAGCTCGTGCGCCGCGGTCACCAGGTCTTCGTCGAGGCGGGCGCGGGACTCGGATCCCGGGTCGCGGACGAGGACTACGCCGCCGCCGGCGCGACGCTGCTCGCCACCGCCGACGACGTCTGGGCCGAGGGCGACCTCCTGCTCAAGGTGAAGGAGCCCATCGCGCCGGAGTTCGCGCGGATGCGGCGCGACCAGGTGCTGTTCACCTACCTCCACCTCGCCGCCGCCCGCGACACCGCGGAGGCGCTGCTCGCCGCCGGCACGACCGCGATCGCGTACGAGACGGTCCAGCGCGCCGACCGCAGCCTCCCGCTGCTCGCCCCGATGAGCGAGGTCGCCGGGCGCCTGTCGATCCAGGTCGGCGGCTACCACCTCATGCGCGCGGCGGGCGGTCGCGGCATCCTGCTCGGCGGCGTGCCCGGCACGCCGAAGGCGCGCGTCGTCGTGATCGGCGGCGGGGTCGCCGGCGAGCACGCGGCGGCCAATGCGCTCGGCATGGGCGCCGACGTCACGGTCATCGACCTCAACATCGGGCGCCTCAAGCAGCTCGAGGCGCAGTTCGGCGGCCGAATCCAGACCCGCGCGTCGAGCACGTACGAGATCGCCGCGCAGCTCAGCGACGCCGACCTCGTCATCGGCTCGGTGCTGATCCCCGGCGCCGCGGCGCCGAAGCTCGTGACCGACGAGATGGTCGCCGCGATGAAGCCCGGCTCGGTGCTCGTCGACATCGCCATCGACCAGGGCGGCTGCTTCGAGGGCTCGCACGCGACCACCCACGACGCCCCGACCTTCGCCGTGCACGACTCGCTGTACTACTGCGTCGCGAACATGCCGGGCGCGGTGCCGGAGACCTCGACGCGGGCGCTCACGAACGCCACCCTGCCGTACGTGCTGCAGCTCGCCGACCGCGGATGGCGCGACGCGCTCGCGGCGGACGAGGCGCTCGGGCGCGGACTCAACACGCACGGCGGCGCGATCACGAACGCGGGCGTCGCGGCCGCGCTGCAGCTGCCGGAGACGACGGTCGCGGAGGCGATCGCCGCGTAGGTCGTTCGGATCCCCGCGCCGCGCCGACACTCGGGCTCCCTGAGCGGCGCCGACACTCGGGCTCCCTGAGCCGCGCCGACACTCGGATCCCTGAGCCGCGCCGACACTCGGATCCCTGAGCCGCGCCGACACTCGGATCCCTGAGCCTGTCGAAGGGTCGTAGCGCGGCCGCGTCCGAGGCTACGACGGGCTCAGCCACCCGGGGGCGCGAGCGCTACCAGTTGCGCGGGCTCTCGACGAGAGTGGCCTCGTCGAGCTCGACGCCCTGGGGCGTCGACGCGGCGGCCAGCAGCGACTCCACGAGCCGCGGATCCGTCTCGGCGTCGCGGGCGCCATCGAACTTGTAGATCAGGTCGATGTGCGGCGCGACCCACAGCGAGGTGCGTCCGCCGCCGACGCGCTCCGCGTCCCGCCACGACACGAGGAACGGCTCGTTGCGCCGCAGCTTCGTCGTGATGGCGAGGCGCAGGTGGTGCAGGAGCCGGTCGTCGAGGTGCACGCGCGTGCGCTGCGAGCCGTAGAACAGATCCCCCACGCGTGCCTTCCGCCGGCCTGGGCAGGGCCGCGAGCAGAGGCGGGAGGTCCGGTGATCGGACCGTAGCCGGATCCGCCGGAGCGCCGAGGGGGGTTGATCGATCCGCGATCCGTCTGCTATCCGACAGCGCTATCGCACCCCTCACCCCGAGTCGCAGAGCGCGGTGCGAGGACCCTGGGCGAAGCCTCCATCCGCTTGAAGCGCGGGCGCTCGAGGGGAAACGTGGACGTCGTCCCCGCACGAACCACGGAAGGAGACGAGCGAATGCTCACCATGACTCCCGCCGCCAGCACGGTGGTGAAGACCCTCATCGACCAGAACCCCGACGTCGAGGACGGCGGCCTGCGCATCGACGCCGGCGGCCCCGACGGTGCCGACTTCGCGGTCAGCATCACCGAGGTGCCCCAGCCCACGGACGCGGTCGTCGAGTCCGACGGCGCGAAGGTGTTCCTCGGCGAGAGCGCCGTGCTGGTGCTCGACGACAAGGTGCTCGACGCGCAGGTGGACGACGCCGGCGGCGTGCGCTTCGCCCTCGCCGACCAGGCCTGACGCCCACGTCGACCGAGGCCCCGCATCCGATCGGGTGCGGGGCCTCGTCGTGTCCCGGGCGGTGCAGATGACGGGCCGTGACACGCCGGAGGACGTCCCGGCGCCCCGTTAACCTTCGCGTGCCACGCTGTCTCCCGCTCGTTCACCCGGACGCGGCGACGACAGGAGGACCGATGGCCACGACGAAGAAGCTGGAGCGCGACGCCAAGAAGTCGCTCCGCGCCGCGCTGAAGGCGGTGGAGGACGCCCGCGCCAAGGCGCGCAAGCTCGGCAAGAACGCCCGCAGGGACGCCGAGCGGATCGCCGACCGCCTCGAGCGCCGCGCCGCGTCCGCGAGCACGGCCGCCGCGAAGGCCGTGGACGGCGCGAAGAAGGCCGCGGCCGCCGCGAAGACCGCGAAGCCGGTCGAGACCGTCGCCACCGCCGCCGAGCGCGCGACCCAGACGGCGCAGAAGGCCATCGAGAAGCCCGGTTCGGCGACGAAGCCCGCCGCGGCGAAGAAGTCTGCGCCCGCGAAGAAGTCCGCAGCGGCGACGACGTCCGCGGCGGCGATCTCCACCGCGCCCGCGAGGAAGCCGACCGCGGCCAAGAAGCCGACCGCGGCGGCGAAGAAGCCGGCCGCAGTCTCGGCGCCCGCCGCCGCGACCGCAGCCCCGAAGCCCGTCACCAGCAGCTCGGCGGCCCCGCGGCCCCGCGCCGCTCGCGTCCGCAGCGCCGCGGGTGCCTCTGCTCCGCTCACCTCGCTCTCGGTCGTGCAGCTGCGCGAGCGGGCGAAGGCGAAGAAGCTCGCCGGGTACTCGCGACTGACCAAGCCGCAGCTCGTCGCGCTCCTCGAGCGCTCCTGATCGCCGATCGCCGACCAGTTCACCTCCCGGACACCGGGCGCGCCTAGCGTTCCCGGCTCGAAGGGGGGCGCATGACCGACCTCGTCTCTCCCACGTCCGATCCGTCGCCGGTGCTCGGCAGCGTCGACCTCGCCGCACCCGAGCGCACGCTGCTCGACGTCCTCCGCGAGACCGCGCTGCGGCATCCGGAGGCGTCCGCGATCGATGACGGCGACGAGGCGCTGAGCTACCGCGAGCTGATGGCCCGCGTCGTCGCGCTCGCCGCCCGCCTGCACGGCGCCGGCATCCGCCGCGGGGATCGGATCGGGGTTCGGATGCCCTCCGGCGGCTCCGCGCTCTACGTCGCGATCCTCGGCGTGCTCGCCGCGGGCGCGGCCTACGTGCCCGTCGACGTCGACGACCCGCAGGAGCGCGCCGATCTCGTCTTCGGGGAGGCCGGCGTCGCCGGCATCCTGTCGGGCGCGGGCGAGCTGGAGCTCCGTCCGGGGGCCGGGGGTGGGTCGTCGACCCTTCGACAGGCTCAGGGGTCCGGTGCGGGGGCTCAGGGGTCCGGTGCGGGGGCTCAGGGGTCCGGTGCGGGGGCTCAGGGATCCGATGCGGGGGCTCAGGGGTCCGGGGCGGGGAGAGGTGCGGCTCCGCACCCGAGCACGGCGAGCGTCCCGCTCGCCGATCCGCCGACGCCCGACGACGACGCCTGGATCATCTTCACCTCGGGTTCGACGGGCACGCCGAAGGGCGTCGCGGTGTCGCACCGGTCGGCCGCGGCGTTCGTGGACGCCGAGGCCCGCCTGTTCCTGCAGGACGAGCCGCTCGCCCCGGGCGACCGCGTGCTCGCCGGGCTCAGCGTCGCGTTCGACGCCTCGTGCGAGGAGATGTGGCTGGCCTGGCGGTCGGGCGCGTGCCTGGTGCCGGCGCCGCGTGCGCTCGTCCGCACCGGCATGGACCTCGGGCCGTGGCTCGTCGCACGCGGCGTCACCGCCGTCTCGACCGTGCCCACCCTCGCCGCGCTCTGGCCCGCGGAGACACTCGAGAACGTGCGGCTGCTGATCTTCGGCGGCGAGGCCTGCCCGCCCGAGCTGGTGGAGCGGCTCGCGGTCGACGGCCGCGAGGTCTGGAACACCTACGGCCCGACGGAGGCGACCGTGGTGGCCTGCGGCGCGCTGCTCGACGGCAGCGGACCGGTGCGGATCGGCCTCCCGCTCGACGGCTGGGAGCTCGCGGTCGTCGGCGAGGACGGCCTCCGCGTGCCCGAGGGCGGCGTCGGCGAGCTGATCATCGGCGGCGTCGGGCTGGCGCGCTACCTCGACCTCGCGAAGGACCTCGAGAAGTACGCGCCGCACGCGGGCCTCGGCTGGCCGCGCGCCTACCGCTCGGGCGACCTGGTGCGCTTCGAGCGCGAGGGCCTGATCTTCCAGGGCCGCGCCGACGACCAGGTCAAGATCGGCGGCCGCCGCATCGAGCTCGGCGAGGTGGAGGCCGCGGTGCAGGCGCTCGACGGCGTCAGCGCCGCCGCCGTCGCCGTGCGCGAGACGGATGCCGGCACCCGCGTGCTCGTCGGCTACCTCGTGCCGGCCGACCCCGATGCGTTCGACCGCGTCGCGGCCCTGGCGCGCCTGCGGGAGGAGCTGCCGGCGGCGCTCGTGCCGCTGCTCGCCGTCGTCGACGACCTGCCGACGCGCGTCTCCGGCAAGGTCGACAAGGCCGCGCTGCCCTGGCCGCTGCCCGACGTGGAGGTCGACGTCTCGGCGCTCGACCCGGCCGTGCGCGAGCTCGCCGAGCTCTGGCAGTCGGTGCTCGGCGTGCCGGTGCCGGATGCGGACGCCTCGTTCTTCGAGCTCGGCGGCGGCTCGCTCGCCGCGGCGCAGCTCGTCACCCGCGTGCGTCGCGACGACCCGGAGTTCACGGTCGCGCAGATCTACGAGCACCCGCGTCTCGGCGCGATGGCCGCATTCCTCGCCGAGCGGAAGGACGCCCGCGGCGACGGCCCGGCGCACGTGTACCACCGGATCACCCCGGTGCCGCGCGGCTTCCAGCTCGCGCAGACGCTGCTCGGCGTGCCGATCCAGATCCTCGCCGGACTCCGCTGGCTCACGATCCTCTTCACGGCGACGGCGCTGCTGCACACGCAGCCCGGCTTCGAGGCGCTGCCCGGCATCCCGGTCTGGCTGCTCGTGATCGCGCTCGTGCTGTTCGTCACGCCGTTCGGGCGCATGGCGATCGCCGTCGTCATCGCGCGGCTGCTGCTCGCCCGGCTCGAGCCGGGCGACTACCCGCGCGGCGGCGCGGTGCACCTGCGGCTGTGGCTCGCCGAGCAGGGCGCGCACTCCGTCGGCGCCGCGAGCCTCGCCGGCGCGCCCTGGATCAGCTACTACGCCCGCGCCCTCGGCGCCCGGATCGCGTCGGACGTCGACCTGCACGCCCTGCCGCCGATCACCGGGATGCTCAGCATGGGCCGGGGCGCCGCGGTCGAGCCTGAGACGGATCTCGCCGGCTGGTGGATCGACGGCGACACCGTGCGCATCGGCGGCATCCGCATCGGCGCCGGGGCGACGGTCGGCGCGCGCAGCACGCTGGCGCCCGGCACCCACCTCGGCAAGCGCTCCGAGATCGCAGCCGGATCGAGCGTGTTCGGGCGCGTGCCGTCCGGGCAGCTCTGGGCCGGGTCGCCGGCGGTCCGCGTCGGCCCGACGCGCGCCTGGTGGCCCGAGGACCGGCCCGCGCGCCGGAGCCGCTGGATGCTCGCCTACGGCGCCGTGTCGGTCGCGATCTCGCTGCTGCCCGTGGTCTCCGTCGCGGCCGGCGTGCTCGTGCTGGCCCCGTTCCTCCGGGGCGCCCGCACGGCGGGCGACGTCGTGCTCGGCGCGCTCGCCGGCCTCGTGCCCGCCACGCTCGTGACCGGCGTCGTCGCGGCCCTGCTCGTCGTGATCGGGGTGCGGCTGCTCTCGATCGCGCTGCACCCGGGCGTGCATCCGGTGCGCAGCCGCATCGGCTGGCAGGCCTGGGCGACCGAGCGGCTGCTCGACCTGTCGCGCACCCTGCTGTTCCCGATCTACTCCAGCCTGTTCACCCCGGTCTGGCTGCGGATCCTCGGCGCCAGCGTCGGGAAGGACGTCGAGGCGTCGACCGTGCTGCTGATCCCGTCGCTGACCGAGATCCGCGACGGCGCGTTCCTCGCCGACGACACGCTCGTCGCGCCCTACGAGCTCGGCGGCGGATGGGTGCGGCTCGCGAAGGCGGAGCTCGGGCGCCGCTCGTTCCTCGGCAACTCCGGCATCGCGGCGGGCGGGCGGCGCGTGCCGCGCGACGGGCTCGTCGCCGTGCTCTCGACCGCGCCGCGCAAGTCGAAGGCCGGCTCGTCGTGGCTCGGCTCCCCGGCCATGCGGCTGCGGCGCCAGGTGAGCGCGGGCGACCTCGAGCGCACGTTCTCGCCGCCGACCCGGCTCCGCGTCGCGCGGGCGCTCTGGGAGCTCGGGCGCATCGTGCCCGTCATCATCACCGTCGCCCTCGGCCTCGGGGTGATGCTCGCGCTCGCCGGCATCGCGGCGGCGCTCGGCGTCGGCTGGGCGGTCGTGCTCTCGGGTCCGGTGCTGCTCGCCGCAGGCGCGGTGGCGGCCGTGATCTCGACGCTCGCGAAATGGACGCTCGTCGGCCGCATCCGGCGGGGCGAGCATCCGCTCTGGTCATCGTTCGTCTGGCGCAACGAGGTGGCCGACACCTTCGTCGAGATGATCGCGGCGCCCTGGTTCGCCTCGGCGGCCGTCGGCACCCCGGCGCTCAACGTCTGGCTCCGCAGCCTCGGCGCGCGGATCGGCCGCGGGGTCTGGTGCGAGAGCTACTGGCTGCCCGAGGCCGACCTCGTCGAGCTCGGCGACGGATCGACTGTGAACCGCGGGTGCGTCGTGCAGACCCACCTGTTCCATGATCGGATCATGGCCATGGACTCCGTCGCCCTCGACCTCGGCGCCACCCTCGGCCCCCACAGCGTGGTGCTGCCCGCGGCCCGCATCGGCGCGCACGCGACGGTCGGCCCGGCGTCGCTCGTCATGCGCGGCGAGCAGGTGCCCGACGGCAGCCGCTGGAGCGGCAACCCGATCGGCCCGTGGCGGGAGGTCGTGCTCGCGCCGTACCGCGCGGTCACGGTGCGATGACCGGCCTCCTCACCACCGGCGGCGCGGACCCCTACCTCCCCGGCATCGGCGATGACGGCTACGCGGTCGACGCCTACGACCTCGACCTCGACTACCGCGTCAGCGTCAACCGGCTCGAGGGCGTCGCCGCGATCGACGCGCTCGCGCTGCGGGATCTGCCGCGCATCCGATTCGACCTGTCCGGCCTCCGGGTGACGAAGGTGCGCGTCGACGGCGAGAAGGCCCGGCACTCGCACCTCGCCCATCACCTGACGGTCACGCCCGCGCGGCCGATCACGGCGGGGGAGCGGTTCCGCGTCACGGTCGAGTACGGGGGCACGCCGAAGCCCCGGCGCAGCACCTGGGGTCCGGTCGGCTGGGAGGAGCTCGCCGACGGCGTCATCGTCGCCGCGCAGCCCTCCGGCGCCTCCACCTGGTTCCCGTGCAACGACCACCCGTCCGACAAGGCGCGCTACGCGATCCGCGTCGTCACCGACCCCGACTACACGGTCGTCTGCAACGGCCGCCTCGAATCGAAGCGGATGACCGGCGGCCGCCGCGTGTGGACGTTCGCCCAGGACCAGCCCACCGCCACCTACCTCGCGACGTTCCAGCTCGGCCGGTACACGACCGCGTCGGCCGACCTCGACGGGGTGCCTGGCTCGCTCGCCTACCCGTCCGCGATCGCGCGCCGCGTCAAGCACGACTTCGACGGGCTCGCCGGCATGATGGCGCTCTACCAGCGGCTCTACGGGCCCTACCCGTTCGACGGCTACGGCGTGGTCGTCACCGCGGACGAGCTGGAGATCCCGCTCGAGGCGCAGGGGATGGCGATCTTCGGCGCGAACCACGCCGACGGCGCGCGCACCTGGGACCGGCTCATCGCCCACGAGCTCGCCCACCAGTGGTTCGGGAACAGCGTCGGGGTGGCGGCGTGGGAGCACATCTGGCTCAACGAGGGCTTCGCCTGCTACTCGGAGTGGCTGTGGTCGGAGGAGCGCGGCGGCCCGAGCGCCGACGCCTGCGCCCGCGAGCACCACGAGCGGCTGCGGCACGAGCCGCAGGACCTCGTGGTCGGCGCCCCCGGCCCGGCCGACATGTTCGACGACCGCGTCTACAAGCGCGGGGCGCTCGCCCTCCACGCCCTCCGGCTCCGCCTCGGCGACGCCGCGTTCTTCGACCTGATCCGCGAGTGGTGCGACGTGCACCGGTACGCGGCGGTCACGACGGACGACTTCCTCGCGCTCGCGGTCGCGGCCGGGGGAGCGGAGGCCGGCACGCTGCTGCATGCCTGGCTGTTCCACAAGCGGCTGCCCGCGTACCCGCACTGAGCCCGTCCGCCGCTGGCCGAGGAAGGCCGTCTCCGGCCTGTCTCGAAGCCTCAGGTCTGCACGCGTGCGGCTTCGAGACGGCGCCGACGCGCCTCCTCAGCCATCGGAGTGGGCGACGGCCACGGACACGACGAGCCCCGGCACCTCCACCTCCGCGACCCGCCAGACCGCGCCGCCCGGCACTCGCGCGGACTCCCCGTCGAGCTCCACGGTCGCGGGATCCACCCGCAGTCCCCGGCCGTCCGCCTTCAGCGCCGCCTCGATCCGCACCCAGTCGCGCAGCGGGTCGGCGGAGCCGGGCAGCGCCTCCGCCGCGCGCGCCCGCGCCGCGTCGGAATCCGGCTCGGCGTCCACTCCGACCGCGCCCCCGAGCGCCGCCGCGACGACCGCCGCGCCGGGGGACGGGTGGCTCACCGACACCGCGACGCGCACATCCGGCATCCCCTCGACGGCCGCGACCGGACGCCCGTGGTCGCCGCCGCAGTCCGGGCAGACGGCGTCGATCCGCACCGACGACGGGGCCGCTCCCGCCAGCTCCGCGACCAGCTCGGCCGCCGCGAGCCGCGCCGCGATGCGCCGCTCCGACGCTCCGGCCGGCACCGCTGCGAGCGCCACGGCGGAGCCGTGCATCCCCTGCGGCGTCCGGAAGCGCTCCACGGCGGCACGCTACCCTTCCGGTATCGCGAAACCCGGCCCGACTTCCCCGGCTTTCCAGGGCTCGGGCCTTAGGTTGGCGGTGTGTGGCCGGCGAACCGACGGAGTGATGTCATGGACGAGAGCGATCCAGACATCGCGACCGAACGGCATCTGACGCTGCCCGAGGGCCTGGGCATCGGGGGCGAGGACTGGTCGACGGGCAACGTGGCCGAGCCGTCGCGAGCCGAGTGGCGGCACGACATCTCCGAGCTCGGCGGCCGGTCGCCGATGCTGCACTTCGTCGACTCCCGCTGGACCCGCATCGAGCTGAGCACCACGCACCCGGGCGGACTGGCCCGGTTCATCACCGGCGCCACGACCCGGCTCTCGAACCTCATCCGCGACGACATCGCCCTCCGCACGGCGCGGCAGGCCGCCGACCAGATCGCCGCCAAGGGCGCCGACCTCGCCGCGACCCGCGGCATCGACGCCGTGCACCTCGGCATCGGCGTCGCGACCTGGACCCGCGCCGGGGAGGCGTTCTGCGCGCCCGTGCTGCTGCGTCCGCTCGCGATCCGCCGCGCCGGCCGCGACTTCGAGCTGAAGCTGCGCGGCGGCCCCGCGCTGAACCCGGCGTTCGCCCGCGCGATGGAGCAGCAGTTCGGCATCTCGCTCGACGCCCGCGCCTTCGTCGCGCTCACCGACAACGAGGGCACGTTCAAGCCGAACGCGGTCATCGACCAGCTCCGCTCGCTCACCGCGCACCTGCCCGACTACACGGTCGCCCCGCGGCTGCTCGTCTCCACGTTCAGCGACGTCGCCGCGCCCATGCTGTCCGACGCCCGCGAGCTCGAGCACCCGGTGCTCGACGCGCTCGCCGGCAACGACAGCGCCGCGACCGCGATCGGCGCCGGCTCCGCGCACGTCGAGCCGAGCGATCCGGATCGCCGCGAGCCGTCCACCGACACGCTGCTGCTCGACGCGGACGCGGAGCAGGAGCAGGTGCTCGCGCAGGTCGCCGCCGGCAATTCGATCGTCGTGAAGACCATGCCCGGCTCGGGCGGCACGCAGACCGTGGTGAACGCGATCGGCGCGCTCGTCGCGCAGAACAAGCGCGTGCTCGTCGTCAGCCCGCGCCGCGCCAGCCTCCGCGGCATCGCCGACCGGTTCACCGAGATCGGCCTCCCGGGCCTCACGGTGCAGCCCGGCACGCTCCGCCGCGACCTCGTCCGCTCCATCGGCCGCAACGAGAAGGCCCGCCGTCCGCAGCTCGCGGACATCGACGAGGCGCTCGTGCGGCTCCGCGGCGTGCTGCTCGACTACCGCGGCGCGCTCTCGCGCCCGGACGCGGTGCTCGGCGTCTCGGTGCTCGACTGCGTCACCGAGCTGTCGCGCCTCGCGCTGCTGCCGGAGCCGCCGTCGACGACCGCGCGCCTGTCGCGGCACGCGGTGGAGTCGCTCGTCGCGAACCGCCCGGATGTCGCCGGCACCATGGTCGACGCGGCCCGCCTCGGCGAGTTCCGCTACGGCCCCGGCGACTCGCCCTGGTACGGCGCCCAGTTCGCGACCGGCGACGACGCGTCCCGCGCGCACGAGCTCGCCCGGCGCCTGAAGAACGACGAGCTGCCGCGCCTGCTCGAGCGCGCCCGCGACCTCATCGGCTCGACCCGCATGCGGCCGTTCGAGAGCATCGAGGAGCTCGGCATCTACCTGCGGCTGCTCGCCGAGCTGCGCGACACCCTCGACCGCTTCGTGCCGAGCGTGTTCGACCGCTCGCTCAGCGAGCTCATCGCCGCGACCGCCTCCCGTCGCGACAGCCCGACCATGTCCGGCGGCAACCGCCGGCGTCTCAAGGCGCTGGCCCGCGAGTACGTGCGCCCCGGCATGCACGTCGGCGACCTCCACGAGGCGCTCACGAAGGTGCAGCAGCAGCGGATGATGTGGCAGCGCTACGTCGCCGCCGGCGTCGCGCCCGAGGTGCCCATCGGCATCGCCGACGTGCACGTCGCCTGGCAGCAGGTGTCGCAGGACCTCGCCGATCTCGACGCCCCGCTCGGCCGCGGCACGGACGCGCACAGCGCCGGCGACCGGCTCGCGACCCTGCCGATCGACGAGCTCGAGCGGATGCTCGAGGGCCTCGCCGCCGACTCGGACGTGCTGACGAACCTCGTCGAGCGCACCGAGCTGCTCGCGACCCTGCACCACCTCGACCTCGAGCCCCTCATCGCCGACCTCGCCGCGCGCCACGTGCCGGAGGAGCAGGTCGCCGCCGAGCTGGAGCTGGCCTGGTGGCGCTCCTCCCTCGACGCGCTGCTCGAGTCCGACCGCGCCCTGCTCGGCGCGAACACGCAGGTGCTGGAGCGGCTCGAGGCCGACTTCCGCCTCGTCGACGAGGCGCACGCGACCGGCAGCGCGCAGCTGCTGTCGTGGCAGCTCGCCGAGCGCTGGAGCATCGGCATCGCCGACTACCCGGAGGAGGCGGCCGCACTGCGCGACGCCCTCCGCGCCGGCGGCGTCGACTCGACCGCGCTGCAGCGGATCGCGCCGCGGCTGGCCCGCGTCATCGCGCCGGTCTGGCTCGCGTCGCCATACGAGACGCACCTCATCGACGACGACCTCGCGATGGACGCCGTCGTGCTCGTCGACGCCGGTGCCGTGACCGTCGCGGAGTCGGTGGGCGCCATCCGCCGTGCGCGCCAGGTGATCGCGATCGGCGACCCGGTCACGCAGACGCCCGCGCCGTTCCTCACCGCGATCGACGAGCCGGAGCACCGCCGCGACCCCGAGCTCGACGTCGACGAGCTGCACGCGCACTCGGCGCTCGCCCGCCTCGCCGACCTGCTGCCGGTGCTGTCGCTCACGCGCAGCTACCGGGCCGGCGGCGAGGACCTCGCCGAGCTCATCAACCGCAAGTTCTACGGCGGCCGCCTCGACTCGCTGCCGTGGGCCGGCTGCTTCCTCGGCCACGCCAGCATCGCGCTGGACTACATCGAGGGCGGCACCGGCCTGCCGGACAGCGTCACCGGCGCGGTCGAGAGCGTCGACGCCGAGGTCGACCGCGTCGTCCAGCTCGTCATCGACCACGCGGCCACGCGCCCGCGCGAGTCGCTCATGGTCGTCTCCGCCTCCGAGAAGCACGCCGTGCGCGTGCAGCAGGCGGTGCTCGCGGCGACGTCGACGCGTCCCGAGCTCGCCGACTTCGTGCTCGGCGACCGGCCGGAGCCGTTCGCGGTCTCGACGATCGAGGGCGCGCTCGCGCAGAGCCGCGACCGAGTGATCTTCTCGCTCGGCTACGGACGCACCCCGCACGGCCGCGTGCTCAGCGACTTCGGCGCCCTCGGGCGTCCGGGCGGCGAGCGGCTGCTCGCCGTCGCGATGACCCGGGCCCGCCGCTCGCTGCTCATCGTCACCTGCTTCCGGCCCGACGACGTCGAGGACGGCCGCATGCGCCACGGCGCGATCGCGCTCGCCGAGATCCTCGACGAGGTCGCCGCGCCGCTGCCCGACCCGGAGCTCCCGGACGCCGCCGATCCGATGCTCGTCGACCTCGCCCGCCGGCTCTCCGCCCGCGGCCTGCGGGTCGCCCTCGGGCACCGCGGCAAGCTCGGCCTGGTCGCCGCGAACGGCGGCACCTGCGTCGTCGTCGACACGGATGCCGCCCTGCTCGGCCGCAGCCTGCGCGAGTCGCTGCGGCTGCGCCCCGAGGTGCTGCGCCGGCTCGGCTGGCACTACGCCCGCGTGCACGCGTTCGAGCTGTTCAGCGACCCGGACGCCGTCGCGGACCGCGTCGCGCGCACCGCCGGGGTCGTCCCGGCCTCCGACTGACGATGCCGGACGACGCACGGCCGGAGCCGGTCGAGCGGCCGCGACGCGTCCGTCGGCGCGTCACGACCGAGCCGCCCGCGGGCAGCGACCCGCATCCGGACTCGGAGCCGGAGCGCGGCACCGGCCGCGACAACGACGAGCGGATGCGTGCGGAGAAGCCCCCGCACTACTGAGCGCTAGCGCCTCTCCTCGGATGGCTGAGCCTGTCGAAGCCGCCCTTCGACAGGCTCAGGGATCCGGATCGCCCTTACGCCGTGGCGCCGCTGTTGTACGGCGGGTTCGGGTCGGCGCCGCGCTGGGCGGTGTTCTGCGATGCCAGCAGGTCGCGGATCTCGACGAGCAGGTCGAGCTCGGTCGGCACGGCCGGCGCGGACTCCTCCTCGACCTTCTTGCCGAACGACACCTTCTTCAGGCGGTTCATCGGCACGACGAGCGCGAAGTACACGACGAGCGCGACCAGCAGGAACTGGATCACGGCGGCGATCACGGTACCCCAGGCGAGCACGATGTCGTTGTCGGTGCCCGGGTTGTCGCGCAGCACGATGCCGGCCTTGTTCAGGTCGCTCGCGTTGAACAGGAGCGCGATGACGGGATTGAAGATGCCGGTGACGAGGGCGGTCACGATCGCGGTGAACGCGGATCCGATGACCACACCGACCGCGAGGTCGATGACGTTGCCGCGGAGCACGAACTCCTTGAAACCCTGGATCATGCGGGGCTGCCTTTCGGGTCGGGGGACCGGACGGGGCAGGCCCGCCGGGGTCAGCTGGAGGAGCTGGAGCCCGTCGATCCGCCGCTCGAGCCCGACCCGGACGAGCCGGACGACCCCGATGACGACGAGCCCGACGAGCCCGAGGTGGAGCCGGAGCCGGACGTGCCGGACGAGGAGCCGGAGGAGCCCTCGGCCTTCGATCCGCCTCCGCCCTTCACGCTAGCGCGGGAGTCCGTGCGGTAGAACCCGGACCCGTTGAATGTGACGCCGACCGCGCTGAAGAGCTTGCGCAGCGCCCCGCCGCAGGTGGGGCACTCCGTGAGCGAGTCGTCGGTGAACGACTGCTGCACGTCGAAGGCGGTGCCGCACGCGGTGCAGCGGTAGGAGTAGGTGGGCATGAGTCCTCGGAGGTGCCGGAGTCAGGGCTGGAGGTCGACGATCGCCGACGGGGTGACCACCCCGTTCACCGGCATGTCGTGACGGTCGCGCGGCACCTCGTCGAGCAGCTCGTCGTCGAACACCACAGCATAGACGGGCGGGCAGTTCTGCATCGATCCGAGCGTCTTGTCGAAGTACCCGCGGCCCCAGCCCATCCGCATGCCGCTCCGGTCGACGCACGCCGCCGGCACGAGGATGAGATCGGCGTCGTCGATCGCGATCGGCCCGAGCAGCTCGGTGGTCGGCGTCGGCATGCCGAGCACGTCCTGGTCCTCGTCCTCGCCGTCGTACGGCGCCCAGTCGAGCAGACCGTCGGCCCGGGAGACCGGCAGGAGGATGCGGATGCCCTGCCCGGCGATCGTGCGGAGCCAGGTGCGCGTCTCCGGCTCGTCCGGGGTGGAGAGGTAGGCGGCGACCAGCGCCGGCGCGTAGCGGCGGGTCAGCTCGCCGAGGCGCTCGGTCACGTTCGCGTCGGCCGCGGCCTTCTCCGTCGACGTGCGGATGCGCCGCCGCTCGCGGAGCTCCGCCCTGAGCGCTCGCTTGGCATCGTCGATGTCGTCGGGCATGCCTCTGATGGTAGCCAGGCGACCCGATACCCTGTCGCCATGGCGACGACGATCACCAAGGCGGTCATTCCTGTGGCTGGCCTCGGCACCCGCTTCCTGCCCGCGACCAAGGCGATGCCCAAGGAGATGCTGCCGGTGGTGGACCAGCCCGCCATCCAGTACGTGGTGGAGGAGGCGGTGCGCGCCGGCCTGCACGACGTGCTGATGATCACCGGACGCAACAAGACGGCGCTCGAGAACCACTTCGACCGCGTCGGCGAGCTCGAGCAGGTGCTCACCGAGAAGGGCGACAGCGCCAAGCTCGAGAAGGTCAAGCACTCCACCGACCTCGCCGACGTGCACTACGTGCGCCAGGGCGACCCGAAGGGCCTCGGCCACGCCGTGCTCCGCGCGAAGATGCACGTCGGCCGCGAGCCGTTCGCCGTGCTGCTCGGCGACGACATCATCGACGAGCGCGACGTGCTGCTCGAGAAGATGCTCGAGGTGCAGCAGCAGAAGAACACGACCGTCGTCGCCCTGCTCGAGGTGGACCCGTCGCAGACGCACCTCTACGGCATCGCCACGGTCGAGCCGACCGGCGAGGACGGCGTCGTGCGCATCACGTCCATGGTCGAGAAGCCGGCCCCCGAGGACGCGCCCTCGAACCTGGCCGTCATCGGCCGCTACGTGCTGCGCCCGGAGATCTTCGAGATCCTCGAGAACACCGCGCCCGGCAAGGGCGGCGAGATCCAGCTGACGGATGCGCTGGAGACGCTCGCGAGCGGCCCGGCCTGGGCCGGCGGCGTGCACGGCGTCGTGTTCCGCGGCCGCCGCTACGACACCGGCGACCGCCTCGACTACCTCAAGGCGATCGTGCAGCTGGCCTCCGACCGCGACGACCTCGGACCGGACTTCCGCGCCTGGCTCGCCGGCTTCGCGGCCGGGCTGCCGGAGGCCGGCCACGCCGAGGCCCCCGAGGCGGAGACCGGTGCTCCCGACCCTGAGTGAGGGACCGGTCACGATCCGCCCCATCCGGCTGCGTGACGCCCGGGCGCTCGACGGCGAGCTCGTGGCGAACCGCCGCTGGCTGCGGCAGTGGGAGGCGACCGACCCGCACGGCGCCCGGCTGATGGACGCCCGCTCCAACATCCGCGCCCTGCTCGCGAACGCGCGCAACGGCGGCGGGCTGCCGTTCGCGATCGACGTCGACGGCGTCTTCGCCGGGCAGCTCAACGTGTCGGGCATCGGCTACGGCTCGCTGTCGTCCGCGTCGATCGGATACTGGGTCGCCGAGCGGGTCGCGGGCCGCGGCGTGACGCCGACCGCGGTCGCCCTGGCGACCGATCACTGCTTCTTCGGGCTCGGGCTGCACCGGATGGAGATCTGCATCCGCCCGGAGAACGCCCCGTCGCTCCGCGTGGTCGAGAAGCTCGGCTTCCGCTACGAGGGCCTGCGCCGCCGGTACATCCACATCAACGGCGACTGGCGCGACCACTTCGCCTTCGCGCTCACGGTCGAGGAGCTGCCGCACGGCGTGCTGCGCCGCTGGCTCGACGGCCGCGTGCCCGCCGGCGCGGGCAGCGTGCCGGAGGCGGACCGCGCCGCCGCGGCCCTCCCGCTCCGTTTCGGCTGAGGCGTCATCCTCACCAATGCTGCGCATCGGCACGAGTGCGGCGTGATGTTCTCGAGCATCCGTGCCGATGCGCAGCATTGGTCGAACTCCCAGCCCTCACGCGAACCTTCGACCTGAGGTCGAGGGCGTGGCGGTCCCGGGGAAACGCGATCGCGTCCGTACCGTGTACGCATGGAGTTCACGGGACTGGGGACGGCGGTCATGTTCGCCGTCGCCGCCGTGCTCTGGTTCGCCTACCTGCTGCCCACGTGGTTCCGCCGTCGCGAGTACCTCGCCACCGAGCGGAACGCGACCCGGCTGCAGCAGACCCTCCGCGTCATGGCCGAGTCGGCCGAGGTGCCCGACGAGGTGCGCGTCGAGGCCACCGCACGCGACGCCGCGGCGCAGGCCAGGCTGCTCGCCGAGCAGCGCCGGCAGCGCGAGGCCCGGGAGCGCGCCGTGCTCGCCGCCGCCCGCCGCGCCGCCGCGCCCGTCATCAC